>PWWM01000147.1 GCA_003561495.1 Gammaproteobacteria bacterium
GACCGGCTTGACACCGCGCTTGAGATGACCACGCTCGACAATCTTCGCCAACGCGCGCAGCATGTCGGCCTCGTAGGTAAAATCGCGCGTCGCATAGGGGCGGTCCCAATCCCCCAGCCCGCCCAGGCGCTTGAAGTCCTGGCGCTGATTGTCGATCTGCTTATCGGCGTATTCGCGGCATTTCTGTCGGAAATCCGCCGCATCGATCTTGTGGCCCACCTTGCCGACCTTCTTTTCCACCTGCAGCTCGATCGGCAGTCCGTGGCAATCCCAACCCGGGATGTACGGCGCCCGGTACCCGGCCACCAGCGCCGAACGGACGACGAAGTCCTTGAGAATCTTGTTGACGGCATGGCCGATATGGATATCGCCATTGGCATACGGTGGCCCATCATGGAGCATGAAAGCCGGCCGGTCGACCGTGGCTTTCTGGATCTTCTCGTAGAGCCCTTCGGCGTACCAGCGCTTGAGCATGTCCGGTTCCCGGTTGGCCAACGAGGCTTTCATCGGAAAGTCGGTGCGGGGCAGGTTGATGGTGTCTTTGTAGTCCATGGGTGGGGTCGGTGGTCGGTGGTCGGTGGTCAGTGGTCAGTGGTCAGTGGTCAGGGTGTCTCAAGAGGTCTCTTGCCTGTCGAGCGTCTTTTTTCATCTGGATTTTCATACTGTCCAGGTCTTCGAATTTTTCTTCGGGGCGCAGGTGTTCGATGAATTCTACGCTCAAGTGCTTGCCATACAGATTGCCATCGTAATCGAACAGGTGCACTTCCAGCAGCCAGTTCCGGCCGGCCACGGTCGGGCGTATACCCAGGCTGGCCACACCCGGATGGCGGTCCAGGCCGGCGCCGGAGACCTTGACGGCAAACACGCCGGTCGCTGCCGGGGGCTCGGGTGGACGCAGGTTGACGGTCGGAAAACCCAGTTCTCTTCCCAATTGATGTCCGCGCAGCACCCGCCCGGAAATCTGGTAATTGCGACCCAGCAAGTGCCGGGTGCCGGCCAGGTCTCCAGCGCCGATCACAGCTCTTAGCAATGACGAGGACACGCGCTGACCCTCAACGGAGATCTCCTCAATCACCTGTACGGTAAATCCCAGCTCCCGGCCGAGCTGTTCGAGCCGCTCAACATCACCGGCTGCCCGTGCGCCGAAACGAAAATCACCACCGACAACCACATGCTTGGCACGTGCGCCTTCGAATACGACCCGCCGGGCAAACTCCTCCGGCTCAAGGGCGGCAAAGCCGGCATTGAATCGCAGCATGAACATCAGGTCCAGTCCGTAGCCGCGGCACAAACTGATCTTGTCACGCACATTGAGCAGGCGTCGGACTGGGCGATCAGGCCGAAAGAAGCTGGCCGGCAGAGGCTCAAAACACATCAAAGCCGGCACCAGCTCATCGGAACGGGCGCATACGGCCCGAACCAGGGCCTGATGTCCCCGGTGCAGACCATCGAAGTTGCCGATGGCCAGCGCAGTGGCCGGCCAACGTGCTTCGTGGTGAGAAATGTGTCTGATCAGTCGCATGGGCAATCGCGCGATTTTAACGGCTTTTGGACATGCGGGGGCGTCGGGCCAGCGCCCCGGACGAAAGATCAGCGATCGGCACGCAACCCCAGATGCTCCCAGTTCAGAGGCTGTCCGGCCGGGGCCGGGGTTGTTTCGAAATTGCGATCCGAGCCGGGCTCGATCTCGCCATCAAGAACCGCTCGCACATGTTCCAGCCCGGCCCAACCGAAAGGCAGAATGGGCACGAAACGCCGATCCACCCCGGGTGCGTTGAGCAAGGCATCGAAGTGCTGGGCATTGTCGACTTCCCAGTACACCACCGAACTACCCTGTCGGCGGGCCTGATCAACGTAGGGTCGCGAACTCAGGGCAGCCGGCACCAGCCCATCATCCCGGCCATGGACGATCAGCACCGGAATGGCTGGCAAGCGGGCACTGGCGCGGGTCGCATTGACCGCTTCGACAAGCGCCTGCGAATCTTCATCTTGACCCGCCCACAACCCGCGCAGGCAAAGAATGCCGGGCAGGGCCGAATCCTGGCCTTCAACCATGCGATCCAGCATGTCGATTCCGCCACCGGGACCGACACCGGAATGGGTCGCCCACCAGGCATGGCGCTGTGACGTACTGGCCTGCGAGCCCGACATCTGGAAGCGACAAGGCATATCGAAGGCGCCGCGTCGCAAGTAGGCCGAGGCATAACCTGCGGCCACGGTTCGCCAGAGATCCAGTGCCACGTTGGCCGCGCCCAGTTCCAGGGCCGGGTCATCGAAGCCGGCCGAACGCAACACCTGCCGCGCCAGATCGGCTTCGGCAGCATCCAGCAGCCCGGCACCGGCCAGTGACTGGCAGCGCTGCTGTCCGGCCGCGACCAACAGCGGATTGCCCAGTGGCATGTCCATGGTGGTGTCCTGATCAGCCAGTGTGCAGGGCTGATAGATGGCGGCCAGCGTACCGTAATCGTACAAGTGGGGACCTTCGGGCGGAGTGATGTTGGGCATCACGGCGACCACGCCATCCAGAAGACCTTGCTCATCGACTTCTGCGGCGCGCAACACGGCGCCGCCACCATTGGACAGCCCGGTGGCAATGATGCGGGTATTGGCGGGACTGAATGACCCATCCAGTGATTCATTGAGTACTTCCAGACCGAATTGGACCGCATCGAGCACGAAGCGACCCCAGTCGGCCTCCGGATGATCACCGGAGTGGGCATGAGCCATGCCCACGGCGGTCGCGCCGAGACGCACCTCCGCGTCATAGGGCTCGAACCCCAGTTGCTGTTGACCGAATTCGACCCGCTGACCTGAAAGCGCGACGCCATGACCATTCGAGTAATCGAAAAAGTCGGTGCCGGCGCCCTTGTCGGTATGGACCGCGGCGCAACCGTGCTCGGCGACAAAGGGCGCGGCCAGGGGAATGCCCCCGTGCACACTGCGCGACCCGGAGGCCGCAACCACGACCAGGCAGGGTTGTTCGGTGGAAAATGCATCGGGCAACTGCACCAGCACACGGGCCGGATGACGATGTCCGGGGAGGGTCCGAAACGCGGAAAACTCGAGTCCTGGAACGTTGTCCAGGTCAACCAGCAAGCCACCGAAACCGCCGGCCGGAGACATTGCCGACAGCGAATTCCAGGCATTGTGAATAGCCAGGCGGCGCAGTTCATCAGCCGTGGGTTGGTCCGGATCAGCCGCTGACGGCGCCCCGGCCATCAGACCATCAATGCCCAGTCCGGCCGTGATCAAGTCATCGTCGTCACGATACTCACTGATCCGCCAGGTGGCCGGGTCGGAGGCGGCGGGTTCAACATCCACCGACTCGGGCTCGGGCTGGCAAGCTGACAGACTTAAAGCGACAACTAGAATGAAAACGAGATAGCACAAGCGAATCATGGTCCGAAATCTCATTGGTAGAAGGCTCCTGACAGCCTACCAGCATCCAGCCCTTCCATGATCTGAACCTTGGTACATGCCCACGGCTGGACTTTGGTACAGGCGCAGCCGGCAAGGGAGTCTGCTAGTCTCTAACCTCAACAGCCCTTCGAGATTCAAGCCAGGATGAACAACCCATCTCTACGCGTTCTGATTACCGGTGCAGGCAGCGGCATCGGCGCAGGCATTGCCCGGGAACTGGCTCGTGCCGGCCCCCAGGTCATCGTCACCGATCTGGGCCTCGATGCGGCCAGCGCCATCGAATCCGAAATTCATGCCAATGGCGGCCAGGCGCAGGCCGCTGAACTCGACGTGACCAGTGAAACGTCGGTCAACACCCTGCTTGATGGGCTCCAGCAACCGCCTGATGTGGTCATCAACAATGCCGGCATCCAGCATGTGGCTCGCCTGGAAGAGTTTCCGATGGAGAAGTGGGATCAACTGGTCCAGATCATGCTGGTCGGCGTGGCCCGCCTGACCCGTGCAGTGCTGCCGGGCATGCGTGAACGCGGCTTCGGGCGGGTCATCAACATCGGCTCCATTCACTCACTGGTCGCCAGCGCCTACAAGAGCGCTTACGTGGCGGCCAAGCATGGCCTGATCGGATTCTCCCGCGTGCTGGCCCTGGAGACCGCCGACACCGACATCACCATCAACACCGTTTGTCCAACCTACGTCAAGACGCCCCTGGTGGAAAAACAGATTGCCGACCAGGCCCGGGTCCATGGCATTTCCGAGGATGAGGTGATCGAAACCATCATGCTCAAACCCATGCCCAAGGGTGTGTTCATCAGCATGGAGGAATTGGGCGGCATCTGTCAGTTCCTTATCTCGCCGGTTGCACGTAACATCACCGGTCAGGCCATCGTCGTGGATGGGGGGTGGACAGTGCAGTGATCAAGGGCGGAAAGACGGGAGACGGAAGACGGAAGAGGAGCAAAAAACCCTGATGAGTACGCGGGTATTGATTGCCGATGATCATCCGCTGTTTCGGGCGGCGATGGTCCAGGCCTTGAGCGACTGCTTGCCCGAGGCCGAGGTTCTGCAGGCCCGCGATCTTCCCGAAACCTGGAAGGTGCTTGAGAAGGATGAAACCATCGACCTGGTCTTGCTGGACCTGCATATGCCGGGCAACCAGGGGCTGACCGGTCTGGCGGCCATTCGCTTGAACTTCCCGGCGGTGGCCGTGGTTGTGGTTTCAGCCAATGAGGATCCCAACGTGATTCGGCGCGCGCTCGACCATGGTGCGGCCGGTTTCATTCCCAAAAGCTCAGGCCTGGATGAGATGACGGAGGCGATTGCGACTGTGATGGACTGTCAGGAGTGGATCCCCCCTCACCTGGCCCGGGCGGTCGCCGATACCGAAAGCACCGACGAAGACCTGGAACTGTCGCGCCGCATCGCCAGCCTGACGCCACAGCAATTCCGCGTGCTGGCCATGGTGGCCGATGGACGCCTCAACAAGCAGATCGCCGATGAACTGGACATCCAGGAACGCACGGTCAAGGCCCATATGAGCGAGATCTTCCACAAACTCGAAGTCCGCAACCGCACCCAGGCCGGGGTCGCCTTCCGGCGCCTGGAATTGATTGACCCGGCCAGCCGCATTTGAGAAGCCCCTGAATGACTTTCATAGTACAGAATTCGGAATTCACCAAAGCGTCTTCACTACCGTTACCGGGCCCGCTGTCGCTGCGCAAACAGGATGGGAGGTAGGAGAAGCATCGGGTGGTATCCGACCGATCACGGACTGACCGGGTGAACGCTTGAGTCGATATCTTCGTGTTTGGTGGCCTTGGGGTCAGTAACGTCTGCGAGTTGTCGACTGCAAGGGGAGTGGCTTTGATCCGAAGGTCGGTGGTATGGATGGTCCGAGAAGAACTTCCTGCCCGCCGCCGCACCCGGTCAGTCCGTGATCGGTCAAATACCACCCAATGCGACAGGTAGGAGTAGATTGAAAGTCAAGCGGCGGCTTCGATCTAGCTCCCCTATCAACCAACTCCTACCCGACAAGCGACGAGTGGGCTTGACCGGGGCCGGGATCGAGGTGACGGAAGCGGGCACAATCCATCCGTTCTTCAAGCACCCGAAAACCCCACTAAAGGCAAGCCCCTACCCATTGGATCAAACGCACTTCGGTGGATGCCAGGGATCTTGTAGGGATTTTCAAGCAGGTATTTTCGGGGAGCTGGGCGACGAGTCGCCCCCAAACCATCCATGCCACCCATCGTCGAATCGACGGCGGGCCCGAGAAAGCACTCCGGCTCTCTGCAAGACCTTTTCCCAAGCACTACCGGCTTATCCCAGTCTGGGCAGGAATCGATAAATGGCATCCAGGCAAGCCCGTCCGAGCACCTGGCAACGACCTGGCGACCAGCCGGTTTCGGGAACCGGGCTGATGGCGGAGTCCTTGAACGGCATTTCCAGGGTCATGGCCAGGCAGCCGAAGGTCTCGGCCATGAAATCGGTATTCTTGCGCAAATCCGAGCTGCCGGGCTCGTCGACCGCATAGCCGTGCTCGGTCTGAAAATCCGGGCTGATCTCGGCCAGCAGGTTCTTGAAGGCATCCAGTTGCGCCTGGCGTTCTTCATTCCAGCTCGGCACACCCTCGCCGCCGGCAATGAAATTGTAGGGCAGTCCTTCATCACCATGAACATCCAGGGCAAAGTCCACCCCGGTCTGCTTCATCTTCTCGATGACGTAGTAGACCTCCGGAGAAGCCTCGGCGCAAGGATTGGCCCATTCGCGATTGAGATTGCGACCCAGTGCATTGCAACGCAGATGACCACGCACCGCCCCATCGATGCACATATTGGGGACCAGGTAGACAACGGCCTGTTCCAGCAGCTTGCGTGAGACCGGGTCATCCTCGTCGAGCAGGCGATCAACAAAGCCTTCCACCCACCACTCGGCCATGGTCTCGCCGGGATGCTGCCGGGCCGTGATCCACAACTTCTTGCGCCCGGGCTTTTCCTCGCCGATGGTCAACAGCGTGTGGGCATGACCGTCGGGTGTGGCGCACAGGCACTCGGCGCTGACGCGCTCCGACTCCAACGCCAAAGCAATCAACTGCTGGTGGCGCAACAATGGATAGGGGGCGAAGTAAGCGTAGTAGATAACATCCGAATTCGGGCGATGACGAATGGTAAGGCTCTGCCCGTCAAACTCGGTCGGGACCCGGAACCAATGCTCCTGGTCAACCGAGGCGACCGCCTGGTAGTCCTGGAATCCATCGGTGTAGGACACCTGGCCGGCATTTTCGATCTGTATCACGCTATCCTGGTCCCGGGCATTGCAGAGCTGGAAGTAGAACCACTGCATGTGGCGTCCACCGACATCGGGTTTGATTCGCAGGCAAATCTCGTCGGCCTGCTCGGCCTCGACGACCTCGATATTTCCACCATCGAAATGACTGAAAACTGCAATGCTCATAAATTCCTCCAGATTCTGACTGAACCGACGCCAAGGGAGCCGGGATGATTATGGTACTAGACAATCTCGATGAATGAACTCGGTGATGATGCGTCGAAA
This sequence comes from Gammaproteobacteria bacterium, assembly GCA_003561495.1. Lineage (GTDB taxonomy): Bacteria > Pseudomonadota > Gammaproteobacteria > Xanthomonadales > Wenzhouxiangellaceae > Wenzhouxiangella. Next base: position 6,970 of record PWWM01000147.1, read on the forward strand.
GGTGCCGGTGGTTGGGGCATGGATTTCCAATGTCTTTTCGCTGATCGGATGGACAAAACGCAGACGACTGGCGTGTAGCAGCAGGCGATGGCAGGCAAACAGTTCGCGAAACAGCCGATTGTGGCGGCCTTCGCCATAGGTGGTATCACCGATGATGGGGTGAAAGATGTGCTTGAAGTGCCGTCGAATCTGGTGCATTCGCCCGGTCTTCGGGACCGCGCTGACCAGTGAATAGCGGGCGCTGGGGTAGCGCCCGATCGCGTACGGCAACTCCATCCGGGCCAGGCACCGATAGCCTGTCCGGGCGGCTTGTTGGCGACGTTCGGACTCAAGCGGATGATCGATCAGGCCTTGTGCATCCACATGCCCCCTGACCACGGCCAGGTAACGCTTGGCAACGGTTCGTGCCATGAACTGCCGGCCCAAATGGGCCGCGCAGTCGGCATCCAGGGCGAATAACAACAAGCCCGAAGTGGCCCGGTCCAGCCGATGCACGGGCCAGACCCGCTGCCCGAGTTGGTCTCGCAGCCATTGCATGGCAAAGTGCACGTCAGTGCTGCGCGCGCTGCGATGGACCATCAGCCCCGGCGGCTTGTCGATGGCGCACAGCCAGCGGTCTCGCCAGACCACTGACAATCGATCGGACACGGCAATTGGCGGTTACTAACGTTTCTTGCCGCCGTCGCGCTTGGCCTGGCGACGCTTGGTCGCAGAACTGGTATGCCCCATGACCGCCTGCGAGCGAATGTTCTGCTCGCGCTGACGTCGGCTGGCCTGGGCCGCCTGTTCAGAGACAAACTGGCTGGCCTTGCTCGTCGCCTTCTTCGTGGCCTTCTTGCGTGAAACACCGGCAGGCGCCTTTTTGCGAACCACCTTTTTCCTGGCAGTCTTCTTCTTGGAAGCCTTCTTCTTGGAAGCCTTCTTCTTGGAAGCCTTCTTCTTGGAAGCCTTCTTCTTGGAAGCCTTCTTCTTGGAAGCCTTCTTCTTGGAGGCCTTCTTCTTGGA
>PWWM01000092.1 GCA_003561495.1 Gammaproteobacteria bacterium
TCCAGTTTGCTGGAACGTGGCCAGCCCGAGGCTGCCGCAGAACAACCCGGTTTCGTCAGTCAGCCCACGCCGCTGGATCGTTCGTTCGCCCAACAGCCGGTCCCGGTCGGCTACTCCGAGGTTACGCCCGAGGATCGCCAGCGTATCAATACGTACGTGTTGCGTCACAACCAGGCTTCAGGCGGGTCCGGTTTCATTCCCTATCTGCCCATCGTCACCGGTGCCCCGGTCGAGGCCTCTTCGGGCCAGCGGACTGACCAGGATCCAGAGCTCGTCGAACAGGAACACTGAATATGCCCGCACCTGGAATCGTTGCCCGGTTGGTCGCCTTGCTGGCCTTGGTCGTCGCCACTTCCGGCGCGGCTGAAACCGATCACGAGCAGGTGCGAGAATGGCTGGACCGCATGGGCCGAGCGGTCGAAACACTCAACTACCGTGGTGTTCTGGTCCACTGGCAGGAGGATCGAGTCGAGTCCCTGCGCATCATCCATCGGGCCGATGAGAACGGTTTTCGAGAACGCATCTATTCCCTGGATGGCGACCGGCGCGAAATCCTGCGCGATGGGGAATCGATACGATGTCTGCTCGCCGGAGACCAGCCTTTGCTGATGCAAACCCAGCTGACCAGCCGTCTGATGCCCAACCTGCCGATCAATCGCCTGGAGCGCCCCGAGTCTGTCTACCAGATGAGCATGGGGGATTCGGAACGGGTGGCCGGCATGATGACCCGGATCATCGAAATCAATCCTCTGGATCAGTATCGCTATGGTTACCGCCTCTGGCTGGAAAAAGAAACCGGCATGCTGCTGCGATCGGCACTGATGAACGAGCAGGGCCGGGCCTTGCAGCAGGTGTCGTTTGCCAGCATTGAACTGGGCGTGCCAATTTCCGATGCCGAACTCGAGCCCAAGCTGGATCCGGAACGGATGACCGAGCTCCCGGTGTTCGATGACATTCCCAGCAGCCGTCCGACCGACCCGGATAATGCCTCGTGGTTGCCGCCGCGGGTGCCGCCCAACTTCGAACTGGTCCGGGTTGAAACCGGGCAGTCCGGGGATGGCGACGGGTTCGAGCAATTGGTTTTCAGTGATGGACTGGCCAGTTTTTCCATCTATGTCGAGGCCCAGGTCTCCGCTGACCGGCGCAGTCGGATCAAGTCTGTAGGCCCGGTTCATGTTTACAGCGGCTCACTGGACGGCAAGCAAATCACCATTGTTGGCGAGGTGCCCCTGATGGCCGTGCAATATGTCGGGCTTGCGCTTGGGCGTTCAGCCGAACTCCGGCAGAGCCAATAGTTGCTCGACCAGTGAAAATGGTTTCCCGGGCGGCGTGCTGATTCTGCCTTTAAGACCATGAGACGGGTCATCTGGCAGGTGGCCACGGTGGTTGATGCTTCTCCGGGCCGCGTAAGCCTGGCTTTCGATCCACTTTCGACCTGTACGCGTTGCCTGAAAGGTGAAGGCTGCGGATCGGGTGTGTTTGCCCGCTTATTCAGTCGACGCCAGACATTCATGACGCTGGGTCGTCACGACGACTTCAGCATTGGCCAGCCACTGCGGGTCGGGATCGAAGCATCACACCTGGTGTACGCCGCCCTGCTGATCTACGGGCTTCCGGTCGTGGCCTTCATTCTCGGTGCTCTGATTGGTAACAACCTGGTTGATGAAGGGCCGGGCGCCGACCTGGCCGCGTTGATCGTCGGTCTGATTCTGGGCGGCATGGTACTGGCCGTTTTCCGGCGACGGTCATTGTCCGGATTGAACCCAAGGCTGGAGCCGCTGTCCTGTAACAGCAGTGGCTGCGATAGTTGAATATCGCGCTGATCGAAACCACATTGACTGTCTTGATGAACATTGCGGAGTTGAGATGATGAATCGAATTCTGGTTGCCGCCCTGGTCGGCACCGGCCTGATGCTGCAGACGGTGGCCAGCGCCTCACCGGTGGACTTTACTGACCTTGTCGAGGACTCGATCCCGGCCGTGGTCAATGTCGAAACAGTGCGCTTCGGTTCTCGCCCCACCGAGCGTGGCGAGCAAGCGCCTGGAGATATGCCTGAACTGTTCCGGCGCTTTTTCGACATGCCTTTTGGCGAGGGTGCGCCACGTGGCCGACCTGATCGGCGCGGCGGTGGTTCCGGCTTCATCTTCGATGCCGGTGGTCTGGTGGTGACCAACCACCACGTGATTGAAAACGCCGATGAAATCATTGTTCGCCTGGCCGACCGGCGCGAGTACGAGGCCGAACTGGTGGGATCGGATGCCGAAACCGATATCGCCGTGTTGCGCATTCCCACCAATGATCTGCCGACCCTGTCTTTCGGCGATTCAACCGATCTGCGTCCCGGCGAATGGGTGATCGCCATCGGTTCGCCATTCCAGTTCGAGCAGTCGGTCACTGCAGGAATCGTCAGCGCCAAGGGCCGCACCCAGATGCAACAGCAATATGTGCCTTTCATCCAGACCGATGTGGCCATCAACCGAGGCAACTCGGGCGGGCCGCTGATTCGCACCGATGGCACGGTGGTGGGCATCAATTCCTGGATTCTCAGCTCACACGGCGGCAACATCGGCTTGTCGTTCGCCATTCCCATCGAGGTCGCTCGCAGCTCTGTCGAACAGTTGATCGAGTATGGTCGGGTGGTGCGCGGCTACCTGGGTGTCGGGATCGAAGGGATCAGCCGCCAGAAGGCCGATGCACTGGACCTCGATCGCCCGGCCGGAGCGCTGGTCAATCGCGTCGACCCGGGCAGCGCGGCCGAGCGGGCAGGCATTGAAGTGGGTGATGTCATCCTGCGCTTCAACGAGCAGGTCGTCGATGTGTTCTCCGATTTGCCACCGCTGGTTGGCATGGTGCGCCCGGGTACCGAAGTCGACGTCGAAATTTCGCGCTGGGGTGAGCGCAAGGTCAAGACGGTCGTGCTGGACCAGCGCGAGGAAGAAGATCCCGGCCCGGATACCCAGCCCGAACCGGATGCCAGGCCCAGCAATGCACTGGGCCTGGCGGTCGAGTCGATTGACAGCGAAACCCGTCGTCGCCTCGGCGATCCCCAGGGTGGCGTTTTGATCACGGCCGTGGAAAGCGACAATGCCTACCGGGCCGGTGTCCGTCGCGGCCAGGTTATTCTTATGGTCAATAATCAGCCGATTGGCGGCATGGATGACTTCCTTGCCATCGTCGAGTCGATTCCCGAAGGACGAACCGTGGCCCTGTTGTTGCACCGCAGTGATGGTTCGACCACCTTCGTGGCCTATACGCCAGAGGCGCCGGATTGAATACATTGGTTGGCCCGGCGGCTAACCGGGCCCGGTATAATGGCGCGTTCCCTGTTCTCAGCCCCCGCTCGTCGGGGGCTGGTTTGATCTGCGCTGATGGCTGACACTCGACACATTCGCAATTTTTCGATCATCGCCCATGTCGACCACGGCAAGTCGACCCTGGCCGATCGGTTCATCCAGGTCTGTGGCGGACTGACCGATCGCGAAATGGCCGAGCAAGTCCTTGATTCCATGGATATCGAGCGCGAGCGCGGCATCACCATCAAGGCCCAGAGTGTCACCCTGAACTACACCGCCGACAACAGCGAAACCTACCAGTTGAATTTCATCGACACCCCCGGTCATGTGGATTTCTCCTACGAGGTGTCGCGTTCCCTGGCCGCCTGCGAGGGTGCCTTGCTGGTGGTTGATGCTGCCCAGGGCGTTGAGGCCCAGAGCGTGGCCAATTGCTACACGGCCGTGGAGCAGGGACTGGAAGTCATACCGGTCATCAACAAGATCGACTTGCCGGCTGCCGATCCCGACCGCGTCAAGCACCAGATCGAGGACATCATCGGTATCGATGCCAGCGATGCCCTGCTGGTCAGCGCCAAGACTGGCGAAGGGGTGCGCGAGGTGCTGGAAATGCTGGTGCAGCGAGTGCCACCACCGGCTGACGACAGTGACAAGCCACTCAAGGCGCTGATCATCGACTCATGGTTCGACAACTATCTCGGGGTCAACTCGCTGGTTCGCATTGTCCAGGGTTCGTTGAACAAGGGTGACAAGATTCGGGTCATGTCCCTGGGCGAGGAGCATCAGGCCGACCAGGTCGGGATCTTCACCCCGAAACGCACGCCCGGTACCGCGCTGGGTTGCGGGCAGGTGGGATTTCTGGCGGCCGGCATCAAGGAAGTCCATGGCGCGCCGGTTGGCGATACCGTCACCAATGCCCGCCAGCCGGCCGACAAGCCTTTGCCCGGCTTCAAGCCGCTCAAGCCGCGCGTGTTCGCCGGCATCTTTCCGGTGGACTCCAGCGATTACCCGGACCTGCGTGAAGCGCTCGACAAGCTGCAGCTCAATGACTCGGCCCTGCAGTTCGAACCCGAGACCTCGGTCGCGCTGGGTTTCGGCTTTCGCTGCGGTTTCTTGGGCATGCTGCACATGGAAATCGTCCAGGAACGGCTCGAGCGCGAATATGATCTTGACCTGATCACCACGGCGCCGACCGTCATTTATGAACTGGAAATGACCGACGGCGAGATACTCTCCCTGGACAATCCGGCCGGCATGCCGCCGATCAACAAGATTGCCGAAATTCGCGAACCCATCATCCTGGCCAATATCCTGGTGCCACAGGATTTCGTCGGCGCCGTCATCGGCCTGTGCGAGGAAAAGCGCGGCATGCAAAAGGACATGCGCTTTCTCGGCGGGCAGGTTCAGCTCAGCTACGAGCTGCCGATGTCGGAGGTGGTCATGGATTTTTTCGACCGGCTCAAATCCTGCTCGCGCGGCTATGCCTCTTTCGAGTATGATTTCGTCCGCCACCAGGCCGGGCCTTTCGTGCGCCTGGATTTGCTGATCAACGGTGATCGAGTCGATGCCCTGAGCACCATCGTCCACCGTGAGTTTGCCGAGCGCCGCGGACGGGAGCTGGCCGAGCGCATGCGCGAGTTGATTCCGCGGCAGATGTTCGATATCGCCATTCAGGCGGCCATCGGATCACATATCATCGCCCGTTCCACGGTCAAGGCCTATCGCAAGAACGTAACTGCGAAGTGCTATGGCGGCGATGTCACCCGCAAGCGCAAGCTGTTGGAAAAACAAAAGGCAGGCAAGCGACGCATGAAGCAGGTTGGCCGGGTCGAGATTCCACAGGAAGCATTTCTGGCCGTGCTCAGAAGCGACAACGAGAAATGACATGCATCTGGATTATGCACTGATACTGACCCTGTTGACCCTGCTGACCGGCGTGGTCTGGGCCATCGACCGGTTCTGGCTGCGCAAGCAGCGCAATGCCGATGCCGAGCCGGAAGGCGCGCACAAGACGGCCGAAGTCATCGGCTCATTCTTTCCCATCCTGTTGCTGGTGCTGGTCTTCCGGTCGTTCCTGTTCGAACCGTTCAAGATTCCTTCCGGCTCGATGATTCCGACCCTGCTGATCGGCGATTTCATTGTTGTCAACAAGTTCTCTTACGGATTGCGCCTGCCGGTGGTCAACCGCAAGTTCATCAGCATCGGCGAGCCCGAGCGCGGCGATGTCATGGTGTTTCGCTTTCCCGAAGATGAGCGCATCAACTATGTCAAGCGAGTGATCGGTCTGCCCGGCGATACCATTACCTACCGAAACAAGGTGTTGTTCATCAATGGGGAGCCGGTTGTCCAGGAAAATGGCGGACTGTGGGTGGGCGAGGGTCTGAATCGCAACCCGCCGGGCCGGCGGCCCATCCTGCGCCGTGAGCATTTGTCCGATCCACCGCATGAGATCGTGATCTACCCGGATCAGCCCGATCGCAATTCCCGCACCTGGACGGTGCCCGAGGGACACTATTTCACCCTCGGTGACAATCGTGACCAGTCGCTGGATTCACGTGCCTGGGGCTTCGTGCCCGAGGAAAACCTGGTTGGCCGCGCCACGCGGATCTGGATGCATTGGGATTGCAGTCGCGGGTGTGTGGTTTTTGATCGAATCGGTGATAAGATTGAATGAGGCTGGCTATGGCCAGAATCAATGCCTTAGCAAGGAATTTCGCATGACAGCTCTACAGCGCCAGCACGGCATGACCCTGATCGGGTTCATTTTTATCCTGATTCTCGCCCTGTTTGTGGTCTTTATCGGTATCAAGCTCGTTCCCATCTATCTCAACCACTTCTCGGTGGTCAATGAAATCAAGGCGGTGGCCGAAGAGCCCGGTTCGGCCAATCTGCCGCCGAACACCTTGCGCCGTAACCTGGTGACGCGTTTCCAGGTCAGTTATGTCGATCACGTCAAGCCCGAGCACATCACCATCGAGCGGACTTCACCGCCTCGCCTGGTCGTCGAGTACGAGGTCGAGGAACACCTGATCGGCAATATCGACGTGGTGATCAGATTCAGTCGTGTCGAAACCCTCAGGAACTAAGGCCTCGTCCTCGATTCCCGGAATCGATTACGTCTTTTCCGACCCCGAGCTGCTCACCCGAGCCCTGACTCATCGAAGTCACGGCCCGGGACATTACGAACGGCTGGAGTTTCTCGGCGACAGCCTGCTGAGTTTCGTCATTGCCGAACGGCTGTTCCAGAATCGGCCCCATGCCAGTGAGGGCGACATGAGTCGTTTGCGCTCGCGCCTGGTTCGCGACGCTACGCTGGCCGAAGTGGCCACCGAACTGGACCTGGGGGATTACCTGCGCCTGGGCCAGGGCGAGATGAAAAGCGGCGGCTTCATGCGCGAATCCATTCTCGCCGATGTGCTTGAGGCCATCATCGGAGCGGTCTATCTTGATGGTGGCTTCGAGCCCGCACGAGAGGTGATCGGCCAATTATTCGGTGATCGCGAACGAGGCTTGCCGGAAGCCGAGAAGCTCAAGGATCCCAAGACGCGTCTGCAGGAATTGCTGCAGGGCCGCGGCCAGGAGTTGCCGGAGTACCGGGTGGTGGCTGAAAGTGGCGCCGATCATGCCAAGCAATTCGAGGTTGCCTGCCGAGCCGGAGATCTGGCCCCCGAAGTGACTGCGCGCGCCGCCAGCCGGCGCAAGGCCGAGCAGGCGGCGGCGCGCATCATGCACCGCCGCCTGACCGAAAGCTTCAACCCGGCGCCCGGTCGGACTGATCAGGACAATGCCAGTGAGTGATTCCACTACAAAGCCGCACTTCGGACACGTGGCCTTGCTGGGCCGACCCAATGTCGGCAAATCGACCTTGCTCAATGCACTGATCGGCGAACACCTGGCGATTGTTACCCACAAGCCGCAGACCACCCGCCACCGCATTGTCGGGCTGTTGACCGAAGCACGTGGGCAGGTGGCCATTGTCGATACCCCCGGTTTGCACCGGCGTCGTGATCATGCGCTCAATCGTCGTCTCAATCGCATTGCCGCCGATGCTGGTCAGGACGTGGATCTGGTCGTCATGGTGGTTGAGGCCGGACATCAGAACGAAGAGGATGATCGGGTCCTGGATCTGGTCGACAAGCATGCCGGGCCGGCCATTCTGGCATTCAACAAGATCGATCAACTCAAGGATCGCAGCGCGTTGCTGGAGCTGACTGCGAAGTGGAGTGCGCGAGCTGAATTCGATGCCGTGGTTTACCTGTCTGCGGCCCGTCGTGAGGGCCTGGATGAATTGCTGAACGAGATTTTCCGACTCCTGCCCGAGGGCGTGCCGCAATACCCGGAGGATCTGTTCACGGATCGCTCCGAACGTTTCCTGGCTGCTGAAATGGTCCGTGAGCAGTTGATGCTGCAGTTGCATCAGGAAATCCCCTATGGCCTGACCGTTGTCGTGGAGCGCTTCGAACGCGCGGATTCGCGGCTTCTGATCGATGCCTTGATCCTGGTTGCCGAGGATCGTCACAAGGCCATGGTCATCGGGCGCCGTGGGCAGGTGCTCAAGCGGGTGGGCACGCGCGCTCGCCATGCCATTGCCGATTTGCTGGGTCAGCCGGTTCATCTGTCGTTGCATGTCAAGACCCGCTCGGGCTGGATTGACGATGAGCGTGAACTCGACGAGCTGGGTTATGCCCGATAAGCGCGGTTCGCGATGAGGCGTGTGGAGGGACAACCGTGCTGGGTGCTGCATCGACGACCCTGGCGCGAATCCAGCCTGTTGATCGAATTGTTCAGTCGCGACCACGGGCGCCTGGGTGTGGTCGCCCGGGGTGCTCGCGGCGCTCGCTCGGTCTGGCGAGGACTGGCTGAACCGTTTACCCCCCTGATCGCCGGCTGGACACGTCGGGGCGAAATGGGCACCCTGACCGCGCTGGAGGCTGCGGGTGATCGTTGCCGCCTGGCGGGGAGAATCCTGTGGTGCGGTTTGTATGCCAATGAACTGATTCTGAAACTGCTGGCCCGCGACGATGCGATCGCCGATCTGTACCATGGCTACACACGTCTTCTCATCGAACTGGAGGCCGGACGATCGCCTTCCGGTCTGCTGCGCACTTTCGAGATGGAATTGCTGCAGTCACAGGGGGTGGCGCCCGATCTTTCCATGGAAGCCGGAACCGGCGCTCCGATCGAACCGGAGCGGTTGTATTATCTCAGGCCGGAAACGGGTCTGACTCGCACCGATTCCCGATCCGGTCAGGTTTTCAGTGGACGGGCTGTACTGGCAGTGAGCGGACGCCATGAACCGGATCGGGAGACCGCTCGCGAGGCGCGCAATCTGACCCGGTCGTTGATTGACCATCAGCTCGATGGCCGGGTCTTGAAGACCCGGGAATTGTTTCGTTCAGAAAGGATCTATGACAAGTGACTTCGCCATTACTGGGTGTCAATATCGACCATGTCGCCACCTTGCGCCAGGCCCGTCGCGGCCACGCACCATCAGTCGTGCAGGCCGCCCTGATCGCCGAGCAGGCCGGTGCGGACGCCATCACCATCCACTTGCGTGAGGATCGCCGCCATATTCAGGACCGTGATGTTGAACTATTGGCTGAAACCATCGGCACGCGCATGAATCTGGAACTGGCCGTGACCGACGAGATGCTCGGCATTGCCGAGTCGATTCGTCCGGCCGATGTCTGCCTGGTCCCTGAGCGACGCCAGGAGTTGACCACCGAGGGGGGGCTGAATGTCATCGGTCAAGTTGATTCAGTCAGAAAAGCGTGCTCACGCCTGGCCTCTGCGGACATTCGAGTCAGCCTGTTTATCGATCCGGAACCCGCCCAGCTCGAGGCTGCCCGGGCCTGCGGAGCGCCGGTGGTGGAGTTGCACACCGGCACGTATGCCGAGGCTCGCGGGGCGGCACGGACCGACGAGCTGGAGCGGATTCGCCGGGCGGCCCGCCTTGGGCAGGAGTTGGGGTTGGTGGTCAACGCCGGCCACGGCCTCAATTATCACAATGTCGGTCCGGTGGCCTCCATCCCCGGCATGAACGAACTCAATATCGGCCATGCCATCGTGGCGCGCGCGCTTTTCGTCGGATTGGACAAGGCGGTCAGCGAGATGAAGCGCCTGATGCAGCTTTCAGAGTGATTCAGTGGCTCCCCAGGTCGGCAAGCATGCGGCGGGCATCGCGCTGGACATAGATGTTCCAGGCGTACGGGCTGTCCACGGTGCGTGCGTCCTGGCTGAGAATCCACTCCAGGTCGGTTCGCTTGGCCTCAACATCACCGGTCAATGAATGCAGGTAGCGCGCCCGTCCCCAGCGCGGCATCAGTGAGGTCCCCGGGCTGTCAATGGCCTGTTCCATCAATTGGCCGGCCCGGTCCAGATCGCCGCCGGCAAAAGTCGGGGTGGCAATGTAGAAAATGGCCAGGGAAAAGGGCGCCAGGCCATATTCGTACTCCGGGTCCAGTTCCAGGGCTCGCTCCATGAAAAGCCGCAGGTCTTCGAGTCCCCGGTAATTGCGGACCCGGCCCAGCGTCGACATGCCTTCGTCGAACAGGTAGGCGGTCGCCGTGGCCCAGATCACCATGGCAGGCACATCTTCGGCATCCAGGGTCTGTGCGGCCCGGCCGGGACGCTGTCCCTGTTCCAGCGCCTGGCGGAACGCCGGGCGGTTCATCAGGGTGCGTTCCGCATGTCCCTGGGCAATGAGAAAGTAACGGCGCTTGTCCCGGCGTGATTGGGCGTAGGCGGCCCCCAGCAGGGTATAGGCCTCGGCCAGATCGACCAGCAGACGGTTGTGATCCGGTGCGGCCTCCAGCAAGAGCTCCATGGTTTCGATGGCGGCTCGAAGCGAGTCCTCGCTGTCGGCCTCGGTGAAGGCGGTGCGGGCGGCCTTCAGTTCCTGTTGGTCCAGGGCCGGATCATGACTTGGAATCGCGTTGGGATCGGACCACTGTCCGGCGGTACTGGCGCAGCCGGCCAGCACTATCGTGGCCAAGCCGATCATGCCAAGCCCGACCCATCTCACGCCGATTCCTGTTCGCCCAGTGCTTGCCGGGTAGCGTGGGCAATGCGCAGGAAATCCAGGTAGCCGGTTCCGGGCGAGGAGTCCATGTCACGATTCAGGCACTGTCTGAGGCTGCGGCAGGGCTGGCCAAAGCGCGTGGCCCCGGCATAACCGCCGGCGCCGGCCCACTGATGAAGCAGGGCCGAGGCTTCCTTATAGCGTTGTTCCTTGAACATCTGATCGAGCTTTTCCAGCCCCGTTTGCAACTCGCGCTCCAGCATCCCCTGGAGCTTGCGCGCCAGGGCCTGATCGTTGTTGGCTGCGGCCAGGGCGCGCTGCTGATCAAGCAGATGAGTGGGTGCAATGTGGCGCTGGCCTGGCAGTTTTGGGCGTGACTCGTGGCGGTTCTGGCCACTGATGACCGCGGCCAGGTCGGCGATGGCAATCGGCTTGGTCATGACCTGGTCCATGCCGGCGTTGAGTAGCCGTGACTGTTCTTCGGGCCGGGTATCCGCGGTCAGGATCATGATGCGCGCATCCGCGGAACTGGTCTCCAGATCGCGTATCCTGTTGGCGGTGGTCAGGCCATCCATTTGCGGCATGTGCAGGTCAAGCAGGATGACATCGAAGTGTTTTTCGGCACACAACCTGATGGCTTCGGGGCCGTTGCTGGCCAGGTCGACCGATTTCGCCAGTCGTCCCAGCCCGGTACGCAGGAATTCCCGGTTGATGGCGTGGTCGTCAACCACCAGGATGTCCAGCTGTCTGAGGGCCGATTGAGTATTGGATGAGTGCATACGCCTACTATAGCGCGCTGATGTCGCGGTTCAAGCGTTTCGCGATCGTGATATTTGCCGGTTTGTGGCTTGTTCCGCAGGCCCATTCAGCCGACTTGCACATCGAGAGCGGTCCGGGTCAGCTTTTGGGAGTCAACTGGGCGCATTTCCAATTGGAGTATCGTGCCGGGCAACCGCTACCCGGCTGGATCCTCAGCGTGGCAGGCCTGAGTCTGGCCGATGAGCAAGACCTCGGAGACCTGGTATTGACCTGTCGGCAGGCCATTCGACCGATCGGGGGTGGTTGCATCGATGGCCGCATCGACTGGCAATGGGACGAGTCGGAGCCTGCGCTTTCGGCCTCGTTTGTCCATCGGCGCGAATCGGGCTTTCACCACCTGGATCTGCGTGAGGAGTATTGGCGGATCGAGTTGCAGATTCCCGAGAATGCGCTGGATTCGGTCAACGCTCGAATCGTTCTGGATCAAGTCGACCTGTCGGTGTTGCCGGCCCCCTTGACCGAAGCGCTGGATCTGGACGTCCTCTACGGTGTCCTGAGCGGGGAAGTCAGGCTGGATGCCGATCAGTTGAGTGCGCGCTTGTCGCTTGCCGGGGCTGGCTTCGATGGCCTCGAGGGCCTGGTGGCGGCCGATGGTCTTGAACTGGAACTGAACGGGCAGGCGCACTTGACCCCGATGCCTGAATCCTTTTCGCTTTCCTTGATCCAAAGTGCCGGTGAATTGTTGTTCGGTTCGCTGTATCTGCCCTCACCGGAAGATCCGCTGCGGGTCGAAATCGAAGCGCGCTGGAGCGAACAGGCCCTGGATCTGGATCGTGTGGTCCTGATGGATTCGGGTGCGCTGGAGTTGGCCGGCACCGGCCGGCTGGTTCAGGGCTCGGAAGGCTGGGAGGCCGAATCTTTCCGGATCGACTCGGCGGAAATCTATTTTCCCCGGGGTTGGAGACGCTGGATGGACGGCCATGCGGCTGCGGCAGGCTTTGGTGACCTCGATACCATCGGGCGGGTGCGCGGTAGCCTGGACTGGCATGCTGACCAGCCGCTCAAGCTGGAGGCTGAGCTGTTCGATGTGACAGTCGACGACCCGCGGGGTCGTTTGGCGCTTGACGGCGTCGCCGGCCAGGTGGGCTGGGAACGGTATGGTCCCGCGGCGGGCTTGTCCTGGGGCGGGCTGAAACTGTTCGGGTTTGACATGAAACCTTCCAGCCTGAGCCTGGCCGCTGATGCCGAAGGCGTTCATCTGCAAACACCGTTGCGATTACCGTTGCTTGATGGGGCTGTGGTGATCGATGGACTGGTCTGGGCGCCCATGGACGAGTCCCGGATCGGGTTTGGATTCGATGCTCGCATCGAGCCACTGGATCTGGCCGAGTTGACCCGCGCCCTTGAGTGGCCCGAATTCGGCGGGCAGCTCTCGGGAGAATTTCCTGGGGTCATGTTGGCCGATGAGGTGTTGTCGGTGGCCGGCGGTATTGATGTCCAGGCTTTCTCCGGACACATCCAGTTGAGCGATCTCGCTATCGAACGTCCATTCGGCACCTTGCCGGCGCTGTCCGCCCAGGTGGAGTTCTCGCGCCTGGACCTGCTGGAATTGACCGGCGCCTTCAATTTCGGCCGCATGGAGGGCCAGCTCTCGGGCTGGATGCACGATCTGCGCCTGCTGGACTGGCGGCCGGTGGCCATGGATGCTCGAATCTTTACTCATGAAGATGTTCCGCGGCGACGAATCAGCCAGCGAGCGGTGGAAAACCTTTCCGACCTCGGTGGTGGCGGTGGGGCACTGCTGTCGGGAACCGTGCTCAGGGTATTCGAGGATTTCCCCTATCGACGTGCCGGTCTGGCCTGTCGCCTGTCCAACAACATCTGTCATATCGACGGTGTTGCCCGACATGATTCAGGCGGCTTCTACATTGTTGAGGGTCGTGCCCTGCCGCGGCTGGATATCGTGGGTCACCGTCGGCTGGTTGACTGGCCTCAGCTAATGGGGCAGTTGGCGGCGATGGTGGAGTAGCCGGCCCGTCGGGCCGGCGGTGAAAGGTGAAAGGGAATCGAGCGTCTATTCTTCTTCGGACTCGGTGGGGCGGACCATGACTTTTCGGATGCGCTTGTCGACCATGTCGACGATGGTAAAGATGTGACCGCTGATGCGCAGGCTGGTGCGACCGTCCGGGATGGACTCGAGTTGTTCCAGGATCAGGCCGTTGAGGGTCTTGGCGCCGGTCGTGGGCAGGTTCCAGTCGAGGTTGCGGTTGAGCATGCGGATGGTGGCCGCGCCGTCGACGATGAAAGATCCGTTTTCGAGCTTGCGCACCAGCCTCTGGCGAGCGCCGCCCTCGGTGGTGTACTCGCCGACGATTTCTTCAATGATATCGTCCAGCGTCACCAGACCCTGAATGTCGCCGTATTCATCGACCACCAGTCCCATGCGGCGCTCGCGACGCTGAAACTCGAGCAACTGCTGGGTCATCGGTGTGCCTTCAGGGATGAAATAGGGCTTGCGAACCGCCTTGCGCAAGGCCGGTAAATCCAGTCGGTTCTGGGCCAGCTTGGTCAGAATGGTGCGGATGTGGAGCAGTCCGACGATATTATCCAGATCGCCACGCCAGACCGGCATGCGAGTGTAGATGGTCTGGGTCAGGGCGTCGAGAATGTCTTCCCATGAACTGTCCAGGTCAATCCCGACAATGTCCTGGCGCGGCACCATGACATCGTCAACGGTGCCGTGTTCAAGGTCCAGGATGTTGATCAGCATCTGCTGGTGGTCCAGCGAGATGTGGCGTCCGCCTTCCTTGACCAGGGTGCGCAGCTCCTCACGGTTGAGTGATTCGGGACGAATACCCATCTTGCGGATGCCGAAAGGCCTGAGCAAGGCGGCGGCCAGGAGGTTGATCAGCCATACAACCGGATAAAGGATCCTCAACAAGGGGGTGAGGACATAACTGGCCGGGTAAGCCACACGCTGCGGATAGAGGGCGGCGACGGTTTTCGGGGCCAGTTCGGCAAAGATCAGGATGACGGCGGTCAGTACCAGCGTCGATACCCAGATACCGGCTTCGCCGAGCAGGCGCAGGGCAATCACCGTGGCGATGGATGCGGCGAGAATGTTGACCAGGTTGTTGCCCAGCAGGATCAGCCCGAACATGCGATCGGGCTTGTCCAGGAGGGACTGGGCGAGGCGGGCGCCGCGATGACCGCTTTGGGCCTGGTGGCGCAAACGATAGCGATTCAGGGCGACCAGCCCGGTTTCCGAACTGGAGAAAAAGGCCGACAGCACAATCAGTACACCCAGCAGGATGAACAGGGCAGTCAGGGAAATCTGTTCAACCATTGGACCAGGTCAGCACACCTGTCAATGGGGAACTCCAGGTTCGATCCAGCAGGACCTCGAGTACGAACTTGCTGCCGAAGTAGCCCAGTACCAGCACCAGCATGGCGATCAGGGCCAGGTTGACCGCGCGTCGGCCTCGCCAACCGTACCACCAGCGACCCGCCAGAAGCAGTCCGAACAAGACCCATGAGAGGATGGTCAGTGTGGACTTGTGGACCAGGTGCTGGGCCATGAGATTCTCGACGAAACTCAGTCCGGTCACCAGGCTGACTGTCAACACCAGCCACCCACCCATGAGCATTCGAAACATCAGCGTTTCGAGGATGGTCAGAGGTGGCAGCAACTCCAGGTGGCGAATGGTTCGCGGATGACGAAGCAGGTGATCCTGAATGGCCAGCAGAATGGCGACCATGGCCGCGATGCTCAGCAGAGCGTACGACAGCAGGGAAAAGAAGACATGGATCTCGACCATCGGAGCGAGCCGTGAGAGAATCACCGGCGACGGGCTCGCAAAACCGATCAGCCAGACACATAGTGCGGCGCCGGGCAGGGCGATGACGGCAGCCTCGAGCATGTCCGAGCGTACGCTGGTCAGCAACAGCAGCACCATTACCATCAGCGAGGCCAGGGCCAGGATGTTGACGAAATTGACATCCCAGCCCAATGGCGTGGCGAGATTCTGCCAGACGATCAGCCCGTGGCCGATGACGGACAATATGGCCAGAACCAGGCTGGCATAGCGCATGACCGGGCGTGCATGGTAGTAGCTGAGCGCCAGTAGCAGGCCGGCGGCGACATAGGCCAGGCCGACCAGCAGGGCTAGAAGTGAATCCGCTTGCACGAATCGAAGCCTGATGATGTGGATTGAGACATCGGCCCAGTATAATGACAGTTTGAGTCAACCCCAAGAGCAAGCGGTTTTTCTTTCATGTTTGATCAGCTTAGCAAGCGACTTTCGGGATCCCTGGAACGTATTCGCAGTCGCGGACGCCTGACCGAGGACAATATTCGTGAGGCCATGCGCGAGGTGCGTATCGCCCTGCTCGAGGCCGATGTGGCCCTGCCGGTGGTCAAGGACTTCATTGCCCAGACCAGTCAGCGGGCCATTGGTCAGGAGGTCATCGGCAGTCTCAAGCCCGGCGAGGCCCTGATCAAGGTTGTCCACGAGGAACTCAAACGCGTACTCGGAGACACCCATGCGGCCCTGGACCTGGACAAGCCGCCGCCGGTGGTCATTCTGCTGGCCGGTTTGCAGGGCGCGGGCAAAACCACCACGGCGGGCAAGCTCGCGCGCCTGATTCGTGAGCGTCACGGCAAGAAGGTCATGCTGGCCAGTTGCGATATCTACCGACCGGCGGCCATTGATCAGCTCGAAACCCTGGCCGAGCAGTCCGAAAGTGGTTTCTTCCGAGCCGAGGAGAACAACGATGCCGTTGCCATCGCCCAACAGGCCGTTGACCAGGCCCGGCGCGGCTTTCACGATGTCGTGATTCTCGATACGGCCGGCCGCCTGGCGGTTGACGCGGCCATGATGGACGAGATTCGCCGGGTCCACGGCGCGATCTCGCCGACCGAGGTCCTGTTCGTGGTTGACAGCATGACCGGTCAGGATGCCGCCAATACCGCCAAGGCGTTCCATGAGGCTTTGCCGCTGACCGGTGTGATCCTGACCAAGACCGACGGCGATGCACGCGGCGGGGCGGCGCTGTCGGTGCGCCAGATCACCGGCGCCCCGATCAAGTTTCTCGGCACGGGAGAAAAGCTTGATGGCATCGAGCCGTTTCATCCCGATCGACTGGCCTCGCGCATTCTCGGCATGGGCGATGTGCTCAGCCTGGTCGAAGAAGTCGAACGCAAGGTCGACCAGAAGAAAGCGCGCAAGCTGGCCGGCAAGGTGGGCAAGGGGTCGCGGCGTTTCGGCATGGATGATTTGCGCGACCAGCTCAAACAGATGCAGAATCTCGGCGGCGTCGGATCACTTTTGGACAAGATGCCGGGCATGAATCGACTGCCCGAGGCCGCCAGGGCCCAAATGGACGATACCCAGACCCGCCGCATGATCGCCATCGTGGATTCGATGACGCCGAATGAGCGCCGCTACCCGGACATCATCAAGGGTTCGCGCAAGCGCCGCATTGCAGCCGGCTCGGGCACCCAGATCCAGGATGTCAATCGATTGATCAAGCAGCACAAGCAGATGCAGAAGATGATGAAGAAGGTCGGCAGCAAAAAGGGCATGGCCAATCTGATGAAGCGCCTGCCCGGCGGCGGCATGCCCGGCGGTGGCGGATTGGGCATGTAGTATCGAATGAGCCCACTGACAAGGAAAGTTTCACCATGAGTATCCAAAGTTTGCTGGTGTTCGGCGCGCGCGGCGTTCAGGGACATCCGGTGGTCGATTCCGCCCTGGAGTCCGGCTTGACGGTGCGGGCCGCGACCCGTGACTTGGAGGCGGCCGAGGAAAAGCTGTCCTCCAAGGTTGACATTGTCGAGGCTGATCTGACCGATGCCGAATCCATTGCCTAGGCCGCCGAGGGCATCGACGCGTTGTTCTTTCACCTGCCGATTCTCCCCGAAGGCGTGCGCGGCACCGATGTGGTTGACAATGTCATCGAGGCATCGGTACGCAGCGGTGTGCAACGGCTGGTGTTCTCGACCGGCGAATACTGCGGCGATGAGCTGCCACCGGGCGAGTTTGTCAGCAGCATGCGAGTGATCAGCAAGCGCTTGCTGGATTGCCCGATCGATTCGGTCGTTCTGCGCCCGACCCTGTATCTGGCCAACCTGGTGTGGCCGCATGTGATCCGTGAGGTGCGCGATCAGGGACGTCTGACTTACCCGCCGTTTTCAGAAAAGCGCCGTCTGAACTGGACCTCGACCGAGGACCAGGGCCAGATCGTGGTCGCCTGCCTGGATGCCGATGTCAGTGAACAGATCATCGATATTGCCAGCCCCGAACCATTGACCGGCCCGGAGCTTTGCCGCCACCTGTCGCGCGTGTGGGGCCGCGAAGTCCACTTTGCGCCACAGTCGAACGACAACTTTGCCGACATGCTCAGCCATCTGACCGGAAGCGCCCGGGTGGCCCGCGAGATCGCCGGCTTGTATGCCGACATCGAAAAGCAGGACAAGCATGGACCGCTGGTCGATACCGACGCCTTGCAGGAGCGTCTGGGGATCCGCCTGACGCCGGTGGGAGAGTGGGTCGACGATCGTTTGGGCGCGCTGATCGACCTCTACGGCTGAGTCGCAACGATTCGAAATCGCACCAGCACCGCATCGGCCACACGCAGATTGCCGCCGGCGGCCGAAAAGGGTGTGATGCCGAAGTCCGATTGGTTGAAGCTGAAACGTCCGCTGGCGACCAGGCCGTCGGCATTCATTGCCAGGCTGACCGGAACCGTCAGCTCGCGCTGCCGGCCGGCCACTTCTACACGCACATCGATATCGGGCTGCCAGGCCGGCCCCGACATGCCGAGCGATTCAATGCGGATTTCCGGGTGGCGTTTGGCATCGAGCTGCGACTCCGAAAGCATGTTGTCACGGGTGTTGCGAATGTCCGATGCCGACATTTCCGGATCGAATCCTTCGTCCGCTCGCCACTCGGGCCGGTCGAGTTCGATGGCCCGGACATCGATGACCAGTCGCAAGGCCGATTGCTCGAAGGGTTCGGTCATCATCACCTGTCCACGCACGACCGGCCCGCCGATGACATGGGGATGTCCAAAGCGGGCCAGCGGACCATCCGGATAGACGATAATGCGCACTTCAGAGGCAGCCGGGTCGACTTCGAACAGCCGTCCTTCAGGCCACTCGTCAGGCCAAGCGTCAGGCCAAGCGGGGGCTGCATCATCGGCGGGGCGGGTCTGGCCTTCCGGTCCCGGCATTACGGTCGGGGTCTGACAACCGGTCCCCATGCCCAAGGCCAAGACGACCACGAGCATGGCCCATCCAATCGCCATTGATTTCGATTTACGGGTCATGCCGCTAGAATAGACGAACCTGCAATCGAGGTATTTCTTTGAGAATACCGATTCGCAACACCGAAAGCAGTTATGGCCTGATCAGTCAATTGTTTCACTGGCTGATTGTGGCCCTGATCCTGTTTCAATATACCTGGGCCTGGAGAATCGACCAGGCCGAGGGATTCAGGTTGCGCCTGGAGCTGGTCACCCAGCACAAGACCATCGGCATGCTGGTGCTGTTGCTGGCTGTACTGCGGCTGGGCTGGCGAGTGTTCAACCGGCCACCGGAGCTGCCGGCGTCCATGGAGGTCTGGGAACGACGGGCCGCACAAGCCGGTCATGCCTTGCTCTATGTGTTGATTTTCGCCGTGCCGCTCAGCGGCTGGTTGTATTCCTCGGCGGCCGGACTGGGGGAATACTGGTGGGGTCCGGTGACCCTGCCGGGACTGATCGAGTCCAGTGAACGACTCGAGGAGGTTTTCGGTCTGACCCACCAGGTCCTGGCGATCAGCCTGGGGGTGCTGGCGGTCATTCATATGCTGGCTGCGTTGCGCCATCATTTTTTCAAGGGTGATGATGTACTGAGGAGAATGTTGCCGTTATGGCGTGGAAAGTGATAATCGTGTTGATGCTTGCACTGGCCATGGCGGCAAGTGCCGTGGCCGGACAAACCTGTTACCGGTCCGATGCCGAGCATGGCGAGATCGAATTCTCGGGTGTGGCCGAGGACAATCTCGTGCGTGGCGACTTTCAGGAGTTCGAGGTTCGTGTCTGCCTGGATAACGATGAGTTGAGCTCGGCTCACATCGAGGTTGAAGTCCAGACCGGTTCGGCCTCGGTCGGCATTCGCCAGGGAGACGAGGCCTTGCTGGGCGAGGAAATGTTCTTCGCCGAGCGCTATCCGACAGCGACCTGGACCAGCCGCACCATCGAACCCGACAATGACGCCTATCGGGCCGAGGGGGAGCTGGAGTTGCGCGGTGTGAGCGCCCCGCAGGCGGTGCGTTTGCGACTTGCGCGTGATGGCGATACACTCCGGCTGTCCGGCGAGGCGGAGATTTTCAGAATGGAATTCGAGGTGGGCGTGGGCGAATTTGCCGATACCGAGTTCGTCAAGGATCGCGTCGAGCTGGAATTTGATCTTGAGCTTGTCCCCGATTCCCAATCGGACTGAACTGGGAGCATTCCATCCATGAGTCTTGGTCGCGTTCTGGTGTATGTCCTGCTGGGCTTCCTGGCCTGGAATCTTTTCAAATCCACCGCATCGGATATTTCGGCCGCTGATATAAGCGCCGAGCACGAGGTCGTGATGTTTTCAACGCAGTGGTGCGGCTACTGCGACCAGGCACGCGACTTTCTCAAGGCCGAGCGGATCGAGTTTCTCGAAATCGATATCGAAAGCTCCACCGAGGCCCAGCGACGCTTCCGCGAGGCCGGTGGCCGCGGCGTGCCGCTGACCTTCATCGGAGACGAACGTTTGGTCGGCTTTTCCGCCCCTGCCTACGGGCGGGCTTTGGATCGGCTGTGAGAGAATGTCTGCAAAGAAAGAATTGAGTTTACGGGGGCTGGGCGCCGAGTGGCCTTGCCCGTGGCCGGGCTCGAGCTGATTTGATCCCGGCCCCGGTCAAGCCCACTCGTCGCTTGTCGGGTAGGAGTTGGTTGATGGGGGAGCAAGATCGAAGCCACCGCTTGACTTTCAATCTTCTCCTAACTGTCGCATCGGGTGGTATTTGACCGATCACGGCCTGACCGGGTGCGGCGGCGGGCAGAAAGTTGCACCCGGACCATCCATGCCACCCATCGGTGCAATAAAGGCACTTCCCTTGCAATCGGCAACTCGCAGACGTTACTGACCCCAAGGCCACCAAACAGGAAAATATCGACTCAGGCGTTCACCCGGTCAGGCCGTGAGCGGTCGGATGCCACCCGATGCTTCTCCGTAAACTCCCGAACAAAAATGGGATCACCTTCGCGCCTTCACATCACGAAGGATTCAAGTCCATCAAGGACGACTGAATCTTTATTCGGATTTTTCTTCAGCCACACCCAGGCGTTTGTGCATGACCGGTGAGGTGGTGGTGTACTGGACGAACTGGCGCTTGTCGGGGTAGATGTGCTTTTGCACGCCGAAGGCGGCCAGGGCGGCTTCGTGGAAGCCGGACAGGATGAATTTCTTCTTGCCGGGGTAGGTGTTGATATCGCCGATGGCGAAAACGCCGGGGATGTTGGTTTCGAACTTTTCGGTATCGACGCGGATCTGCTTTTTCTCGATGTCCAGCGACCAATCGGCGATCGGACCCAGGTCCGGGGCCAGGCCCCAGAACACCAGCACTTCCTCGCCGGGAATAATCGCCTTGTTGCGCTCCAGGTCCATGATCTCCACGCCGGTCAGGCGACCATCCTGGCTGACCACGCGCATGATCATGCCCTGCTGCTCGGTGACCTTGCCGGCGGCGGCCAGCTCGCGGACTCTGGCGGCCGAGGCCGGTGCGCCACGATATTCCTTGCGCCGGTGGATCAGGTGAATCGAGCCGGCAATATCGGCCAGGTCCATGGTCCAGTCCAGCGCCGAATCGCCGCCGCCCAGAATGAGCACATTCTTGTCGCGATAGCGCTCACGGTCCCTGACCTTGTACTGGACCTGGTCGGTGGTGACCTCGTCCAGGCCCTTGGCCTTGAGCTTGCGCGGCATGAAAGACCCCAGGCCGGCCGCAATGATGACGGTGCCGGCGTCAAAGGTCGTGCCTTTCGAGGTGACCACCGTGAAACGTCCGTCATCGCGCTTTTCGAAACTCTGGACCTGCTGGCCCAGGTGAAAACCGGCATTGAACGGCTTGATCTGCTCCATCAGCTTGTCGATCAGCTCCTGGGCGCCGATGACCGGCCAGGCCGGGATGTCGTAAATCGGCTTCTCCGGATACAGCTCGGCACATTGCCCGCCAACCTGGGGCAGGCTGTCGATGACCTCGGCCTTGAGATCAAGCAGGCCAAGCTCGAAGACCTGGAACAGACCCACGGGTCCGGCCCCGATAATCACGGCATCGGTCTGGATGGGGGAGTTGCTGGTGGACACGGTTGTGTAGCGATTCGAGTGAGTCGTTATGATAACCGGGATAGGTCGACAAGGCACAAGGTTCAAGGTTGTGATCTCCCTCCACCCCGAATGGCTCGAAGTCCTCGCACCTGAATTCGAGCAGGACTACATGAAACAACTGCGCGCCTTTCTGCTTGAGCGTTCCCGGGCGGGGAGGGTGATTTATCCGCCGGGCAAGCAGATTTTCAATGCCCTAGATTCGACGCCGCTGTCGAAGGTCAAGGTGGTCATTCTGGGTCAGGATCCCTACCACGGTCCCGGGCAGGCCCATGGGCTGTGTTTTTCAGTCCAGCCGGGTGTTCGCCCGCCGCCATCGCTGGTCAACATCTTCAAGGAGATTCACGATGATCTCGGACACCCGGTCCCCGACCATGGCTGCCTGCAGACCTGGGCCGAGCGGGGAGTCTTGCTGCTCAACGCCGTGCTCACCGTTGAGCGCGGCAATGCCGGCACCCACCAGGGCAAGGGCTGGGAGCGTTTTACCGACGCAGTGGTGGGGGCAGTCAACCAGCGGCGCGAAAACGTCGTCTTCCTGCTCTGGGGCAGCCACGCGCGAAAAAAAGGCGCCGATATCGATACTCGTCGTCACCAGGTGCTGACGGCTCCACATCCCTCGCCGCTATCAGCCCATCGTGGTTTTTTTGGTTGCCGACATTTCTCGAAGGCCAATCGCTGGCTTGAAGATCGCGGCATCGAACCGGTGGATTGGAGGTTGTGAAGGAGCGATTTCCGGGTTCGGGATTCCGGTTTCCGGGACTTCATTCTTCTTCGAAGCGGTCTTGGAAAATCAGGTTTTCATCCAGCAATTGCTCGTTGAAGTGCCAGTTGATCTCCGAAGTTGAAGCCAGTGAAATGTTGGCTTCGACAATCCGGAAGTGGTTGGCAGGCAAACCCGCCGATGTGGCGCCCACGCTGCAGAACCCGAAGCTCGACCCTTGCATGGTGATGTTGATGTTGCAACCTCCGGCGACACCGCCATATTGAAGTTCGTAGGTGTAGTCCTTGGCGGTGCCCTGGGTGCGATCCGTGCCGGACATGCCGAGGCGAATCATGGCGGCGTCATCGTGGTTGAGTTCACGCCGGGTTTCGCTGTTGAAGATGCCCTGGAACATGACCGCCACGGAGTTGGGCAGGTCACGTTCATCCCAGACGAATCGTCCTGCGATTTCCACGAACTCATGATCTCCGGATTGCGGGAGATCATTCAGGTCCACCGAGTAGGTGGAGGCGTCGATCACCGCGGGCATGCTGAAGGGATCGTTGACCCCGGACTGAAACCAGTTGAGATTCTCATCCCCCCGCGCTGGTCATCGCGGGTGCCGATCACATTGTCGTCGCCAGCATCCAGGTTATAACGATCAATGGGGTCGGGTTGCGTCGGAAATTCGGGAAGTGCCTTGGCAAAGTGACGAACTTCGGTGGCAGGCAACAGGGATTCGCTGCCGAGATTGGGATGGGCCAGTCCGATGCAGTGGCCGATCTCATGCAGGATGACGCTTTCGACATCAAAGGCGTTGAAATCCAACTCCGGGTTGGGTTGAATGACATTGCCCAGAGTGGGTTGCAGTTCATTCCAGATGGTGATGGCGTTCTGGACCGGAATTTCGAGCTCCGAGGTGATTTCACTGTTCGGGTTGATGCACACCGAGATCTCCAGGTGCTGGTTGTCGCCCCCGGTGTAACCGGCGGGGTGGGTGATCAACAGTGGATTTTCCTGGCTATCTGCGAACAGGAAGACGCCGGCTTTGGCGGTCATTGGACCCAGGATCAGGGCGAACAGGATCGTGAGTAAGGTCGCTTTCATGGTTGACGCTCCAGGCCTTTCATCTGTTGATCCATCCAGGCGCGCAGATTCTTTTCGAGTTGTTCAAGCTCGCGCAACTCGCCAACCTCCGGCGCCAGTGACGACCACGCATCCGGCGCCGGTGTTCGCAACTCCACTGTTTGTCGATCGGGGCCGGTGTGGATGAAGCGCACGATGTCGGCATCGGCGACTTCAATCAGAGCGCTCGAACGGACCTGGTTGAGCCGGGTGAACAAGGGATCGGGCTGAATCCCGGCAAGCATGGAGACCATCTGTTCGAGTGTTTCCACCTCAGCTTGCTCAAGACGGCCCCGGTACAGACCGGCGCGTGGCGTGTAGGCGGGGAAACGGATCTCCAGGCGGCCATCCTCCCAGACTCGCAGGGTAATGCGATTGTCGTGATGGGCAACCAGGGCATGGATGCGCTGGTAGACGAATGCAGGCTCTTCGGATGAGGCCGATTGCGCAGGGCCGGACGCAAGGACCAGTAAGCCAGCCAGAATGATTGCCGTACAACGCATGGGCGGACGCTCCAGATCGTGACAACCCCTTGAAGACTCCATGATCGTAGCACGGTCCCTGTGAGACTGGCGTACGCCTCACTCCCCGGCCATGCGCTGGCGGGCGGCGGAGCGAAAGCCGAGATAAATGCCGACCAGGGCCAGGGCGGCGCCGATCAACTGCAGAGGATCCAGTCGCAGGGCAAAGATCAGGAAATCCCAGACGATTGAAAGGGCCGGCTGCAACAGCAGCAGCAGGCCGACGATGGCGGCCGGCAGAAATGGCATGCCGCGGGTGATCAACAGCCAGCCCAGCACCTGGCAGAGCAGCCCCAATCCGATCAGGGCAGCCAGTGACTGGCCGTCGGGGATGGCAAAGCTGTTGCCTTCCAGGATGTTGATGGCGCCCAGGATCAGCCCACAGCAAATGGTGACCTGGGCCAGCCGCGCTTCTGCGGCGATGCCGCTTTGGCGGATTTGAAAGCCCCTCAGGGTCAGGATGTAAAGTCCATAGGCAAGCGCGGTCAGCAGTCCGAAGATCACCCCCAGTCGATAGTCCGGCGGCAGGTTGGCCCAGTCACGCCCGAACAGCAGCCACAGTCCGGTGATGGCCAGCCCCAGTCCGGATGCAAATCGCCAGCCGACCCGTTCGCGCAGCCACAGAATCCCGACGGCAGTCAGAATGAAGACCTGGAAATTGGCCAGCAGGGTCGACAGCCCCGGGCCGATATAGAGGATCGAGCGATGCCAGAACCAGATGTCGGCGGCAAACAGGGCTGCGATCAGAAAGGATGCGGCCCAGCCCTGAGCGAAGCCGGCTCGCATGGGCTTGAAGATGGCCAGCAGGACCAGCAAGCCGACCGCGCCAAAGGCCATGCGGTAAAAGCCCGATG
This sequence comes from Gammaproteobacteria bacterium, assembly GCA_003561495.1. Taxonomy (GTDB): domain Bacteria; phylum Pseudomonadota; class Gammaproteobacteria; order Xanthomonadales; family Wenzhouxiangellaceae; genus Wenzhouxiangella. The sequence continues at coordinate 24,674 of PWWM01000092.1, forward strand.
TGGTGGGTTCGACATCGGCCAGACGGGCAAAGATGGCGGCAAACGAGATCATGATGGCGCCGCCGGTGACCAGCAGGGCCGCCTTTACGGGGGATGGTGCAGTCACCGGGGTTGCTGGCCGCTCCGGCGAGCCAGTAGTGGGCTGTCGCTGTCCAGACCACAGGCGCTTCGGACAAATCGCTCGCGCATCGGCCAGAGACGGCTGGCGGCGCCGAATCCAAAGCCGAGCACCATGCGGCCCAGATCGCCTGGGGCGAATGCCAGTTCGTTGATGGCGTGAATGCCGCCCCCGGTCAGCGCGGATGCGCTCAGGCGCCAGCGTTGATAGCGCCTGAGGGCCGGGTCGAGGTCCGAGTCGGCGGCTTGGGCGTCCAGCACTTCGGACAAAGCGGCGGAATCGGCCAGTCCCAGGTTCAAGCCCTGTCCGGCCAGCGGATGGACCGTGCGGGCGGCATCACCCATCAAGACCAGGCGGCCGAGAACCAGTCGTCGTGCTTTGCGGCGAACCAGGGGCAGGGTATGGCGAGTCGAGCATTCGAGTGCCGAGCCGAAGGGACTGTCCTGGGCCTGGTTGAGGGCTTCGAGAAATTGCTCGGGGGGTAAATTCCCGAGTCGGTCGGCGCGCTCGGCCGCTTGCGACCAGACA
>PWWM01000153.1 GCA_003561495.1 Gammaproteobacteria bacterium
CTGGCAATGCCTGGTACTGGCCCGCCAGCAGTCGTTGACCTGGCGAGCCGACGGGCTGGAGGCCGCTGTCAAGCTGCTCGAACAAGGTCTGGAGACGCTGGGGGAGCGTGCTTCACTCCTGGCGGCCCTGGGGCGAACCTGGCTGCAGTATCGGGAATCGGCGATCGATGTCGGGCCGGAACCGATCGAGCGCGCGCGTCAGTGTGCTCTACGACTGGCCGAATGCGCGCCGGATCACCCGGGTGCGCTTCAACTTGGCGGCTGGCTGGCGTATGCCGAAGGGCAGGTCTCTGAAGCCATCGATTACCTGATTCAGGCCGATCAGGCTCAGCCGAACGACCCTGAAACCCTTGGCCTGCTGGTCAATTGTCTGTTGATTTCGGATCGCGCTGAACAGGCCTGGCCGTTGATCAGACATTTGCTGTCCATTGATCCGCTCAGTCCGCTGACTGTTTGTCTGCCTGGCTGGGACCTGCTTCTAAAGGGTGAATTCGAGCGCGCGCTGCCTCATTATCAGGCCATGCATGAGATGGATCGCGATCATCCGATGGGCCGGCTGTTCCTGATCTGGGTCCGGCTTCTGGCCAACCGAACCGATGGCCTGATGCGCCTGTCCGAGCCCGAGGATTCGCGACTGACTGACCATCCGGCCTTGCGTGTCGCACGTTTTCTTGCCTCTGCTGGCCTGGGCCAATCAAATGCCCAGCGATGGCTGGATGACTCGGTCACCCTACTGGCCGAGGTCAACGAAATGATGGCCCGTTTTCTGGGCGACGGTTACGCTCTTCTCGGTGAAACGGATTCAGCCATTCACTGGGTCGAAGTCTCGATCAGCCGCGGTTTCGCTCATCGTGAATTCCTGGCCAGACACAATCCACTGCTGAATTCGCTACGCAGCCACCCGGACTTTCAGCGTCTGCTGGACCGGATTGCGCCTTCCGACTCCAGCACCTGAAGTCCTGCAACCGGTCAACTTTCGCTCCGATGCTATCGCTCAATAGCATCGGTGCAGAATCCGATATCTCACTGAGACCGGAAGATGAATGTGCAAGGAATGCTTCTTCCCGGCGAAGTCAGATCAAAGCTGACCGACTCGGTCGCGAAGTCGATACTGGCTGCTTGGCTATGACACATGATGGCCAGTACATTCCAGCCGGACGGCGCCTGTGTGGTGACCTTGAACTGACCGGCCTGCAGGTCACTCAGGATATGGCGTGCCTCACCGTTCTCGGTCGCAACGTTGAAATCGCCTAGATCACCGCTGAAGGAAAAATTGTCATCACCCCCCTGGGCCTGGACATTGATCACAATGTCGGGGGCTTCGTTGGCCCAGGCAGGAATTACGGCTATGATCCACAGGCCGGCGACCAGCATGGCCAGGGTGAAATGAAATCGGCAATCGTCTGATTGAAGGAATTTTCGCAGTTCCAGGTTCAGTATTTTCATGATCGTGTTCTCCATGTGTGAGGAAACGGTACATGTAGAAACGTACGCTGTTCTGGATTGGTGTGCGCCACATGTTGTTGTTGGCCCGGCCTCTTGGTACAGCAAATTCGAAACGGTGCCTTTTTGGCAATACCTTATTCGAATCGATCGCTGAACAGCTCGTCGCTCAGCGGCTGCCATTCGTAGGCGCCGATATCGATATGATCGCCCCAGAAGCGCGCCTGGCCATCCAGGTCGACAGGGTCAAAGGCGCCACTTGGAAACAGCATGGGGTCGGTATCGGGATCGCCTGCATCGACTGCCGGGGAGGTGGCTTGCAGGCGGTAGTTGCCGCCGGGTGCATCGGCAAACAGTGGGTCGCTGTGTAGGCACTGGTTACACGCTGGTATGACGCCATCAGCGTAAAAGTCATCGGGTCCGTTGGCGTGCAGGCTGAAAGAACGAATGGGCCAGCTTGAATTCACGCTGTATATCTCGTTTCCTTCTCCGGAGGTGGCGAAATTGCCCCATAACAAGGTGTTGACCACCTCCGGTGTGCTGAACATCGTATTGGACATGCCGCCACCGGCGGGAGCGAGGTTGCCGCTGAAAGTGACGTTGTAGAGCAGCGGATTGCTTTGCACGGTGTTGAACATGCCCCCGCCGCTGGTGGCGGCGGAGTTGGCGGTAAACAGAACATTGACCAGCAGCGGTGAGGCGGCCTCGGTATTGGCCATACCACCGCCGGCAGCGCCGGATTCGTTGCCGTCAAACCGGAGGTTACGCACCGACATACCCTGGGCCCCGTTCAGGTACAGGCCGCCTCCATGGCTGGACGCCTCGTTATCGCTGAAGGTCACGTTGGTAAGCCTTCCGCCACCGCTCATGCTCGCCATTCCTCCGCCTTCTCCGTTGGTCTTGTTTGCGTCAAACAGCACGTTATTCAGAAACGCCGAGCTTGCCGAGCTGTAAAGCCCCCCACCGCGCTGGGTGGCGAAGTTATCGATGAGCTGGACATTGGTCAATGTCGGGGCGGAACTGTTGACTGATCGAATCGCGCCACCGCGGCCATTGCCGTTGATGGTCAGCGACTGGTTGCCCTCGAAAGTTGTGTTGGTTATGGTCGGAGCACTGTTGTCCAGGCATAGGGCGCCACCGACGCCGCCGGCGGAATTATTAAGGAAGTCGACGTTGGCGATACTACCGTTGCCGGACTCGAGGTTGTTGATATTGATGGCCCCGCAACCCCAAATGGCCTCGTTGCCTGCGAAGGTCACCGAGTCAAGGTTCAGAACAGGGTCATTGGTGGTGAAGATGGCGCCGCCAAAAATGCCGGCGGAGTTGTCTTCGAATTCGGCCTGGCTGACCTCGAGGATGCTTTCATCACGAAAATAGATGGCGCCGCCTCGTTCCAGAGTGAAATTGAACTTGAATCCGACTTCTTCCATGATCACCGAGGTCGAACCAGCGCTGTAAATGGCGCCGCCGCGCTGTTCGGCAAAGTTGTTGAAGAAATTGACATTGGTGGTCTCGAGCGCCGAGTTGTTGATCGCACGGATGGCGCCGCCGTAGCCGGAGCCATTGGTTGCTTGGGACTGATTGCCGGCGAATGTTGTATCAGTAATGTTTAGTGCACTGTTGTTCAGGCACAGAGCCCCACCAATACCGCCGGCCAAGTTGGCGTTGAATGCCACATTGCTGAATTCGCCATTGCCCGCTTGAAGGTTATTCATGGCAATGGCGCCGCATCCGAAATCGGCCTCATTGAAATTGAATTCGACATCGTCCAGGATCAGGACGTTGTCGTCATCGTTAAAAATGGCCCCGCCGAAGATACCGGCTTCGTTCATGACAAATTCTCCGCCGCTGATACTGAGCGAGGCCTGGTCGGCGCTATAGATGGCGCCGCCGCGACCTGGTGTGATGTTGTCAACAAAGTCCACGTTGTCCAAAACCACTGATGAACCACTAAGGATGGCCCCGCCGTTCGACGCAAAGTTATCCTCGAAGACAACATCACTGAGGAAAAGCTGGCCGTCGCCGACGATGAGAATGCCGCCGCCCCCATCGCTGATTCCATCACGAATGGTCATCCCGGCAATGGATACATGAAGGTCGGGGTCGGTTTCGATGGTGAAGATTCGAGTGTCGGGGTGCATGAAGCCACGACCGACCTGTGTTTCCGTCGGTCCGGTGCCGATCAGGCTGATCTCCTTGTCGATGAGTAGGCCAGAATCCGGCGCTGCTGCTGCCGGTCCGTAGTTTCCGGCCGCAATCTCGATGGTGTCGCCGGAATCAGCCACCTCCAACGCATGAGCAATGGTTTCACACGGGCTGGCCTCGATTTTGCAGTCAGTGGCATCACTGCCGCCGTTGGCCACGTAGCGTGTGGTCTGGCACTGACCCCAGGTGGCCAACAGCAGGGCCTGGACGAGCACGACAAGTGCTACTTTGGAAACAACGCGCATGGCTTTTGCCTTTGTTTTGACTATTTGGCGCGTACGTCTTTTCCTGGCTGGTTGCGCCATTTGCATGGACGATTAACGCGAAAGACGCCGCCCTGCCTACTGCGACACAGCAAGGAGATCGTCAACCAGGGCACGGAGTTCGCTGACTTCCCGACGCAGGGATTCGATCTGCTGGTCCTTTTCCTCCCGCAGCTCGCGCAAGGCCTCGACCACAATGGCGGTCACGCCGCGTTCGGTGACATACAGCGTTCCATCCTGATCTTCGCCCACCCAATCCGGAAAAACCTCGGCGACTTCCTGGGCAATAAGTCCGATCTGGCGGCCCGGCAGGGTCAGTCGATCCACAATGGCTTCATTCCGAAATTCGAACGTGTAGCCTTTCAGCGTCAGGAGACGATCCAGCATGCCGGTCTCAATGGGCCGGACATCCTGCTTGAGGTGCAGATCCGAAAGCGTTGACCAGGCTCCGCCGCCGGGCTTGGCGGCGTTGCCATCGACGGCCAGCATGAAGGCGCCGGGTGAGGTGGTGCCAATGCCAACGCTGCGTTGAAAATAGCTTCTGCTGCCTGCGGGTCCCGTGAAGTGTCCTGCAAAGCCGTTGGGACTTGATGTCGAGGCTCTTACCCCGGGGGCAAATCCAGTGGGATGAGAGGAGTGAGCTGTAATCGCTGCACCGTCTCCGCTATTGGATTCAACCCGCAAGCCGAAGGTGCCACTGAAGCCATCGCGAGTATTGACGATATTCGCGACATACCCAAGCTGATCTGCCTCTACGTGAAATGGTGCGATGGGATTATTCGTACCGACCCCCACCGAACCCTCGAAGTAATTGCGCCCGCCGGTAAAGTAGCCGGCAAAGCCGTCCGGACTGTTGACATGGCCCCTTACCCCGTAGGTGGTTCCGCTGGAAGCGTTGGCCACACCGTAGACGCCACGCCCGCTGCTGCTGTCACTTTCGCCGACGGCGCCGAAATTGACGCCGGAAGTTGCCGATGCCGACCCGAAAACACCTCGTCCCGACGTGCTTTCGGACTGAAACCAGCCGCCGAAGCTGCCCCCGCTGGGTACGCTGTGTATGCCGACAATGGCATTTTTTTCCACATTGCTGACAACCTCAAGCGGATATATGGGGTCATTCGTGCCGATCCCGACAAAGCCATCCAAATAGTAGGTTGCGTCATCGTTCAAACCCCAATGCGAATCACCGGGTTCGCCCGGTTCGCCCTGCGGTCCGGTTTCGCCCTGAGGCCCCTGTTCACCCTGCGGCCCTTCTGGCCCCGGCGGACCTTCGTTGCCGGTCAGCGCGAACAGCGCCACGGGGCTTGGCGATACGGCCTGGCGCGGCTGCAGGATCTGCCCATTCACTTCGACTTCGATATAGCGCGGTTGGCCGTCAAATGCGCCCGGCCCGAAGTCCAGTTCGACCTGGAACAGACCATCGACAGCCGCAACATCGTCAACCTCGACCATGTCTGCCACCTCGATGCTGCCCTCCGAGCTGTCGAACAGGCGAAAGCGCAAGTCCTGAGTGCCGGTATATGGCGCACCGCCAAGCTCAAGCTTGCCCTGGTAGGTAAAGCTGGTATCAGCCTGCACCATGAAGGGCAGCCAGAGCAGTGTGACCAGCACCGGGATACTAAAGAATCCTCGCATCTCATTGCCTCCTTGCAGCAATTATTACAATTCCCACAAGGCACGTACGCCATCAATGAGGCAGCTGCGCCAGTGCGATTTATTGTTCGAAGCTGTCGGAAAAAATGCCGTCAGCCGCCTGGCAACCATTGGGGTCGGCTTCCTCGTCGAGGAACAGCAGGTAGTCGACTGTGCCTGAGGCGCCTGTCGCTGCGTCGGCGATCGAGTCGCCGTTTCCACCGGGGTTGTCGGGGTGGGTCGGCCCGGAGGCATCGCCCCAGTAATTGCTGCGGGCGTCCAGGGATTCTCCCTCTTGCAGCAGCACACCGTCGTTCAGGTTGTTTCGGATGTTGGAGCAACGCATTCGGGCATTTGCTGACGGTTCGATCAGAGTCATGATGCCGGTGTTGTTGTCGGCAATTTCCAGATGCTCCATGACCAACGACTCTTTGGCGCTAATCAGCAACCCACCAGGCTGACCGACCGCTTCAATCCGGGACAGATGAGCCGATATCAGATTGACCAGAAGCAGTCCGAAGGTCTGATTTTGCGAGGCGTCGACTCGATCAATCTGAACGTCGAGGGAAGGGAACACTCCATCGGAATCGGCGAATGTCCGGATGCCGACATTGTTGTTGTCAAACCGCCCGTTGGCCAGATCCAGGTGGGCCGCTTCCGACTCCGGTAAACCACTGAACAGCAGGCCCGATGAACTGTTGCCATTGGCTTGGATTGCGACAAGATGCGCCTGGCTTGAGAATACAGCCAGACCGGAGCCGATAAAGGGGTTGTTGGGATCAGAATCATCATGGTTGTCTGCCGTGACCGCTTGCAGCCAGACCGACTCAGCCGCGATCGAGGCGCCGCCTTCATTGAATGAAAAAGCGGCCTGTGAAAGACTGTAACGATCAGCTCGTGCGTTATGCCCGAAACCGGCGTTGCCGCTTGCGATCAGGGAATCGATATTGATCTCGCCAGCGGCAGCAAACCATCCAGGGCCGCCATTGTCGAAGCTCTGTATGGCTTCAGCATTGATGGCCCCGGTCAAGGTCTCATCCGTTGGATTGCACTGCGTCAGAATCCACGTGAAGATACCAGTGCCGTAGTTGTTGCTGGCCGACAGCTCGTCGAAGTTCATCACATCGGCGCCACAACCAATGAAGGACAGGCCGGTCTCATTGAGCGTGGCCACAAGCTGGCTGGCCTGCAGGGTGGAAATGACTTGCACTTCTATACCGGTGTGAACATTATGTTGAGCCTGAACATCGACCACAGTGACCTGATCGGCGTAAATGATAAGGCCAGTTTGATTGAGCCAAACCGCACCGCGGGCCACACTGACGGCACCGGTTGCACCGATAGCAGCACCACTATTGGCCGTTTGCCATGCAATGAAGTCTTCGAGCACAACATCCCCGTCAACCCCAACAGCCAGCCCGCTGCCATCCGGTGAGCGAAAGCCCAGGCCACGGATTGTGAGGTTGGCGGGAAAAGGCCCGGTATGACCAGTCGAAATCGCTGGACCGGTGCCCGGCCCGCCGCTGGCGTCCGGGTCGATGATTACGCCGTGATCAGTTGGTTGACCACTGGCATCCAGCGCCTGCAGGGTCAGATCCCCGGGCGGCAGGGAAATCGCCGAGCCCATATCGTTCAGATTGACGCTTTCGGCGTAGGTGCCGGGGAAGATGCCGATTTCGACCGGCGCCGGTCCGGCATTGGCCACCGCCTGCTGAATACTTGCGAAACAGGGCGTCAGGCCGGCGCAGCTTGATGCCGGGTCGGCATAGACCTGGGTGGTCTGGCCGCGTATCGAGTATTCGTCGGCCTGGGCAGGCAAGCTTCCTGCACCAATAACGGCCAGCACCAGCCACAGTCCTATCGGGGTGGCGATTTTGAATCGTGCTACGTCGCCGGGCCGACGCCATCGTTGGCGGTTCCGGCCCAGGCCGAGGCATTCCTTGATTCGCGCGCTCATGGACAGATCCTCGTTGCAAGATGTGCAAGCAAAGTCGTCGAAGCCGGCGGGTCCTTCGCGGGGCATTCCTTTCGATTGGCACACGATCCTTCGGTCGGTCACTTCGCTTACCAGACACGTACGCCGTCCTGCCCCTGATTGAGCCATCAGTTGCGATATGTGGTGTCAATGGCGCAATCAGGCCGGAAGTGACGTACGTCGGATATAAGGCGAAATTGAAAACACCACTCATCATTTGTCCCTGAATCTCCGAATCAATGAAGTGCGAGTCAATAGAAATAAAGTGCCCCGAATGCGGAGGTCTTGCAAAATTCCAGGAACCATTCGAGTTCTTGTCGAAAAACGAGATTTGTCCTGAGGAAACGAGACCAATCC
>PWWM01000223.1 GCA_003561495.1 Gammaproteobacteria bacterium
GGAGTTGGTTGATGGGGGACCTAGATCGAAGCCACCGCTTGACTTTCAATCTTCTCCCAACCTCGCCCCTGGATCATTCCCCAAAATCTGAATCGGAAACCGGACTCGAGCCCTCTGACCCGACATCACCCTTGGTAAAATGCATGGTTTAAGCGCTCCAAACCTTGATGACCCAGTCCTTTTCCATACTCAACCCGCCCCGCACCGACCATGAGCGCATCGACTGGCCGTTGCTGGACGGGTTTGCCCTGGCGCTGGCCCTGTCGACACTGGCCGGGCGCAAGGGCGGACCGTTGCTGGTGGTGGCCGCCGATGGTTACAGCGCCCGGCGTCTGCGTGATGACCTTAACCAGCTCGACGGACCGCCCGCCGAACTGTTCCCGGACTGGGAAACCCTGCCCTATGACCTGTATTCACCCCACCCGGACCTGGTCTCGCGGCGCCTGAATCTGCTGGCGCGCCTGCCGGGCATGACATCGGGCATCGTGATTGCCCCGATCAATGCCCTGATGCAACGCCTGTCCCCGGTCGCCTGGGTGCAAGGCCAGAGCCTGGATCTTTCGGTGGGTCAGTCGATCGAGCCGATGGCATTCCGCAATACCCTGCACGAGGCCGGATACGCGGCCTCCGACCAGGTTTGGCAGCCGGGACAGTTTGCCGTGCGCGGTGCGGTGCTGGATCTGTGGCCCATGGGTCGGCCCGACCCCTACCGCATCGAATTGTTCGACGACGAGATCGAGTCGATCCGCACCTTTGATCCGGAAAGCCAGCGATCCGTGGAAAAAATCGAACGTATCGCGATGTTGCCGGCACGTGAGTATCCCTTCGACGAGCAGGCCCGCCAGGAATTCCGGCGTCGTTTTCGCACTCGATTCGATGTCGATCTGCGCGGCGCCCTGCCCTACCAGGAAGTCGGCGAGAGCATCCATGGCCAGGGCCTGGAGCAATACCTGCCGTTGTTCTTTGAAAGCACCTGCTCGCTGATCGACTACCTGCCCTCGAAACATCGGCTGGTACTGCTGCCCGGCATCGACAAGGCCGCCGAGGAACAGGCCGGGCAGATCCGCTTTCGCTTCGAACAACGCCAGGGCGATCGCGAAAGGCCGGTGCTTGAACCCGACGAGTTGTTCTTCCCGGCCCGGGAATTGCTGACCACACTACACGAGGACTGTGCCGTGCGGGTCACCCGCCGAGCCCCGGCACGCAGCGTGGTCGAACCCCCCGAAGCCATTGACCTGGACCACGGCGCCGAAGCGGCGGTGGCGGCCTTGCGCGAACACCCCGATCGCATCCTGCTGGCCGCCGATACCCCCGGCCGGCGCGAACTGATTGGCGACGGCCTGCGCGGGGCCGGCCTCAAGCCCACCCCGGTCGAGTCCTGGGCAGCTTTCATGAGCGGGACCGAGCGGCTGTGCCTGGCGGTCATGCCGGTCTCCGGCGGTTGCCGCCTGCCTGATCGCGGCCTGACCATTCTGAGCGAATCCGAGCTGTTTCCAGGACATACCCGCACCATCCGGCGCGACAAGCGCAGCGGCCAGGATCCGGAAAGCCTGGTGAAAAGCCTGGCCGACCTGCAATCCGGCGCGCTGGTGGTGCATATGGAGCACGGCATCGGCCGTTATCTGGGCCTGGAAGTACTCGAGGTCGGCGATTCGACCGGCGAATACCTGACCCTGGAATATGACGGCGGCGACAAGCTCTATGTGCCGGTCACCGACCTGCACCTGGTCAGCCGCTACACCGGCGCCGACCCGGACCAGGTCAGTCTCCACAAACTTGGGTCCGAACAGTGGAAAAAGACCCGCCGCAAGGCCGCCGAAAAGGTCCGGGACGTGGCCGCCGAGCTGCTCAACCTGCAGGCCCGGCGCGCCTCGCGCCAGGGCCATGCCTTTGAGCTTGAACGCGGCATGTACGCCCGTTTCGCGGCCGGGTTCGAATACGAGGAAACCGATGATCAGCAGGTCGCCATCGACGCCGTGCTGGCCGATCTGGCCTCCGACCAGCCCATGGACCGGGTGGTGTGCGGCGATGTCGGCTTTGGCAAGACCGAGGTCGCCTTGCGCGCCGCCTTTTCCGTGGTCGTTTCGGGCGGCCAGGTCGCGATGCTTGCCCCCACCACCCTGCTGGCCGAGCAGCACTACCGGACCTTTACCGATCGCTTTGCCGACTGGCCAGTCAATATCGCCCTGCTCTCACGGACAGGCAAGCAGACGACCAAGACCGTCGAAGGCCTCAATACCGGCAATGTCGATATCGTCATCGGCACCCACAAGCTGCTGCAGAAGGATGTCGCTTTCAAGAACCTCGGCCTGGTCATCATCGACGAGGAACAGCGCTTTGGCGTGCGCCAGAAGGAACGGCTCAAAGCGCTTCGGGCCGAGGTCGATCTGCTGACCCTGACCGCCACCCCCATTCCACGCACGCTCAACATGGCCATGGCGGGCTTGCGCGAGCTGTCCATCATCGCCACCCCGCCGGCCCGGCGCCTGGCGGTCAAGACCTTTGTCAATGAATGGGATTCGGCCACCATCCGCGATGCGGTCAGTCGCGAATTCCAGCGCGGCGGCCAGGTGTATTTCCTGCACAACGAGGTCAAGAACATGGCGCGCATGGTCTCGGAGCTCGAGGATATGTTTCCGCGCGCCCGGATCGGCATGGCCCACGGCCAGATGCCGCCCGGCGAGATGGAGCGCACCATGCGCGATTTCTATGCCCGACGGATCAACCTGCTGGTCTGCTCGACCATCATCGAAAACGGCATCGATGTACCCACCGCCAACACCATCATCATCAACCGAGCCGACAAGTTCGGCCTGGCCCAGCTACACCAGCTCAGGGGGCGGGTCGGGCGTTCCCATCACCTGGCCTATGCCTACCTGATCACCCCGCACAAGAAGGCCATGACCCGCGACGCCATCAAGCGCCTGGAGGCCATCCAGTCCATGGAAGAACTGGGCGCGGGCTTCACCCTGGCCAGCCATGACCTGGAAATCCGCGGCGCCGGTGAACTGCTGGGCGAGGAACAATCCGGCCAGATCGAGGCAATCGGCTTTTCTCTCTATTCCGATATGCTCAACCGCGCCGTCGAGGCGCTCAAGGCCGGTCATGAGCCTGACCTGGACGAACCACTGTCCCTGACCAGCGAGGTCGACCTGCACTCCACCGCCATGATCCCACCGGACTACCTGCCCGACGTCCACCAGCGCCTGGTGCTCTACAAGCGCATCACCCAGGCCGAGACCGACCAGGACCTGCACAAGCTCCAAGTCGAAATGATCGACCGCTTCGGGCTACTCCCGCCTGAGGTCAAGCAACTGTTCACCACCGCCGAGCTGCGCCTGAAAGCCAGAAAGCTCGGCATGCGCCGCCTGGAAGTCGGCCCGGCCGGCGGCCGTGTGGAGTTTGTAACCAAGCCGGACATCAACATCGAAGAGTTACTGAAAATGATCCAGAAGGAAGCCCACACCTTCGAGTTGCCGGCCAACGACAAACTGCGCGTCAAGGGCGAGTTCGAAACCCCGGAAGAACGGCTGGACATGGCCACCGAGTTGCTTGAGCGACTGACGCCGAAGAAACGGGCTGCGGCCTGAAGCAGAACCTGCCCGACACAGCGCTCGATGTTGATCTTCTTGTTGATCATCACGTCAGGTCAAGGGATGCTGCCAGCGCAGTTCGCCGAAACGGTCGAAGTCAGCATCCGTACTCACCCAGGTACAACCATGCTCGATGGCCATGGCCGCATGCTGGGCGTCGGCAGCCAGCTTTCCCGTTGCACCGGCTTCCCGGCACAGACGCTCCCAGATCTCGAGGTGCCGTGGCCCGGGAACGAGCAGACGTGCATTGGGCCGGTCGACCAGTTCCCGGATAAACGCGAAGACCTCATCCAGGGTGGATGGCCGACGAAAGATCTTCGGATTGGTCACGATCCGGACCACCCCGACCAGCGACAGCACCGACAGCGCGAAAGGCTCGTCACCGGTCGCGATTGACTCAAGCCAGGCGGCGTAAGCCGGATGTTCTTCGTGGGAATCACGCCGATGGGCGTAGATCAGCACATTGACGTCCGGCATCAACATCCGACCTACCCGCTACCCGTCCAGCCCGACTCGTCCTCGACGGTCTCGATGCTTCTGGGCCGATCAAGATCGACGCCTTCGACCACTCCCGAGCCGCCCACGGTGACCAGGCGAAACGGTCGTTGCGGCTGCGGTTCGCGTTGCTTGAGTCGGTCATCGAGAATGCTTGCGATGAACGCGCTCACGCTCATCCCCCTGGCCGCCGCCCGGCGACGGACTTCCTCGGCAAGACGATCATCCAGAGAAATCGTGGTTCGCATATGCACAGCATAACAGGACTACATCAGTGCATCAGCCCCCCCCCAGGCGGCCCAGCACCGTCCGATAATTCCCCCCGGCTCTCCGGCTCCCACGGATTGATCAGCACCAACTCACAATCGGCAAAATCCTTCACATTGCGGGTGGCCAGGGCCATCCCCCGGCATCTGGCGATGGCCGCTATCTGGGCATCGAAGTTGCTGATCGCGCGGCCCGCAGCCTGGCGCCGCGCCCGAATCTCCCCGTAAACCCGCGCCTCCGGCTCCCCGAATGAAAAAAACCGGGACACACATTATTTGACCCGCCTCGACAAGCCCGCGCCCAGCCCCACTCGCCGCTCGCCACCGCGCTCGCTCCCTTCCTCAGCCTGAATTTCGCTGCATCAGACGCCTTGATCACATCGAAACCCCCGAAAAGCCGAATGCCGGGCATGCCAACACCCGGCAGCGCCGGTTCAGATCAGTTCCAGATTCCGTTGGACGGTCAGGTAGGTCGTTCGCGCAAGATTTTTCTGGCCACTTCGCTGCTCACGCCCTTCATCCTGCTCTGGCCCAAAGCTTCAGCCTTGGCCATCAGCGCTTCGGCCGAGCCAATGGCGCGGTAGTAGACGCTTTCGGTGCCCTGCACCTGGCGCACCCATTCCTTGGGGTGGCTGGCGATCTGCCAAATATCGGCCGGGGCGGCGCGCTTGCCATCGCTCTGCCGCTTGAGTCTGCCGCGCTTGTCCGAGCGGGGCTGCTCGCCGGTCCACTGTAGCCCCAGCTCATTCATGACCCAGCCTACTGCGACGACTCCAGGCCGGCGACCGGCTTGAGCGGTCGGTCGAGCATGGAACGGCCCGGCTTGATATTGTTGATCAGGCCCTCGCGCTCGCGCAGCCGGCGTTGAATCGTGGTGTGATCGGATTCGGCCAGCGTGTCACACATGGCCGCACGCGCCGGGTTGAGGTCGACACGCATGACGGCACAGAGCACGCGCTTCTTGCGCTAGCGCGCAAACCGCACGCACTCTTTAGCCTATGCTGCCATGCAGGACAAGACCGCCTGCTCCTCCAGCAAGGCCTGGCATTTGAAACGGCTCTCCCAGAATTTTCCAGCACAGGGAGTGCAGCTGGTGCCGTTTTCGCGCAAGCGAAAGAAGCGCCTGCGGAACGACCGCCCGTGCGTGCAGTTGTCTTCGCGGTTGGCGCGCCGGGCGATGGGCTCATTGAGCGCCTTCATGAACCAGCTCAGGCTCCCCAGGCGTTTTCTCAGTTCGGCAAGCCGTTCCGGATTGCCGGTGATGGCCAGCATCATTCGTTCGACGGCCTCGTCGCTGCTGTCATGCTTGAGCGACCCGGGAAAGGCGGTCAGCCAGCGGCTCGCCACTTCTTCGTCGGACAGATCGTGGACAGCGGCCGGATCCACGTGCAGGATAATGTGGTAGTGATTATTCATCACGGCATAGGCATACACTGACACGGCAAAGCACTCGGCCAGTTCCAGGATGCGGGCCTCGATCCACGCATAACGGCATTCCGCACTCGCTTCTTCCGCGAATCGCGGAAACCGCAAGTGCTCCATTGCCTATGCTGGCGACGGTGCTCGTAGCTCTGCCCGGTGAGCTTGTCCCAACCGCACAGGAACGCGCGGCGGACACATCGTGAGACGACGTGATAGAAGCCGGGCACGTCTTCGTCAACAATGTGGCTGCGGGGATAGGTCATGGCCACATTCTGACCAACGACCTAAGCCATGGCTATGGGATTTCATCTCTGTCCCTTGCAGGAAATTTCTGATTCTGGATTTCAGCCCCGAATTCTGCCTGTCCTGAATTGACGCTGCTTAGAGCCCACCAGGGTCGGTGAGGTTGCTTACTGAAAACCCGGCTGACCGACCTGCTCCGGGAATTGCGGCACTTTCTTCAGCTCGGATGAGTCAAAGCCCAGCTCATCAAAGCGGCTCAGCAGGCGCTGGTAAAGCGCTTCGTCCATGCGCGGCTCACGCGCCATGATCCAGGCATAGCTTCGCGACGGGTGGCCAACCAAGCTCCACTGGTAGTCCGGATCAAGATCAACGATATAGTAATCGAATGTGAACGGCCAGTAGAAGCGCACTTTCCAGCGCGCATTCGTATCCTCATCCACCACCCAGGCCACGCCCTCCAGCGACCGCTCGGGGCTATCGAAATCACCCTTGCGATAGAAGTAGATGTCATCCATGCGGCCATCATCGCGCTCGCGATACAACGCACGACCGGCGACATTACCCCGCTCGCCAAAGTAGGGAATGTTGGCGATGACATACCACTCACCCATGTAACGCTCCAGGTCGACCGAATCCACGGTCGACAACGGCGGCCCACTGCGCATCATGGCGCAGCCGCTGACCAAAAACACGAGCAGAAAAGCGGTTACCATCCGAATGTTCATATCACTGGCTATATTGATGAATCGGTTGCATGATCTCATCAACGTGTGAGTGCTGATGAATACCGCTGCTTTGAGGGATAAAAAAGCCTGGCCCCGCCTTGTTCGATCCTGCAGTGAGCGTCGGCTGGCTTCGCTCAACCGATCACCATGTCGATCGCCAGCAGGCTCAGGAATCCGATGAACAGTCCGCCGGTGGCGTGGGCCTGGTGTCCGTGTCGATGCGAGGCCGGAATGATTTCATGGCTGATCACGAACAGCATCGCCCCGGCCGCGAAAGCCAGGCCCCAGGGCAGCATCATTTCCGAAAAACTGACCGCCGCCGCCCCGATCAGGCCACCAATCGGCTGGATCAATCCGGTCGCGGTGGCGACCAGAAAAGCAGTCAGGCGGCGGTAGCCCAGCACCAGCATCCCTACCGCGACGATCAGCCCTTCGGGCATATTCTGCACGCCGATGCCGACCGCCAGGGTGATCCCGTCACGCACATCGCCGCCGAAACCCACACCCACCGCCAGACCCTCGGGCAGGTTGTGCAAGGCCAGCGCAAAGATCAGCAAGTGGATCCGTCGGGCCTTGACTGGATCGGCATCCAGCTTCAAGCCCAGCCGGTAATTCTCGTGCGGGACCAGCCGGTGCATCGCGAGTAGAACGGCACCACCCAGGCCAATACCGCCGATGACCACGGCCAGGCTCATGAACAGTGACGGATGCCGCTCGACGGCAAGACCCATGGCTGGAGCAATCAGCTCGAAGACCGTGGCGGCTAGCATCACCCCGGCGCCAAAGCCCATCAAGGCATCCTCGGTGGCCTGGTTAAGACGATGAATGAAGAACACCGGCAAGGCCCCGACCCCGGTCATCAGACCGGCGACCAGGCTGGCCAGGAAGCCGAGCTGGAAACTGCTCAAGCCTTCGAGCCACACGGACAGGATCGGCCAACCAACACCGAGCATTGCGATGATGCCAGACAGGCCGGCCAGCAAGACCAGCGTCGTCAGCAGCGGCAGGGGTTGGTCTGAAGGGTCCGCATGGTTCAAGGACGAGTACTCTTGAGAAATGAGCAAAC
>PWWM01000194.1 GCA_003561495.1 Gammaproteobacteria bacterium
AACCGCGCAATAATGAACTCGAAATGCCGATCGGCTTGAACGAGTACCGAGAAACCAATGACCAGGGCCTGCTGGCTTTGCTGCTGAACCCATTCCGAACCCCTCGATCAGACGAGACTGGTTGATAATGCGTGATACCTGGCCCCTTCTGAAAGACTCCGATTTTCCGGCGATTCGGCGGGATCGGATCACCACCCTGCAACTGAATCTCGGTTACCTGTGCAATATCGCCTGCCTGCACTGCCATGTGGCCGCCGGGCCCAATCGTACGGAATTGATGGACCGGCAAACCATGGTCGAGGCGCTTGCCGTGGCCGAGAAATTCGAGGTCAAAACCCTCGATCTGACCGGCGGGTCGCCGGAGATGAATCCGCATTTCCGCTGGCTGGTTGAGCAGGCACGGGAGCAAGGCCTGCATGTGATGGACCGACTCAACCCTACCATCATGGAGGAGCCCGGCTACGAGTGGGTGGGTGAGTTCTTGGCCGAACACCGGGTCGAGGCGATTGCCTCCCTGCCCTGTTATTCGGCCGAAAACGTCGATGCCCAGCGCGGCAACGGTGTCTTCGAGGCTTCGATCAAAGCCCTGCAAACACTCAATGGGCTCGGCTATGGCGATTCCGAAACCGGCCTGGTGCTCAACCTGGTCTACAACCCGATGGGGCCGAGTCTGCCACCTCCCCAAGGGACTCTGGAGGCCGATTACAAGCGCTTCCTGCATGATCAGTTCGGAATCCGCTTCAATCAGCTCTTTACCATTACCAACATGCCGATCAAGCGCTTTGGCTCGATCCTGCTCTCCAAGGGGCAATTCGAGGAGTATATGGACTTGCTCAGGAATGCCTACCAGCCGGCCAATCTGAAGGGCGTGATGTGTCGAGAATTGATCAGCGTCGACTATCGTGGCCGACTGCACGACTGCGACTTCAACCAAATGCTCGAGTTGAATCTGGGTGAAAGCGACGGACCGGTTGAATTGTCCGACTTGCTGCAAACCGGCCAACTACCACGCCGGATTCATGTGGCCAATCATTGCTACGGCTGCACCGCCGGGCAAGGTTCCAGTTGCGGCGGAGCATTGAGTGACTAGAATAAGAGCGAACCAGCGCCCGGGATGGGGCCTGATCAGCAAGGGGACACTGCAGGGAGAGCCCTCGGGCCCATCGTTTCGATGAGCGAAATCACCAGACTGCTGAACGAACAAGGCAAGGAACCGGATCTCAAGGGCGTATTCGAGCGCCTGTACCCGGAGCTCAAAAACCTGGCCCGGGCGCGCCTGGCCAGCATGGGCAGCGGACAGACCATGACGCCGACCGCGCTGGTGCACGAGGCCTATGTCAAGCTGGTGCAGGCTGACCAGCTTGATCTCAAGGGCCGACGCCATTTCTTCGCCTGCGCATCCAAGGCCATGCGCAACATCATCGTCGACTATTTGCGATCGGGCAGTGCCCAAAAACGCGGCGGCGACCAGGTTGCCATCACGTTGACTGAAAACCTTCCGGCCGAAACCCAGACCGGCAACATCCTCGATCTTGACCAGGCGCTGGACGAGCTCGATCAACTCTGCCCCGAACAACGCGAACTGGTTGAAATGAAATTCTTCTCCGGATTGTCGGTGCGCGAGATTGCCGAGCTGATGGAAATCTCCAACCGCACGGCCTGGCGCCACTGGCAACGCGCCCGCGCCTTCCTGCACGCCCGCATTGCCGAGGGGTGATCATTAAGGCTCTTCTTCGCTGACGTTGAACCGGTCGTGAAACAGGACGTCTTGTTGAAATTCGTATGCGCCGATGTCGATGCGTCCGAAACCGAGACGATGAAAGCCCAGACCTCGCTGGTCCTGAAATGGCGGCCCATCGAACTCCGGGTCACCGGCATTGAAGGCTGGTGAGTTCGATCCCAGCGCATGGGTGGGAGTCAGCCCGCCATTGTCAGCCAGCGGCTGCAGCAAGGGATCAAGCGGTTCTTTCGCGCTTCCCCACAGGTTGCCTCGATCTTCCAGGGCTTCTTCCAAATCGTCTTCGACGATGCCGATCAGGCTGTAGTCTATGGTCACGAATGTTGCCCAAAGGTCGCTGCGATCTTCATTCGCGGCGGTATTATTGGCCACGATGGTGTTGTTCAACTCAATTCGATATTGTGATTGAATCGAATTGGATTGGTTGATGCCTCCACCATTATAGGAATTTGCCCAGTTGTTGACGATGGTGCTATTGGTAGCTGTGAGCGATCTGACGACTCCGATTCCCCCGCCCCAGAGCCTGCTGTAATTGCCGGAAATCGTACTGTTTTCCAGCACAGCAGAGTTAGCCCTGACGCCACCCCCGCCGACTTCCCATTCACTTAGAAAAAAGAAATCGTTCGAGAAAACATCACGTTCAAACTCCGCATGATTTCCACTGATGGTCGAATTCCTGATCTCAGCAAAGCTTGAAGACACACCTCCTCGCGAACCCTGGGCATAGTTTCCTTCAATCAGGCTGTCTTCGATAATCACTTGACTGGAATGCAGTGCCCCACCAAAGTCGGCCGAGTTGTTGCTGGCCACCGAGTCCCTCATCTCCAGTGTCGAACTGCCGTAATAAGTCGAAAAGCTGGCAGCCGCCCCACCCCATTCAGCGGTGGAGTTCTCGATCACCACATCATCGAGCTCCAGCAAATAGCTGAATCGAACGGCACCGCCATGTCCATCACCGGCATCACCATTGACCAAGCGCAAACCGGACAAAGTCAACCTGCTGACACCTTGTCCGAAGGTAACATTGAAGATTCTGGACTGTCCTCCGGCATCAATGGTCACCCGATCCGAACCCGGTCCGGTAATGGTCGTCCGGCCATTGCTGAAATTGATCGATCCATGCTCAAGTTCCAGGGTGCCTGACAGCTCGGAATCAAAAATGATTTCCGTGGCCTGTTGAACCTGATTGGCCGCTCCCACGGCCTGCCTGAGAGAGCAGCTTTCGCTCGTACAACTCCCGGTCTCGTCGGCCAGCGTAGTCACGATAAACGTGTTGTCATTGGCGCCAGCCGAAGTCACCGCCATGATGCCGACCAGCGTTATTGCGCCGGCTACACTGTGCCCGCCTGACCGTTGTGACAGTGGACGGCTCAGGCTGTACTTGACCGAGTGTGTCCAGCTTTCAACACATGATTGTGCGCTGGAGCCGCCAGCAACGGACAACATGCAAGGCAAGGATTTGCGCATGGTATTTCCTGATCCGGAAAAGATTTTTCTGAACCCTACCACTGATCCGGAATACGATTCATGATGCAACTGCATCATGCCCCGTCAGTATTCCTGACAGGAGATGCATCGAGATCTGCAGGCAGCCAGTCAGCCAGAGCTCACTCACCATTGGCCATGAACTTGCGCTTGAACCAGGCGCCGGAAAGCAACAACACACTGAGAACGATCAGGGGAACAATGGTGATGGGCTGGATGGCATCACCGCTTTCCACGGCATCGACCACACCATAGACTGCCGTGGCATAGACCGCCCATTTTGCGCCCTGTCCAATCAGTGCCGCGATCATGAATCCGGGCAGCGGCAGCTTGAGCACGCCGCCGGCGAAATTGACCACCGAGTGGGGGAAGCCCGGCAAGACCCTCATGGCAATCTGGGTCATCACTCCACCCTGGTTTTCCAGCAACTTCATGACCTTGGCCGTCATTCCCGACGGCGTCCAATCTTTGCCCATCCGAGCACTGAAAGCATAGGCACCCAGTGCGCCAACCACACTGCTCGATAACAGCAGTGCCGTGGCCAGCATGGGCGGATGGAAAGGCGCAATCAGCCATAATCCAAAACTACCCGGCAACCCAAAGCTGAACATCAATACCATGATCACGAGCACGGCCACGATCAGGGCCGGGTAATCGGCTGCCTGGCGCCCCATCTCGATCAGCTCATCCAGCTCGATCGGCTGCCAGACGCCAATCACTATGCCCAGGATGATCAGCAAAACGATCATCCACAAGCCAGCATTTCCATTACGGATCAATGACATCATTGTTAGAACCTGTCCCGGACCCGTAAAGCAAAACCGGTCGGGCGGTCCGTTTTCCCTCGTCAAAAGAGGGCCATGATATCAATCTATGGTGCGAATCCGGGTTCGAACGAATTGGCTACTGTAAACCTCTTACCCTCCGCGTCTCTGCGCGAGACCAGGCCTTTTTGCTCTTGCAACCGATCAGCAAGAAAGAAATCGGCGGCCCGGTCATTGACGGCTTCCCAGGGATACCCGGTGCTGGCCAGGAAGCCTTCGAAGGCTTGCTGCTGGTAAGCCGGAACCAGGAAGCCGGCCAGCACCCGGCCGTGGGCGGAGCCGTGGTTGCGGTAGTGGAACAGGCTGATTGACCAGCGCCCGGCAAGCCCGGTCAGAAAGGTTTCCAGGGCGCCGGGACGCTCCGGGAAACGGAACCGGTAGAGCAGTTCACGCTGATCACCGGGGGCTCGGCCGCCAACCAGGTGCCTCAAGTGATCACGGGCCAGTTCGTTGTCGGTCAAATCCAGCACCTCGTAGCCGCGGGCCTTGAGGCGGGAATACAACTCGCCGCGCTGTTCGGGGCCACCGTCCATGCGCAAGCCGACGAATACGTGGGCCTGCTCGTGCGAGCCGTAGCGATAGTTGAACTCGGTCAGCTCGCGCTGTCCCAGCGCCCGGCAGAATTCGAGAAAACTGCCGGCGCGCTCCGGGATCGTGGCGGCAAACAGGATTTCACGCCCGGCGCCGATCTCGGCGCGTTCGATCACGTGCGCCATGCGCTCGAAACCGATATTGGCGCCCGAATTGATCGCCACCAACGTCTTACCCTGCCCACCCCGGGCCAGGTAGCGGTGGATGCCGGCCACGCCCAGCGCGCCGGCCGGTTCGATCACGGCGCGGGTATCGAGAAACACATCGTGCACCGCGGCGCAGATCTCATCAACACTGACCGCAATCATCTCATCGACCCGATCGGCAGCCAGCCGAAACGGCCACTGACCGACCTTTCTGACCGCCACCCCGTCGGCAAACAGGTTGACCGGCCCGATATCAACCGGCTTGCCGGCCTTGAGCGCGGCGGCAAAACTGGCCGCGCCCTCGGGCTCGACCCCGATCACGCGGGTTTCGGGTGACAGGCACTTGATGGCCACCGCGATACCGGCCAACAAGCCCCCGCCACCGACCGGCACGAAGACCGCATCAGGGGGTTCGGGAAGCTGGCGCAGCAATTCGATGGCCACACTGCCCTGCCCGGCGATCACGTCCGGATCATCGAACGGGTGAATGAAGACCGCACCGGTTTGACCGCACTCGGCATGGGCGCGCGCCTGGGCTGAGTCGTAAGCATCGCCATGCAGGATGACTTCGGCACCGAGACGACGTACGGCATCGACCTTGATGGCCGGCGTGGTGCAAGGCATGATCACACGCGCCTGCACGCCCAGGCGGGCGGCTGCAAGGGCCACGCCCTGGGCGTGGTTGCCGGCGCTGGCCGCCACCACCCCGCGTTGGCGCTCTTCCGGCTTGAGTCGGACCATGCGTGCATAGGCGCCTCGCAGTTTGAATGAAAAAACCGGCTGCAAGTCCTCGCGTTTGAACCAGATCGAACGGCCGAGGCGCTCGGACAGCAAGGCGGCCTGCTCCACCGGTGTCTGGCGGGCTACCGCATGCACGGGGGCCGCGACCATGGACTGAAGCAGGTTCAGGGGCTTCATGCAGTGTTCGATGCCGCCAAGGCACGGGCACGCAGCGGATGAATCTCCACCCGGTGCTCTCGCTTGGAATTTGCATCGGCAAGCCGCTGACGAACCGCCGCCGCGGCTTCTCGCGTGCCCAGTCGCCCACCGAGATCCGGCGTGGTCTGGCCGGCATCGATGCACTGCTCGACGGCCTGCTCGACCCGGCGGGCGGTATCGGCCAGGCCCAGCGAATGCTCCAGCATCATGGCCACCGACAGCAGCATGGCGAAGGGGTTGGCCAGATTGCGCCCGGCCAGGTCCGGCGCCGATCCGTGGATGGGCTCGTACAGACCCGGACCCTGCTCACCCAATGAGGCCGAGGGCAACAGACCCATGGAGCCCGACAACATGGCCGCCTCGTCGGTGAGAATGTCGCCGAACAGATTTTCGGTGACGATCACGTCGAAATCGGCCGGGCGGCTGATCAGGTGCATGGCCGCAGCATCGACCAGCATCACCTCCAGGCGCAGATCGGGAAACTCCCGCTCGATCAATGCCGTCGTGATCCGTCGCCACAGCCTGGAAGTGGCCAGTACATTGGCCTTGTCGACCAGGGTCAGATGCTTTTTCCGGGTCCGCGCCAAGGCCGCGGCGCGCCGCACCACCCGCTCGATCTCGGCGGTGCTGTAGCGACAGGCATCCTCGGCCAGGTTTGTGAGTTCCAGCTTGCGTCCGAAATACAGCCCGCCGGTCAGTTCGCGCACCACCAGCAAGTCCACCCCGGCCAGGCGCTCAGGCCGGATCGGGCTGGCATCGGCCAGGGCCGGATGCGGCCGCACCGGGCGCAGATTGGCAAACAGTCCCAGTTCCTGGCGAAGCTGCAACAGGCCCTGCTCGGGACGAATGGCGGCCTCGGGATCATCCCATTTCGGCCCGCCGACCGCGCCCAGCAGGATCGCATCGGACTGGCGACAGGCAGCCAGCGTGCTGGACGGCAGGGACTGCCCGACGGCATCGATGGCGGCCCCGCCGATCGGGCGTTTCTGAAGGACGAACTCGTGGCCCTCCTGTTCGGCCAGATCGTCAAGCAATGCCTGTGCCTCGGCCATGATTTCGGGACCAATGCCATCGCCGGGCAGGAGTGTAATCAGCGCTGTTGTCATGCCGCCGCCCCGTAACGTCGCTCACCGCGCTCGAAGGCCTCGATGGCATCAAGCTGGCCGAGCATGTAACCCAGTGCATCCACACCCTCGAGCAGGCAGGTGCGCGCAAAGGGATCCAGCTCGAAGCTCACGCCCGGCCGCTCGGGCAACTCCAGCCGACATTCGGCCACATCCACGCCGACCTTGGCGCCCGGATGGTCCAGCAGCCAGGCATGGGTAGCGGCATCGACCTCGATGGCGAGCAAGCCGTTCTTGAGCGCATTGGCGCGGAAAATATCGGCCAGGCGCGAAGAGATCACCACCCGAAAGCCCAGCTCCATCAGGGCCCAGACCGCGTGCTCACGCGAGGATCCACAGCCGAAGTTCTCGCCGGCCACCAGGATTTCCCCGCTATCGGGCGTATTGAGCGGGCATTCCGGTCGCGGCCGGCCCTGAGCATCGAAACGCCAGTCGGCGAAGGCGCCATCGGCCAGACCGCTGCGCGAGGTGGTGGTCAGAAAACGCGCCGGGATGATCTGGTCGGTATCGATATTGCGCTCGGCCAGCACCACGGTGGTGGACTCCAGATTTTTTAGCGGATTCATGGACGGGCCTCCATTTGACGGGGGGCGGGAAAGTGAATGCGTGGTTCCGTGCGACCATCGAGATGGCGCGGATCGGTAATGCAGCCCTTGACCGCACAGGCCGCCGCAGTCGCCGGGCTGGCCAGGAAGGTGCGACTGCCCGGACCCTGGCGACCCTCGAAATTGCGGTTCGAGGTACTGACGGCGGTTTGCCCCGGGCCGACCCGGTCACCGTTCATGGCGATGCACATGGAACAACCCGGCTCGCGCCATTCGGCCCCGGCGGCGATGAAGACCTGGTCCAGGCCCTCGGCCTCGGCGGCCTTGCGCACCTGCTCCGAGCCGGGCACGACCAACATGCGCACGCCGTC
>PWWM01000052.1 GCA_003561495.1 Gammaproteobacteria bacterium
ATGACCGTGCCCCCACCGGCGCGCAGGTTTTCGACAAATCGAGTCGCCCGGTGAATATTGGCATTGGTGGCCGCAACCGGCCCATCGAACAGGGCGCGGGTGCGATGATTGAATTCGATGACATTGAAGCGATCTCCGGGTCGCAGTTTCTCCAGCGCGAAGATCAGCGAGCGGCGAGCCTGCTCCATGGGATCGGCGCGCATGGAACCGGAGGTATCGATGATCAGGATCTGCTCGCGCGGCGTCTGGTTGCTGGAGAACTCTTCCGGCGGCACCATCATCACCAGCAAGTGATCCAGTCCCCCGAGATGCTGTTGGAAGACCGCGCCATGAATCGGGCGGGACGGGTCCGGAATCCATTCCAGCTCGAAATCCCGGGACCCAAGTTCATGCTCATCGACCATGGTGACCAGCCAGCGATCGCCGTTGTAATCGGTCTCGATCAGGTGATGACTGGACTGAAGTGCCGCCAGTTCCATTCCCGGGCGCAGTTCCACCCGCAGACTCAAGGCGCGTTCACCGGCCTGATCGGAGTCACGGACCGGTACGGTGAGAACCTCGCCCGAGTCGGATTCCTGGCCGAAACGTGGCGCCACCGTGGTCGGAAAGATCAGACTGAAACGGCCATGTCGATACTGCACGGTCTGGCGAAAACCGATCTGGA
Organism: Gammaproteobacteria bacterium; assembly: GCA_003561495.1. Classification (GTDB taxonomy): domain Bacteria; phylum Pseudomonadota; class Gammaproteobacteria; order Xanthomonadales; family Wenzhouxiangellaceae; genus Wenzhouxiangella. Next base: position 665 of record PWWM01000052.1, read on the forward strand.
TATCGACGGTTTCACCCGGTGCGATATTGGCAACCCGGGTGGTGAAGACGTTGGCCCGCTGCCGCTCCACCAGGCCGGCGGCCCGGCCCTGGTCCCGCGCGGTGCGGTAAGTCTCTCGGGCTTGTCCACGCTCCTGAATCTCACCTTCGATGATCCGATCGCCAATCTGTATCCTGAGGCTTTCGACCGCGCTATCGTCAGGCAGGGGGAACAGGTAGCGGCCCTCGACCCAGTCGTCGCTGGAATTGACGAAACGCTGAGTGACCAGCGTATAACCCAGCATCCCGCTGACCTCGATATCGACATCGGTCTCAAGCAGAACGGCTGGTTGACGCTCGCTGGCGCTTCCTGAGTGCAGCCACAATTGAGCCGGCTGATCAGCCGCCAACATGGGGGAAAAGATCAACAACCAGACCATGATGGTTATGCTTTTGAAGTGGTACACCATTGCTCTCCTCGTCAAAAATCGATCCATTCGCCAATCGATGGACTTCGGAGAACATTGCAACACCGGGATCTGGCCTCACCGGGCCAGGCAGATGGCATTGTCGTGGCGAGTTATGGCATTTTTGTGGCAAAAACACGCTCTGATGGAACAGACTTCAACAATTCACCACGGAGACACAGAGGACACAGAGAAAAGAACCTGATTTTTTATCTTTCTCTGTGATCTCTGTGCCTCTCATCAAACAGATTCCTGTGCTTGGTGGTGGGGGCGGGGCGACGAGTCGCCTTGCCCGGTGCCGCACTCGAGGTGACCGGCTTTGGCGATTGTTCGAATGTAGAGGCGTTCTGGTGCCTACCGAATCGCGTTTGATCCAATGGATAGGGGTTTGCTCTTGGTAGGGCTTTCAGGTGTTCGAAGAACGGATGGATTGTGCCCGCTTCCGTCACCTCGAGCCCGGCCCCGGTCAAGCCCACTCGTCGCTTGTCGGTTGGGAGTTGGTTGAGGGGGGAGCCAGATCGAAGCCACTCCCCTTGCTACCGGCAACTCGCAGACGTTACCGACCCCAAGGCCACCAAACACGAAAATATCGACTCAAGCGTTCACCCGGTCAGGCCGGGAGCGGTCGGATACCACCCGATGCTTCTCCTCAATCTCCAGCTTCTCTTTACTTCTAAGGATGTCGCAAGCTCCAGCGAGAAATGGCAAGCAGCCGTAGAGGATGGCCTCCAACCGAACAAGGGCACGCTGTAGGTATGGTTTTCTGGCACCATTGAACGGATTGCAAAGTTCAACCAGCGAATACATGAGTCAGCGCCTGATTGCCATCGTCGAGGATGAAGCGCCCATCCGGGACAATTACCGGGAGGCGTTGGAGCGCTATGGTTTCAGGACTGTCGGGTACGGTGACCGCCACGCAGCCGAGCAGGCGTTTTCCGATCAACTGCCCGATCTGGTGATCATCGACATTGGACTGGCTGACGAACCTGAGGGAGGTTTTCAGCTTTGCCGACACCTGCGCGGCCGGTCCGCCCGGTTGCCCATTATCTTTCTGACTGCACGCGACAGCGACCTGGATGCCGTCTCAGGACTGCGCCTGGGGGCCGATGATTACCTGACCAAGGACATCAGCACCCATCACCTCCTGGCCCGGGTGATCGCCCTGTTTCGGCGCATTGATGCCCTGGCCGGAGAGCGTGAGCAGCCCGGCCTGGTGCAACACGGCCACTTGATCCTGGACCCGGAGGCGCTGGCCGCCACTTGGCGCGATCAGTCAATCGCCTTGACGGTGACTGAATTCTGGATGGTTCATTGCCTGGCCAGGCATCCCGGGCATGTCAAGAGTCGCAGCCAGTTGATGGAGGCGGCCAACCTGGTGGTCGATGACTCGACGGTTACTTCGCATGTCAAGCGCATCCGCCGCAAGTTCCAGCAGATTGATCCTGACTTTACAGCGCTGGACACCGTACACGGGGCCGGTTACCGCTGGCGCCCATGAACCTGCGCCGCCAACTGCTGCTGGTCTCGCTGGTTGTCCTGCTGCTGCCCCTGGGCGCCTGGCAATTCGCCCGACAGATTGAACAAACCTTGCGTGATGGTCACGCCCAGGGCTTGCTGGAATCAGCCCAGGTAACGGCCGAGATCATGGCTGCCGAAGGACCCAATGCCTGGCCACAAGCAACCGGCGATGTGCTCTATGTTCACCAGCGTCCCAGCGCGCCATTTCTCGATGGACACGCCGACGACTGGCACCCGTGGCTGGATTATCCGCAGCGCTTTGCCTCCGATGATGAACGCCTGATCGTCGACCTGGTCGCTTCCAGGCATCGCTCCGGGCTGTTCCTATTGTTTGTAACCACCAGCCCGGACCAGGTATTCAGCACCCCGGGAACAGCCCGGGGCGATCGGGTTCAAATGGAGTTCATCCACCCCGACCAGCCACCCGCCAGAGTGCAGATTGCTCCGCTGGCCCCGGGCTGGGTGGAGTCTCGCGGCAACAACCCAGTCGGTTGGCCCGGTCTGCAGGGCTACTGGCAATCCCGGGGCACGGGTTGGACTCTGGAGGCCCAGATCCCCGACCGTCAGATTCCACATCGCATGACATTTACGGTATTCGATGTCGATCGCCAGGCCAGTGCCAGGATCGAGCGACAGGCCGGCAGCGGCGGGCAACACCTGAGCCTGATCGAGCGTGTCCCGGCGCTGGAGGATCGATTACAGGCTCTGACACCAGCGGGAAGCCGAAGCTGGGCCGTACTGGATGACGGTTGGGTGGTTGCCCATTCCGACCGGCGCGGCGCCGGCGCGGTCGATGCGGACTCGGCCGATGATCGCGCCACCTGGATTGCCACCTGGCTGTTTGAACAACTGATCAGCGGCCAACTGTCCCGCGGACCCTCGCGCACGACCATCACCCCGCGTCTGGATGGACCCGAAATCGATGCCGATAGGGGATTGGCCACATGGACAACCCGGGGTGATGATCCCGGCATTCTTCTGACCGTCAGTGCCCCGGTCATCGTCGACGACCAGACCATCGGACGAATCATCATCGAGCGCAACGCCGATAACCTGCTATTGGAATCCAATCGCGCGGGGTTGCGCCTGGTGGGGATCAGCATGGGCGCTCTGGTGCTGGTGGTCCTGATCCTGCTGGGTTTCGCCACCCTGTTGTCGGAACGAATCCGACGACTTCGCAATGCCGCCGAACGGGCCGTGGCGCCCGATGGCCGGGTATTGGACACATTGCCGACCGGCATGAGTGGCGACGAGCTGGCGGATTTGCGCCACAGCATGTCCACCTTGCTGGGGCGTCTGCGCGAGCACCAGAACTACCTGCGCACGCTGGCCGACAAGCTGGCCCACGAGTTGCGTACCCCGCTGGCCATGATTCGTTCTTCGCTGGATAACCTGGAACAGACTCGCGATCCGGAGGAAATGGCCCGGTACTGCCGCCGGGCCAACGAAGGCAGTGTGCGCCTGAATCGCATACTTCAGGCCATGAGCCAGGCAGCCCGCATCGAGGAAAGCATCCAGGCCGAGCAGCGCGAAGCCTTTGACCTGAGCCGCCTGGCCGAGGACTACATTCTGGCCTGCGGTCAAACCTACCCGGCTCGCCGCTTCACGCTCGAGAATTCCACCGCCGAACCGGTTGTCCTGCACGGCTCGCCCGATCTGTTCGCCCAGTTGCTCGACAAGCTGATCGACAACGCCGTCGATTTCAGCCCGGACAACGGCGAGATCACCCTGACCATTCGACGACGCGGCGGGCAAGTCCTGGTCGACATTGAAAACGACGGACCGCCCCTGCCGGAATCAGTGGCGGACAACCTGTTCGAATCCATGGTCGGTCAACGCGAACGCAGTGAACACCGGGACGGCTCGGTGCACCTGGGGCTGGGACTCTACATCGCCCGCCTGATCGCGGAATACCATCACGGTCAGATTGCAGTGCGCGAAAGCAACCGCGGTTGCTGCATCCGCATGGTTTTCCCAAAAAACTGACCCCCTTTCATCTCTCGACGATCGCTTTTATACTGGAGACGGGGTAAATTTGCGTGCGCAGGAAACTCATGAGACAAGGGGCCTCTCCATCATTCCCAGGTCACCAGATACCATTTTCTGATCCGCCTCGATCAGCATGAAACGCTGGGGGCGCATCAAGTACCCAGCCTGGTTGCGGGCCGTCGTGGCCCAGTTCGACCGTGATTTCCAGTATGCCATCATCCTGTCTTTTGGCATGCTGGCTGCGGTAACCATTTCGGGTTTCGCCCTGTATCGGGCGGCGACCGGCTTCTGGGTCGGCGCTATGGTCAACGCGCTTATTGTCCTGGCAGTGTCCTTGATCATGATCTACACCGTCCGCACCGGCGATACTCGGCGCTCTGGATTCATGTTTGCCGTGTTCAACGTCACGGCCGTTGTCGCCAGTTCTCTAGTATTCGATCGCACCGGCATCCTTTGGGGGTTTCTCGGCTTATGGATCAATTTCCTTCTCACCCATCGTCGCAACGCGGTGGTACTCAACCTGATCATGGTTTCCTTGCTGGTCCCGATGACCGGGTTGTTGGAATCGGCCGTCGAGATTCTGACCTACATCATTACCGCGTTGCTGATTACGGCATTCGGCTTCATCTTCTCCCAGCGACTGGCTACCCAGCAACGCCTCCTTGAGCAAATGGCCAGCCTGGATCCGCTGACCGGCGCCGGCAATCGTCGCGCAATGAAAGAAGATCTGGTTCAGGCCACCGCATTGTCAGGCGATCAAGATCAATCAGCGACCCTGATACTGATTGATCTCGATGATTTCAAGCAGGTCAACGACCGTCATGGTCACGATACGGGAGACCAGGCCCTGATTGAATTCACCAAAGCCGTGCGCAGCAACATCCGTGCCGAAGATGGTTTCTACCGATTTGGTGGCGAGGAGTTCGTGATCATGCTCCCCAATGTTGAAAATGAGATCGGCAAGAACATCGCCGGGAAGCTGCACGAATCGATCAGCGGGAAGGTCATGAGCCCGGCCGGAGCCATTCGCTTTTCGGCCGGCGTGGCCGGATTACGACCCGGTGAAAACTGGGAACAATGGCTCGGCCGGGCCGACAAGGCCATGTATGCCGCAAAGCAGGCCGGACGCAATCAGGTTCGATACGGTAACTGAGGGCCTCAATCGACCCTTTCGAGATGGGTCATGATCCGGCCGACCAATTCATCCAGCCCCTGGCGGGCTACGGATGAAATGGCAAACCAGGGGCCGTTCCAATCCAGCCGCTCGACCACATCGGCGGCCTTTTCATCAACCTGCTCGGGATCAAGCTGGTCGGTCTTGGTCAGCACCAGCCAGCGCTCGCGTTCAGCCAGCTCGCGATCGAATTGTTTCAATTCCGCGGCCAGGGCCCGGACCTGGTCGACCGGGTCAGCGCCGTCGACGGGTGCAATTTCGACCAGGTGCAGCAGCAAGCGGGTGCGCTGCAAGTGTTTGAGAAACTGTATACCCAGGCCAGCGCCTTCGGCAGCCCCTTCGATCAGGCCGGGAATGTCGGCAATCACGAAGCTGCGTCCCGGTTCCAGGCTGACTACTCCGAGATTGGGATACAGGGTAGTGAACGGGTAGTCGGCCACCTTGGGCCGGGCGGCCGAAACTGCACTGATCAGGGTGGACTTGCCGGCATTGGGAAAGCCCAGCAAACCGACATCGGCCAGCACCTTCAACTCCAGGTGCAGCTTGCGCTCCTCGCCCGGGGTGCCCGGCGTTGACTGGCGCGGCGTGCGATTGATCGAGGACTTGAAGCGGATGTTGCCGCGTCCCCCGTGCCCGCCTCGCGCGACCAGTATGGTCTGATCATGTTCGGTGACCTCGCCGATATGCTCGCCGGTTTCCTGGTTGACGACAATCGTGCCCAGTGGAACGCGAATGAAAATATCGTCGGCCGATCCGCCGGTCTTCTGACGTCCGGCGCCGGGCTCGCCGTTGCGCGCCTTGAAATGTCGGGCATGGCGAAAGTCCGCCAGGGTATTCAGCCCGGAATCGCCCTGCAACCAGACACTGCCGCCATCGCCGCCGTCGCCGCCATCGGGCCCGCCCTTGGGGATGTACTTTTCACGCCGGAAACTGACACAGCCGGGCCCGCCCTTGCCGGCGATGACAGTGATAGTGGCCTCGTCAACGAATTTCATGATTGCCGATACGAAAAGCCCCGCGAAAGCGGGGCATTCCGGAAGTCTGCCTTTTCGAGTCGGTACTTATTCGACCGGTTCGACCGAGACGAACTTGCGCAGCGGCTTGCCGCGTTCCTCGAACACCACCTTGCCGTCGCTCAGGGCGAACAGCGTGTGGTCGCGGCCGACCTTGACGTTGCGCCCGGCATGGAAGCGGGTGCCACGCTGGCGAACCAGGATGTTGCCGGCCAGGACGTTTTCACCGCCGTAGCGCTTGACGCCCAGGTACTTCGGGTTGGAGTCGCGGCCGTTGCGAGTCGAGCCGCCTGCTTTCTTGTGAGCCATGAGTCTTAGCCTTCGATTCCGGTGATTTTCAGTTCAGTATAGTACTGACGGTGCCCCATCTGCTTCATGTGGTGCTTGCGACGGCGGAACTTGATGATGCGGACTTTCTCGCCGCGCCCGTGGTCGACCACCTCGGCCGTGACCTTGCCGCCATCAACTGTCGGGGTGCCGATGCGCACATCGTCGCCTTCACCGACCATCAGGACCTGGTCGAGCTCAATGGTCGAGCCTTTTTCGGCATCCAGCTTTTCGACCCGGACGACATCGCCTTCCGAGGCCCGGTACTGTTTACCGCCGGTGGAAAATACCGCGTACATGAGTTGCTCCAGAAAAGTGCTTCAGCAAAGAGCGGGAATTTTACCGGAGTGCGCCCGTTCAGTCAACGCCAACCGCACCTGGATTTCCTGGTGCGGTTGGCGGGGTTTCAGTACGGAACTTTAGAGATCGGCCGACCGCCCCGCATCGGGCTGGCTGTAATCACAA
>PWWM01000108.1 GCA_003561495.1 Gammaproteobacteria bacterium
CATCAGACCGATCATGCAAATCGCAACCAGGACCCAGGGCAGGACCGGAGCTGACCGGCCCATGGCGGTCACCGGCAGAACCGGTCTCACGGCTCCAGCAGAAAGCGGTAGTTTCGGTAGTCGATGACCGCGCCTTCCGGCCGGATTTCAGCCAGCCTCACCCCGCTGGTGATGGTGTCACCGGCGGTAAAGCGCTGCCCGTTGACCAGCACGAAACGGCGCTGTTCTTCCCGTGAATAGACATGGATACTCAGCTTGAGCTCCGGCAAGTCGCGGCGAATCGACAGCGGCAATTCCCAGACCCGGACATATTCCGGCCCACCGGGCCTCCAGGGTTCAGCGGGTGATTGCGGCGTTACAGTCCGGGCGACTTCCGTGGGCTCATCCGCTTGCGTCAGCTCATCATCCGGTGTCGCCACGGTCGTTTCAGGCTCGGGTTCAGTTGGCCTCGCGGCAACTTCGGATTCAGGCTCCTGGCGACGCTGACGTGCCTCAATTTCACGCAGACGCCGTTCGATTTCCTCACTACGCGCCAACTCCTCGGCCGCGGCCGGCTGACGACGGGTCGGTGCGGGGGCCGTCACCCGGGTTTCCGGCGCTCGCCGGACCCGGCGAGTATCCGTTTCGGAATCCTGTTGACGCTGCGCAAGCGCCTCGTCACGCTCGTCCTCGGCCACCCGGCGCGCCAACTCTGCCTCGATTTCTTCAGGATCAGAAACAACCCGCTCACGCTGGCGACCATCGGGGCCGGGGCGATCCGTCGGCTCGCGCTCGGAACGCGCGACACGATCGGAACGATCAGTCCGCTCGGGAGCTTCGCCGTGTTCGGCTTCTTCCTCATCCATGGCCAACGGCAAGACAGGCTCGACAGGTTGCTCAGCTGTTGATTCTGGACCCGGCTCACTCCCGGGGCCGACCAGGCGCTGTTCGATCAGATCACGATTGAGATAGGCCACGCCGGCCACCGCGACCACGGTCACAACTCCCACACCGGTCAGCACGTAACGCGCAAGGCCACGACGCCTCCGCCCGGCAGTGTCGGCGTTGCGGGCATCATCCAGACCGGGCGGCTGCCCCATTCGGCGGCGCGCTTCGGACTTGCGTAATGCATCGAGTATGTAAGACACCTGATCAGGCTCCGTCCTGGTTCATGGACAATGACGGTCCGGACATGTGCGGCACCTTGAGAAACAACCGGGTGGCGGGTCCAATCATGCCGTCATCGCTCAAGCCGTGGTGTCGCTGGAATTCCATGACCCATTGCTGGAATTCTCCATCATAGCGATCATCGGTCTGTCCGGTCCAGACCGGCTCGGATACCACCTCGGCCAACTCCTTCATTCGGCGAACATTCTCACCCTGGTCACCATACCGCAAAATGATTCCGTCATCAGGCCAGGCAACATAGAAATGGCCCAGCCAACGGCGATCGATCTGGCGCAGCGGCACCCGGTAGTCCTGGCCCCTGTGGCGCAGCAACAACTGATCTTCCTCCATGCCCACCAGCAGCACATGCGCCTGCTCCGGATCATTCAATCGCAGCACCACCGGCAGACCGATCTGCTCGATGTAGGCCCAGTTACCTCGCTTGGCCAGGCAGGCCAGATTATCGCGAGCCTGACCTTCACAGGCGGCCTGGACCTGTTCGCGAGACAGTCGGGACCACAGGCTGGCCATCTCGGCCCATGCGGTGTCGGGCCCGGTATCGGCCAGCATGCTGACCCAGGCCGGACGCGAAAGTTCTTCTTCAGCTTCACCGGCATTGAGCATCATCCAGCCCAGCGATCCGCCACCCGCAAGAACTGCAAATACGACCATGGCCGCCAAGGCGCCACGCAACCAGCCCGTCCCTTCCTGCCACTCCTCACCGGCCACTTCGCGCGCGGCCTCGCGAACCACGCGCGCATTGATCCGTTCCATTTCATGGGCATATCCGGCCATCAGGGCCCGGTCAGCAATGATATTGATCAGGCGCGGCACGCCATCGGAAGCCTCGTAAAGCGCCTTGAGTGCATCACGCGTAAACGGACAGCGAGATGCTCCGGCAACCGCCAGGCGGTGGCGAACATATTGCTCGGTCTCGGCCCGGCTGAGCGGGTCGAGATGATAACGGGCGGTAATGCGCTGGGCGAGCTGACGAAGCTCGTTGCGAGCCAGCAATGCCCGCAATTCCGGCTGACCCAGCAGGATGATCTGCAAGAGCTTGTCGGTGGCCGTCTCGAGGTTGGTCAACAAGCGCACCTGCTCAAGCGCCTCGCGACTCATGTTCTGCGCCTCGTCGATCATCAGCACCACTCGCTCACCCTCGGCGTGGCGCTCCAGCAAATAGCGATTGAGACGATCCTGAAGTTTCTGCAGGCTGTCGCCGGCATCGGCGGTGTCGATTTCCAGTTCCGCGCAAATGGCGTGCAGCAACTCCGGGGGACTGAGCATGGGGTTGAGAATCAGCGCCACCCGGGTATTGTCCGGCACCTGCTCCAGAACCAGCCTGCACAATGTGGTTTTGCCGGTCCCGACCTCCCCTGTCAACTGCACAAAACCGCCACTGCCGCCACTACCGACGCCATACAAAAGGTGAGCGAGCGCATCCTGGTGGCGCTGACTCAAATAGACGAAACGCGGGTTCGGCGTGATTGCGAACGGGCGCTCCGACAATCCGTAATATGACTCGTACATCGCCTACTCTGACAACGCCAGCAACGAAGCGTTGCCTCCAACTGCTGCCGTATTGACGGTCAGCGTACGCTCAGTGCAAAACCGAGGCAAGTAGTGTGGTCCGCCTGCCTTGGGGCCGGTGCCCGACAGACCCTCGCCACCAAATGGCTGGACCCCGACCACCGCACCGGTCATGTTGCGATTGATATAGGCATTGCCCACGGTGACCCGCGCGGCCACGTGGCTTTGAACCCGCTCGATACGGCTGTGGACCCCCAGCGTCAGCCCGTAACCGGTCGCGTTGATCTGCTCAATGATCCGATCCAGGTCGCGGCTTGCGTAGCGAACCACGTGAAGTACGGGTCCGAATACCTCGCCCTCGAGTTGCACGATCGAATCGATCTCGTAAGCTGCGGGCGCAAACCAGTGCCCAGCCGGCAGATGGTCGGGCACTTCGACCCGGGCAATCAGGCGCGCCTGCGAGTCCATGCGCGCAACATGCCGGGTGAGCATGTCAAGCTGGCCGGCATCAATGACCGGCCCCACATCGGTGCGTAGCAGACCTGGATCACCGATCCGGATTTCGGCCATCGCCCCGGCAAGCATGGAAAGAACATGGTCGGCAATGTCTTTCTGGACAAACAGCACGCGCAGTGCCGAACAACGCTGACCCGCGCTCAGAAAAGCCGAGTGGATCACATCGCGCACCACCTGTTCCGGCAGCGCTGACGAATCCACGACCATGGCGTTCTGACCGCCAGTCTCGGCAATCAGCGTGGCCAGCGCCGATTCTCGGGCCGCCAGAGTGCGGTTGATGATCCGGGCCGTTTCAGTCGAGCCGGTAAAGGCTACCCCGGCAATGCGCTCATCACGCGTCAGCGCCGCACCAACCTCTCCCCTGCCGGGCAGACAGTAGAGCACATCCTCGGGGACGCCGGCCTGGTACATCAGTTCCACGGCCCGGTGGGCAATCAACGGGGTCTGCTCGGCCGGTTTGGCGATCACGCTGTTGCCGGCCACCAGCGCTGCGACCACCTGGCCGGTGAAAATGGCCAGCGGAAAGTTCCATGGGCTGATGCAGGCCATCACCCCGCGCCCATGCAGGCTGATCTGGTTGTATTCGCCGGTCGGACCAGTGAGCACTTGCGGCTCGGCGATCGATTCACGCGCCCGGGCCGCGTAGTAGCGGCAGAAATCCGCGGCCTCGCGAACTTCGGCAATGCCGTCCTTGAGTGTCTTGCCCGCTTCGCGACTGCACAGTGCCATCAGCTCGGCGCGATTTTCCTCAAGCAAATCAGCGACGCGATCGGCCAGTTCGGCCCGTGCCCTTCCACCGCGCCGGTCCCATTCCCGCTGGGACGCCAGCGCCTTTGTGATCACTGCCTGGACACATTCCGGATCCGTCCATTCGACCTGACCGACCCGGTCCTGACCATTGGCGGGAGAGAATATGGCTTCGGGCTCGCCCTGACCCCGGGCCCCGTCGCCCAGCGGACTCGCCGACCAGGTACCCTGCCCGGTTCTTTCCATGTCCTTCTTGAGAGCGGCAATGGCCGGCAGCTCGGCGAAATTGATGCCGGCCGAATTCCTGCGGTCCTTGCCAAAGATGTCCACAGGTTGCGGGATGCGTGGATGCGGGATTTCTTCCAGCGCCCGGATCTGCTCGATCGGATCGGAGACCACATCTTCCGGCGGCAGCTTTTCATCGACGATGCGATTGACAAAGGAGGTGTTGGCGCCGTTTTCCAGCAGACGCCGGACCAGGTAGGGCAACAGGTCCTTGTGGTTGCCCACCGGGGCGTAGACCCGGCAGTTGGCGTTGTAATCGTCGTTGTCGAGTACTTCGGCGTAGAGTTCCTTGCCCATGCCATGCAGGCGCTGGTACTCGTATTCGGTATCACCGGCCATTCTGGAAATGGCCACGATGGTGTGGGCATTGTGGGTGGCGAACTGCGGGTAGAACTGCTCGGGCATGGAAAGCAGCTTGCGGGCGCAAGCCAGGTAGGACAGATCGGTACAGGCCTTGCGGGTGAAAACCGGGTAACCAGACAGCCCCTCCATCTGGGCGAACTTGATCTCGGTGTCCCAGTACGCGCCCTTGACGAGTCGAATGGGAATGCGGTGTCCGCTGGATCGAGCCCGATCGGCCAACCATTCAATCGCCGCCCAGGCTCTCCTCTGGTAGGCCTGCAATGCCAGCCCGAAACCATCCCAGCCGGCCAGTGACGGTTCGCCAAGCACCCGTTCAAACACTTTCAGGGACAGAGTCAGGCGTTCAGCCTCTTCGGCATCCACGGTCAGGGCAATGCCCTGCTCCCGGGCCAGCCGAGCCAAATCGAGCAAAATGGGCACAAGCTCATCCAGCACCCGGTATTCCTTGGCATGTTCATAGCGTGGATGCAGGGCCGAGAGCTTGACCGAGATACTCGGCACTGAAAATACATTGCCATCTTCAGTGCTGTTGCCGATGGCCACGATGGCGTCCCGGTAGGCCTGGGCGTAGCGATGCGCATCATCAGCCGTCAGTGCAGCTTCGCCGAGCATGTCGAAGGAGTAGCGAAAGCGGCGATTGTCTTTCTTGGCCGCGCGCTGCAAGGCAGTCTTGATGGTGCGACCCATGACATATTGATGGCCCATGATCCGCATCGCCTGGCGTATGGCCAGTCGGACCACCGGCTCACCTGACTTGTTGGCGATTCGGGCCAGGGCAGCCCCAATATCACGCCGTGGCGCCTCACTGACCTTGACCAGGCGACCGGTCAGCATCAGTCCCCAGGTCGAGGCATTGACGAAGATCGAGCTGCTCTTGCCCAGGTGAGACTCCCAGTCGGCATCAGACAGCTTGTCCGAAATCAGCTTCTCGGCGGTGTCGTTATCTGGAATACGCAGCAAGGCTTCGGCCAGACACATCAGCACCACGCCTTCCTCGGAGGACAGATCGTATTCGCGCATGAAGGCCTCCATGGCCCCGGCGTCACGACTTCGTTCGCGAACCGCGCTGACGAGGGTGACCGCCCTGTCGCGGATCCCTGCACGCTCCGGGTCGCTTAATCCAACCTGTTCAAGGAGAAAATGCACCAATTCGGATTCATCACGATGCCATTGTTTTTCCAGACTCGAAGACAGGGCATCGACATTCAGATCGTTATCATTGACTACAAAATGCTGGTCGGTGGTCGTCATGCTGTTGATGGCCGTTGCAAGTATTCGGCGGACTGAGAAGCGAAAGTGTAACGCAGGCCAAATTGCTGTACCGATATTTACAACCATCGGCTACAATATGCGGCCTGAGGAACGCCAGGTATGGCCTGGCCGGAATCGCAAGTGATTGAGACTCGAGAAAAAAAGGACGGTTCGGGCGTTGTAGTGATCGATGTCAAGGCCAATTTGTCCATGAGTCTGGATCGACTGGCGACCGTGTTTCTGGGATTGAGCGCAGTGACCCTGCTGATTGCCCTCGGCCCCTTGATTCTGGGTCTATGGCCAATTTTGCTGGTCGCCGTCGTGCACCTGCTGATTGTTGGCTGGTGTTTGCGGCTGGCCTGGCGGGGCAACTGGGCACGCGAGCGTTTGACGGTCGGTTCCAAGGACTTATCGGTCGAACATTATGATTTGCGCAACCGTTCCCAGACCCACTGGCCGGTTGCCTGGGTGCGAATCGTGCAGAAATCCGGCTCGATGGGTGATATCAGGCTTTTTCTGCAATGCCAGGGAGATCGCCAGGAGATTGGCGCGTTCCTGCCGGTAACCGAGCGACTCGAACTGGCGCGCATCCTGAAACAGAGCCTTCGGCCACATTCGGCCTGGAGTGCCGGTAATCAAGAACAGGTGAGTTGAGGATGAAGAGAACCAACGAACTGATCGTCGCGCTGGCGGTGATGGCTGTGATAATCGTGATCACCTGGGGGCTTTTTGCCGTCGGGGACAACATGCCGCGTGGCGTGACCCCCTTCAGCAAGGACGTCTACCAGCTACACAACCTGATCCTGGGCATCGTGACGGTGATCGGTGTACTGGTCTTCACGGCCATGTTTACTTCGGTCATTGTGCATCGCAAGTCCAAGGGTTACGAGCCGGCCAAGTTCACCCATTCCACCAAGGCGGAAATCATATGGACCGCCATTCCGGTACTGATCCTGGTCGCCATGGCGATTCCAGCAACTGTGGTCCTGATCGACATGGAGGATACCGGTGGCGCCGAGATGAATATCAAGATCACCGGTTACCAGTGGCTATGGAAGTATGACTATCTGGAGGATGATGTCAGCTTTTATTCGGCACTGGATCGTGACAGCAACCGCGCGCGCCAGATTGGATCGGGCATCGATCCGCGCACCGTCGAGAACTACCTGCTCGAAGTCGACAACCGCATGGTCGTTCCGGTCAACACTCGCATTCGTTTCCTGCTGACCGCTGATGATGTGATTCACAGCTGGTGGGTGCCGGAACTGGGCTGGAAGCGAGACGCCATACCCGGCACGGTCAATGAAGCATGGACCTACATCGAGGAAGAGGGCGTCTACCGCGGCCAATGCGCCGAGCTGTGCGGCAAGGATCATGGTTTCATGCCCATCGTGGTCGAAGCCGTCTCGCGTGAGGCATATGATGCCTGGGTCGCCGAACAGCGAGAGGAAACCGCACGCGTGGCCCATGAGGCCGCGCGCCTTTGGACACGCGAGGAATTGATGGATCATGGCGCCAATGTCTACCAGGCCCAGTGTGCCGCCTGTCACCAGTCCGATGGCACCGGTCTGGAGCCGGCTTTCCCGGCGTTGGCTCGAGACGGGTCTCCAACCGGTGAGCTGAGCGAACACATGGAGATCGTCCTGAATGGCCGTGACGGCAAGGCCATGACCGGTTTCCGTGAGCGTTTGCAGCCGCAGGACATCGCCGCGGCGCTGACTTACACGAGAAA
>PWWM01000028.1 GCA_003561495.1 Gammaproteobacteria bacterium
ACCCGCCAACACGCCCAGGCCACCAGAGTAGGTGTGCATATCCGGATGCAGCGCGATTTCCATCGAGAAATAGGCGACCCGAGTCTTGCCGAGGAACGGGCCAATCGTGCACCGTTCGTCTTCCGGAATTCGATAGGTATCTTTAAACATGAATGTGAACCCTGGTTTTCCTGCAGAGCAAATGTCGAGGAAGCGCTAAACGCGAATATTCCATAAATTGTATCTTTGTCATTTTCTTTCCGGCCCGCTTCGATTAGGATTCTTGCGAGCCCAGTGCATCATGTCGCGTTCGGCCGGCCCCAGCTCGCGAAATTCAGCCGCAAAGCCGGCCGGCCACCGTCATGGCGCATGGAGACGAAGTTTAGCACCGAGTCCGTGTGACCATAGCAAAGCGAAACGAGCCCATGAAATCATCCCGACTGCGTGTCCTGATCGCCGCCACTGAAATTTTTCCGATGGCGAAAACCGGCGGTCTTGCAGACGCAACCGCCGCGCTCGGTGCCGCCCTGGCGGACTTGAATATCGACGTGCACTTTGTCATGCCGGGCTATCCACATGTGCTGGAGCAGCAGCGCAAGATCGATTTTCAAACCACCCTGCCGGAGATTGCCGGTCATGCTGGCGGCATATTGTTGAGCACCTTGACACCCGATTCAAAGCTGCCGCTGCACCTGGTTGATTTACCAAGTGTTTATCAAAACGGTGGTGGGCTGTACGTGGGTCCCGACGGAGAAGAGCGGCCGGACAACGCGCTGCGCTTCGCCGTTCTGTCGCATGTAATCACCCAACTGGCGCTGGGTGAATTGGGTCATGCACCCTTCGACCTGGTCCACTGCAACGACTGGCATACCGGACTGACCCCGCTCATGCTGCAGAACCGGGCCCCAGGACAAGCGCCGGCTACGGTCTTCACCATTCACAACATGGCATTTCAGGGCCAGTGTTCGGAAGAGCAGTGGGCCCAGCTAGAGGTGGCACTGAGCGCCGAGCAGTGGCCGCGCATCGAATACTACGGCAGCGCAAGCTTCTTGAAAGCCGGGTTGGAATTTGCCGACCAGCTGACCACGGTCAGCCCGCGTTATGCCGAAGAAATCCAAACTTCGGAATTCGGCTTTGGCCTGGAAGGGGTCCTGCAGTCCCGACGCGATCGATTGACCGGGATTCTCAATGGCATCGACACAAGCCTCTGGAGCCCAGAAAGCAGCCCTTGGGTCCCTCGGCACTACAGCGCCGAAGACTTGAGCGCCAAAGCCTTCTGCAAGCAACAACTGCAGCAGCAGCTCGAACTGGAGCCATCGCCGACGTCACCGCTGATGGCGTTCATTGGCAGGCTGACTTGGCAAAAGATGGCCGATGTACTGCTCGAATCGATCCCTGAATACCTCGAACGCGAGCCTGATCGACAATTTGTGCTGGTCGGTAACGGCGACCGCCATTTGGAAGCCGCCTACCTGGCCTTGGCTGCAGAGCACCCCGGAAGAGTGGCAGTGCAGATTGACTACACCGAGGTTCTGGCGCATCGGACTCACGCCGGCGCCGATATTCTCATCCACGGCTCGCGTTTCGAGCCGTGCGGCCTGACCCAGCTCTACGCCATGCGCTTCGGCACCATCCCGGTGGTGCGACCGGTCGGTGGTCTGGCCGATTCCGTCGTCGACGCCACGCCGGACAACCTGGCCACAGGCGACGCCACCGGCTTTTACTTCGAGCAGCCCGATAGCGCAGACATGCTGGCCGGCATCGACCGCGCTATCGCGCTGTATCGGCAACCGGACGCCTGGCATCGCCTGCAACAAACCGCCATGCAGCAGGATTTCAGCTGGGACTCCTCGGCCCGCGCCTACTTGCAGGTCTACGACAAAGCCTGCGCGCGCGGTTCATGACGCACGCGATCAGGAAGCCTGGCGCACCTCATCCGTTTGCACGGGAGCGCAGCTGAAATAGATGCTCCCGCAGGCCGTTGCCCAGCAGGATGCTACGCTCTGGGCGAAACTGGGGCATCAGCCGCTCCAACGCTTTGGGTGAATATCTTGGGGCCGGGGTCTCTTCGGTTTCCGGTTGATCGGCGTACAGTCGCCCCGAGGCATCAGGGACCCAATGGCCCGGCCTGGCCGGCATCAGCGGCGAGGAATATTCCATCAAGGCATGCAGGCGCGCGCCCGCGGCCAGGCGTGCGGCCAGCAGGTCTGCCAACGTTTCAATATCGCTCGGCTGCAGATAATTCAGCAGGTTCCAGCACAGCACAAGCTGCACTGGCTCTTGCTGTGGTCCATCCAGACAATCGGCCAGCACATCTCGGCGCTCATCGGCGTCGGTCGCACGTTGCAGACGCGGCAACGCCGCTGCCAGATCAAGCACATCGAGCCGACAGCGAAATGTCGATAACAAGGCAATGGTGCCCGAGCGGGCCGCGCCGCAGTCCAGGATGACCTGGCGTCGGTCAACGTCCAGACCGCGGATAACCTGCTCAAACAAGGGCGCATGAAGACCACGGCCCTGGGACAAGGCGGCAGAAAGCATGGCGGTTCAGCTCGATATCAAGCAGCTACTGCAGGCTTTTGGCCGGCGCATTAGCCGCCTGTTTGTCGGCCGAGCCACTGATTGGGGCGCCGCTTGTCTTTTCGCTTCGGGCGGCCGGATGGGCCGGAGCAGAAAACGCGTTCTTGAGGGCGTCGGTTTCGGGGTCCATATCGATGGAGCCGTTGAACTGGGCGCCATCCTCCAAAGTCACCCTGGGCGCAACAATGGTGCCCCGGATCTGTGCAGACTTGCGGATCATGACCCGCTCAGAGGCGATCAGCTTGCCCTCAAGCCGACCCTCTACCGCGATTGTGTGAGCAAATATATCAGCGTTGACCTGACCCGACTCGCCGATCGTCACGCTGTTTTTCTTTAATTCGACGGTGCCTTTGACCTTACCTTCGATGAGCAGATCCTCGTCGCCTTTCAAGGCGCCTTCGATATGAATTGATGGACCGATGACGGCGCCTGCGCCCTTGGTTGGTGAAGACGGCGCAGACGCGCGTTCCGAGCTGGACCGGATCGGAGCCTCGGTAGTGGAACGATCGGGTTCGGCAGAGCTGGTATCGCGTTTGTTGAACATGGCTGGTTCCTGACTGGTTTTATTTTAGGGAAAAGATCACATGCCGCCGATCCAGATCGGCGATCACGATAGGCGACCACGGCAAAGATGGGCATCACACGGACCAGATTCGGGCATGAAATACCTTATCGCAAGCTAGATTAAAGACCGGTTAATCGGCTGGCATCACACCGATCAGGATCCCGCGGACATTTGCGCCTCCAGCCGCGCCCAGGTGTCACGCAGAGTGACCGCCCGGTTGAACACCGGCCGCTGCGGCGTGGCGTCGGGGTCGGGCACGAAGTATCCGAGGCGCTCGAACTGGAAGAACTCGCCGATCCGGGCCTGCTCCAACCCGGGCTCCAGGCGCGCATCACTCAGGATTTCCAGGGACTCGGGATTGAGATGCTCGACGAAATCCAGCTCCTTGTCGCCGGCCGGGTGTGGAACGTTGAACAAGCGGTCATACAGGCGCACTTCAGCGCCGACGGCGTGCTCGGCCGAGACCCAGTGGATGGTGCCCTTGACCTTACGCTCCGCGCCCGGCAGACCGGAGCGCGAACTTTCGTCGAAACTGCAGCGCAGCTCGATGATTTCTCCGTCGCCATTTCTGACCAAGTCGTCGCAGCGGATGATAAAGGCGTTACGCAGACGAACCTCGCCACCGGGCTTGAGTCGGAAGAACTTCTTCGGCGCCTCCTCCATGAAATCGTCCTGCTCGATGAAGATCTCGCGCGTGATCGGCACACGGCGCGTCCCCATGGCCGAGTCCTGTGGATGATTGGCCACCTCCACCCATTCGGTCTGCCCTTCGGGAAAGTTGGTCAGGACCACCTTCAACGGCTTGAGCACGGCCATCCGGCGCGGCGCGCGCACGTTGAGGTCGTCCCTGAGATTGCGTTCCAGCACACCGAAAGGAATGATGCTCTCGGACTTGGTCACGCCAATTTCGGTACAGAAATTGCGAATGGATTCAGGCGTGAAGCCCCGTCGCCGCAGACCGGCAATACTGGGCATGCGCGGGTCGTCCCAGCCGGCAACAAAGCCTTCGTCAACCAGGCGGGTCAGGCGCCGTTTGGACATGACGGTGAAGTCCATGTTCAGACGCGAGAATTCGATCTGCACCGGCCGCGAGGGCACCGGCAGATGCTCGATCAGCCAGTCGTACAGCGGGCGGTGATCCTCGAATTCCAGCGTGCAGAGCGAGTGGGTGATGTGCTCGATGGCATCGCTTTGGCCGTGGGCGAAATCGTAGCTGGGGTAGATGCACCAGTCGTCACCGGTACGCTGGTGGTGCTCACGACGGATACGATAGAGCACTGGGTCGCGCAGGTTGATATTGGCCGCTGCCATGTCGATCTTTGCTCGCAACACCATGGCACCGTCGGTAAATTCACCAGCGCGCATGCGCAAGAACAGATCACGGTTTTCCTCGATCGGACGCTCACGAAATGGACTGTTGCGGCCCGGTTCGGTCAGCGTGCCACGCTGCTGGCGAATGGTCTCGGCGTCCTGCTCGTCGATGTAGGCCAGGCCATGCTCAATCAAATGCAGGGCGTAAGCGTACAGGGTCTCGAAATAGTCGGAGGCATAGCACTCGTTTTCCCACTGGTAACCCAGCCAGGCGACATCCTGCTTGATCGAATCGATGAAGCGCTGTTCTTCTCGCTCGGGGTTGGTGTCGTCGAAGCGCAGGTTGGTGTAGCCGCCGAACTCGGCCGCCATGGCGAAGTTCAGGACGATGGACTTGGCATGGCCAATATGCAAGTAGCCGTTCGGTTCCGGTGGAAAACGGGTGATGACGCGCTCGTGCAAACCCTGGGCCAGCTCGCGGGCAATGCGGGTGCGGATGAAATGAGCCGGAGGCGTCGGCGACGTGGAAGCGTTCATGAGGTGAGCGGCAATTGGAAATCAAACCCGGATTGTAAGGCTTTGCAGCAGCGTCAAGGCGAGTAGGCCAATCCGCTATGGACACAATGCGCTGGACCCGTTGACCGGCCTAGGCTAACCTTGGCGGTCATCCGCGACCAACAGCGACCAGCCGGCCATGGCCACCAACGACTTCGATCATCAAAAGCTTTCCAACCGAATCCTGACAGGCATGGGCCTGGGGCTTGTGTTCGGGATCCTGCTCAACCTGACGGTGGCCGACCAGGCCTGGGCGCAGAACTTCCTGATCGACGGTGTTCTGGGCGTGGTCGGCGAGATTTTTGTGCGCTTTTTGAGCATGCTGGTCGTGCCGCTGGTGTTTGTTTCGCTGATTACCGGTGTGAGCGCCCTAAGTGACCCGAAAAAGCTGGGCCGGGTCGGCGGCAAGGCCCTGGCCCTGTACATGCTCACCACCGGGATCGCAATCACGCTGGCGCTGAGCGCGGCGGTGATCGTGCAGCCCGGTGTCGGGGCCAGTCCGGAGCAGACCGTGGAGCGCCAGATTGCCGCACAGCCGTCGTTTGCCCAGGTCCTGACCGACATGGTGCCGCGCAACCCGGTTCAGGCCATGGCCCAGGGCGAGATGCTGCCGATCATCGTCTTTGCGGTCCTGATCGGCCTGTCGATCGCCCTGGCCGGGAAGCCGGGGGAACGGATCGGCCAGTTCTTCTCCGATTTCAATGTGGTCGTGATGCGCCTGGTCGGCTTTGTCATGCTGCTGGCGCCGTACGGGGTATTCGCCCTGATTGCGACGCTTGGCGCCACCACCGGCCTGAGCACGTTTTTCGGGGTGCTGAAATACGTTCTGCTGGTCCTGTTCATGCTGGTTCTGCACGCCAGCGTGACCTATTCGTTGATGCTGCGCTTTATCGGCGGTTTGAGCCCCAAGGTGTTTTTCTCCAAGATGCGGGCGGTGCTGGCTTTTGCCTTTTCAACCGCCTCCAGTGGCGCGACGATTCCGGTGACCTTGAAAACGGTCGAGCAGCGCATGGGGGCCGATAACAAGGTCGCTTCGTTTACGGTGCCGCTGGGCGCGACCATCAATATGGACGGCACGGCAATCATGCAGGGGATCGCGGCCGGTTTCATCGCTCAGTACTTTGCGGTGGATCTGAGCCTGACCCAGTACATGATGATCGTGCTGATGGTCATCATTGCCTCGGTGGGTGCCGCCGGTGTTCCGGGCGTGGGCCTGATCCTGCTGGCCGGGGTACTCGCCCAGGTCGGCCTGCCGGCCGAAGGCATCGCCTTGATCCTGGGCGTGGATCGGCTGCTCGACATGACGCGCACGGCGGTTAACGTGACCGGGGATGCCATGGTTACTTCAATTGTCGCCAAGAGCGAGGGTGAGCTGGATCTGGAGGTTTTCTACGACGAGCATCCAGAGGTACTGGCGGCCGCGCGAGGCCGGGTGTCCTGAGCCTGCTTCGGCTCTTGCCAGCCGGCCCGGGCGTACTGTATCGCCAGTTCGACCCGGCGCTCAGGGTTCAGCGTTTCCGGATCCGGCAGCCGGTCGATCAGGGACAGTCGTGAGCGTAGACCGCTGCCGTTGGCGATCTGAATCGCCAACCCGGGGCGGGCGTTCATCTCCAGCACCAGCGGCCCGTGGTCTCGATCCAGGACCAGATCAACGCCGAGGTATCCCAGCGGCACCGCGTTGTAGCAGCGCGCCGCCATCAGCATCAGTTCCTGCCAGTCCGGCAACTGGAAGGCCTCGATCGACGCCGAGGTATCGGGGTGCTGATCAACCACGCTGGAATTCATCACTGCCTTGAGAGTGGTTCCGGTGGCCAAATCCACTCCGGTGCCGATAGCGCCCTGATGGAGGTTGGCCTTGCCGCCGGAACGCCGGGTTGGGAGTCGCATCATGGCCATGACCGGAATCCCCCGGTAGACGATGATGCGAATGTCCGGAACCCCTTCCGGCGCCACCGACTTGAGCACCGGATCCGGATGGATAAGCGCTTCGAGCATGGCGCTGTCGCGTTGACCACCGAGAGAGTACATGCCGGCCAGGATGCCGGCGACGTGGTACTGAAGGTCGGTCAGGCTGAGAATTCGCCCGCTACCGGAGACCCAGCCATTGCGCTGTCGAGCCATGATCACAACGATGCCATCGCCGCCGGAGCCACAGGCCGGTTTGATGACGAACTGATCGAACTCGGCCAGGCGGCGCTCGAGATGGCCGGCCTCGTACTGACTGCTGATTTCGCCCAGGAGTTCAGGCACAGCGATGCCGTGCTGCTGCAGTCGACGCTTGCACTGGATCTTGTTATCAACCAGCGGATACAGGCGGCGCGGATTGTGCCGCATGATGAAGTTGGCGTTACGGTCGTTCAAACCCAGCACGCCGGCGGCTCGTAATCGCCGATACAGACCGATCATTGTTGGGCGACCAGCTTGCGGAAACGGATCAATTCGCTGATCCGATAGCCGGAATAGCGGCCCCTGACATGGTCAAGCCAAGCACAACCAGCAGCAACTCGGGGAAGATAAAAACCAGATGCTGCACCGCATCCAGCGCCATCACGTAATAGGCTAGTG
>PWWM01000007.1 GCA_003561495.1 Gammaproteobacteria bacterium
AGCACCCGCCAGTCGTCACTGATATCCCAGGCCAGATAGGTATTGAGCAAGGTATAGGATGGCGTGGGCTGGGCGCCATGCATGCTGCCGAGAACCCGGTTCTGGGCTGCCGTGTGAATCACCTGGCCGCCGATCAGCAAACCGTTGAACATGCGCACGATGCGCAAGCCGAAACGGTCGCCGGGAATGCTTTCCAGCGGGATGCCCAGTTCGCGATCATCACCGCGCAGACGACTGGCAAACAGGTCGGTACGGTAGTCACCGATGCGCCAGAGCAGTTCGAGTTCGATCCCCTCGATGCGGGCCTTGCCGACATTGTCGAAGCGGGTGGTGTCGGTCAACGGCTCGGGTGCATCGCCACCGCGCACGCGTTGCTCGATGAAGTCATCGATGTCGTTGCGGAATCCCGCCAGGCGAGCCCGCAGCCGGTCATCGGCGGCCATGACGCCACGCTGCTCGAAGCGCAGACCGAGCTCGTGGTTGCGAGCCGATTCCGGTTTCAGGTCCGGGTTGGGAACGTACTGGTTGCCGGGAAAATGCTGGCCGCCGATGTAGAGTTCACGCAGGGCCGGGGCGCGGAAGGCTTCGTTGAACGAGGCGGTCACTGCCCAGTGATCGCTCAGGTCGAATAACAGGCCGGCTTGAAAAGAGGTTTTCGAGGACGAGATGGTGGCCAGGTCGGTCTCGTCGGCCTGTGAATCAATGTCATCGTGGCGCAGGCCGAGCACCAGGTCCAGGCGCTCGGTCAGCTCGGCGCGATTCTGCGCGAACACGCCCACGGTCTCGCGCCTGGAGCCGCGAAATTGCGGCGCCGGAGCGCCATCGCGCAGGCCGCGCTGAATATCACGATACAGTTCCACGCCCAGGGTCAGGGTGTGATCAATGGTGCCGGTTGCAAATCGCGACGTGTTGGCCAGGTCCAGGCCGACCGTGCTCAGGCTGTTTTCGGCCCTGGCCTGGCCGGGACTGACCGGACGCTCGTCGAAGATCAGCTTACTCCAGTAGGCCACCGCATCCAGCATGATCCGGTCGTTGGCCGGATCCAGCTTGTAGCGGAAACTGGTGGATTGCTGACGGGTGCTGCGGTCGATGATCTCGCCGGCCGGTCGGTCGGCCGTGGTCAGGCTGGGGCTGTCGTCGATAAAGCCCAGGTAGGTCAGGCTCAAGGCATGGTCGGGATGGGGCTGCCAGGTGCCCTTGAGCAGGCCGCTGGTAATTTCGCTTTCGGTGAATTGAAGGGTGTTGCCGTCGCCATCGCTGTAATCATCCGACTGGCGGTGACTGAGACTGGTGATCAGGCCGAAATCACCGCGGTGGCCGGCCAGGGTGGCGGTGCCCGACCCGGCATTGTTGTTGCTCTGATAGCCGAGGCCAATCCGGCCGCCGAATTCCCGGCCCGGTTCCAGAAATCCCTCGGCATCCAGCGTTTCGAAAAGCATCACTCCGCCGGTGGCGCCGCTGCCGTAGAGGCTCGAGGCCGGGCCGCGCAGGATCTCGACCCGTTCCAGCAGCACTGGATCGATCAGGGTTTGGGCGCGGTGGCGGATGGCCATGTTCTGGCGGGCGCCGTCCAGACGCATCACCACGCGCCCCTCGCCCAAGCCACGAATACTGGGCAGCAGCGCTTCCGGTCGCGGTCCCTGGGTGGGGGTCAGGCCCGGGATGGTGTCGATCAGGTCGGCCAGACTTCCGGCCTGGCGAAGCTCAATGTCCTCGCGCCCGACCACATGCACCGGGGCAATGACTTGCTGTTCGGGCTGTGGCACCCGGGTCAGGGTGACCAGGATGGTGTCGATGACCGCGTCGTCGGCGTCGTCCTGTTCGGCTGAAGCAGGTAGCGCCAGTACCAGGCCCAGCAACGCAAGCGGCAACAGTCGTAAGACGGATTCGAAGCGATAAGGGCGAAATGCGGGCACGGTAGTGATCCCCGGGGCGATGGCATTGAGTATGAAATATATCGTAATTGTTCATATCAGCCTTGACCTGGATCAACTGATGGCTACAGCTTTCAAAGCGGCTTTAATTCCGTTGAATTGATCTTTCTCCGCGCCTCTGCGCCTCTGCGCGAAATTGGTCTTTTATTTTTGCGTCGCGATAGCGGCTTGGGGAAACCATATGAGTGAGCCGATTCAGTCGCGCGGAGTGATGTGTTCGTGGGCGTGCTGATGTTCGCCGTGCGAGTGAACGTCGTCCTCGACCGTGACCGGCACCAGGTGCAACTCGCCATGGCGCACCCCGCGGCGGCTGATCAACTGGTTGGAGAATTCCTTGACTCGCGCCAGCGGACCGCGCAGCACGCTGGTTTCCAGGCAGAAGTCATGGTCCAGGTGTACGTGCATCGTGGCCACGGTCAGGTCATGGTGGTCGTGCTGGGCTCGGGTCAGTTGCTGACCCAGATCGCCGTTGTGATGGTCATAGACGTAGGTCAGCACCCCGACGCAATTGCCGTCCGGCTCGGTCGCGGCGCGCTCGCGGGCCAGAAAGCCGCGCAACAGGTCGCGTACGGCCTCGGAGCGACTGGCATAGCCGACTTGTTCGCGATAGGTCTCGAAGGCTTCGGCCAGATCCTTGTCCAGGGAAACGGTAAAACGTTCGGTCATGGTGAGGATCCTCCGGCATTTGTAGCCACATTATCAATGCAAAGGATGTGAAGCATTTGACCCGCATCAAGCAACCAATGGCTCCGATCACCCATAATCCGCATCGGATTTCAGTCGAGATGATTTGAACATGTCTTTTTCCGCTCGCTGGTTGTCGGCGATTTTCGTGCTGTTGCTGGCTGTGGCCTCCTGGATGCCGGAAAGTCTGCATGCGGAGCCTGTGCCTGCCGAGGCGCCCGAGCAGACCATGTATGTGTTCATGAGCGAAACCTGCCCGCATTGCCGGGCCCAGAAACCGTTTCTGGATGCCCTGGATCGTGAACACCCCGAGCTCGAGATCCTGCACTTCGAGATCATGACTACCCGCGAGCATCATGATTTGCTGCGCGCCATCGCGACCGCCCACCAGGTCCGTCCCGGGTCGGTGCCGATGATCTTCTTCGGCGGAGAGCACTGGGTGGGCGACAGTCGCCAGATTCGCTCCGAAATTACTCGTCATGTCGAGCATTGCCTGGACGCGGGATGTCCCGATCCCAGGGAACTGGCCGGGCACCTGCTTGAGGAAACCGATGTCATTCGTCCGGAGCATGCCGATGCCATTATCGACATTCCAGTGTTGGGCCAGGTTGATCTGGCCCGGCAACCGCTTTTGCTCAGTACCTCTCTGATCGCCTTCATCGATGGTTTCAATCCCTGCTCGATCTGGGTGCTGACCATCCTGCTGGCGCTGGTGCTGCACTCGGGCTCCAGGGCCCGGGTGATGCTGGTCGGTTTGACCTTTCTGGTGACCACGGCGGCGATTTACGGCCTGTTCATTGCCGGGGTCTTCAGCGTGCTGGCCTTTGCCGCTTACCTGCCATGGATTTACTGGATCGTGGCGGCCTTTGCCCTGACCTTCGGCATCGTCAACATCAAGGATTACTTCTGGTTCAAGCGCGGATTTTCCTTCACCATCGATGACAAGCACAAACCCGGCATCTTCAAGGGATTTCGTGACTTGATGACCAACGGCCGTTCGCCGCTGGCCCTGATGGGTGCCACCATCTTAATGGCTTCGGGCATCGCCCTGATCGAGCTGCCCTGCACGGCCGGCTTCCCAGTCATCTGGTCCGGCCTGGTCAGTGCCCACGGAATCGGCCTGATTGAATTTCTGTTCCTGCTCGGAATTTACCTGTTGATCTACCTGGGTATCGAGCTGGTTATTTTCTTCATCGCCGTCACCCGATTGCGAATCGATCGCTTCCAGGAGCACCATGGTCGCATTCTCAAGCTGATCGGCGGGGTCATCATGCTGGCGCTGGCCATCGTGTTGATTACCGCGCCGGAGTTGATGAGCAGCGCCGGATCGGCCCTGTTGGTATTCTTCATCGCCTTTGCCGCCACGGGATTGATCTATGTGGCCCATCGATATCTGCTGCCGAGGGTGGGTATCCGCTTGGGTGATGGATGGTGATCTGCGCGGATTGACGTAGGTCGGGGTTACATCCCCGACGGACAACGTTTGCCTTACCCCCACCTGTTCGTTCGCATGTCGAATTCCGAATCAAGCAACGACACACATCGAATTCGTGTCGATTTCGGAATTCTAGTCCGTCGGGGATGTAACCCCGACCTACGATCATCGAGCCGCGGTAGTAGCGGCTTTCTGTTGCGTGTTGTTGCGGTGCTGATCGAGTTGGTCCGTGAGCCATTCAACCCACGCGTTGATGTCGACGGTCTTGCCGGCACAGGTGGTCAGGGTCGGCGTTTCCACGCCCAGGCCACGCAGGGAATTTCCGGCATGTTCGATTGAAAAATCGTCCAGCAGCGGCAGCAGGTCGGCCTTGCTGATGACCACCAGGTCGGCGGCACGGAACATCACCGGGTACTTGGCCGGCTTGTCGTCGCCCTCGGTCGTGGATAGCAAAACCACATTGAGATGCTGGCCCAGGTCGAATGCCGCGGGACAGACCAGGTTGCCGACGTTTTCGACAAACAGGATGTCGGTGGCCTGGCCTTCGTGTTCGAGCGGGAATTCGTGCAGGGCATGGTGCAACTGGTGCGCGTCCAGGTGGCAGGCATTGCCGGTGGTGATCTGGTGGGCGGGGATGCCGTGGCGACGTAAACGCTCGGCATCGTTCTCGGTTTCCAGGTCCCCTTCGATGACCGCAATGCTGCATTTACCATCAAGTGCCCGTGCTGTTTCTTCCAGGAGCCGAGTCTTGCCGGCCCCGGGCGAGGACATCAGGTTGATCACCAGCACTCCCGTGCGGTTGAAGTGCTCGCGGTTGTGGGCGGCGGCGCGGTCGTTGGCGCTCATCAAGCCTTCCAGAACCTCAACGGTGTGGTGATCAGCCGGAGTGGGGTGCTTGTGATCGGGAATGGAGCAGCCGCAGGTTTCACACATGAGAGGGTTTCCTTTCGGGGTCTGGTGAGTTTTGAGAAGATTCTGCGCGGTGAAGTTCCACCCGGGCCAGCAGCATTTCATCACCGCTGATCAGATCCACCCGGTAGCTGGAGCAGTGGCTGCACAGCAGCCGGTTGGAGCGGGCATCGTTTTCCTGCTCGCAGTCACGGCAGCGAATGCGCACCGGCGCTCGCTCGATGTTCAGGGTCGCCGATGAGGTCAACGGACCATTACGAGCGATGGTAAAGGCCTGCTGGAGGAGATCGGGCTCGACTCCGGATAGCGGGCCAATCCGAACCGTGATCATGCCGACACCATCGGCCTGATGAGCTTGAGCCGTGTCACGGACCTGGTCAAGCAGCGCCTGACAGACAGATAATTCATGCATTTCATATACCGTTGATTCGGTATTTCCATGTTAGCTATCCTACAGGGCAAGCGTCTGACTTGCATCAAATTAAGGGACTTGGTGATTTCCGAGATTTTGATGCAGGTCAAGTCAGCCAGGCTACGGGTCGATTAATTTGACCAGCACAGCCATGAGGAGCTTGAAAGAATGCTCACAACCACCAACGAGGCCGTGGTGCACGGTTCTGCCGAAACATCGATAGGCGATGAACGGCAAAGCGGGACACTGGTGATCGGCATCGGCAACAATCTCATGACCGATGACGGAGCGGGCATTCATGTCATCAAGCGGCTTTCGGAAAGAAATCTCCCTGAAGATGTCGAGCTGCTCGACGGCGGCACCCTCGGCTTCACCCTGCTGGAAAACATTGAAACGGCCACCCGCCTGATCGTGGTCGATGCCGCCCAGCTGCACGCCGAGCCGGGCACAGTCAAAGTGCTGAAAAACGCCGAGATGGATGATTACCTCGGCGGCTCCACGCGCAGCTCGGTCCACGAGGTCAACCTGCTTGACATGATGGTGGCGGCCCGCTTGCGAGGTCGACTGCCCGCCGAGTATGCATTGGTTGGCATCCAGCCCGCAACAGTGGACTGGGGCTCCGACCCCACCCCGGTCGTGGATCAGGCCGTCAATCGGGCGGCCGACCTGATCGAGTCCATGCTTGAGGAGACCCTGGCATGAGCGCCGCCATTCCCGTGAAAGTCAAGACCATGCCTGATGGCGGCACCATAGGGGGTGGTGTCAAGGCCATTGGGTTCGAAATTCTGTCACATCTCGAAAAGCTGCACTCGTCGGGTCAGGCGGCAGCCATCGACATGAGAAGTCTGCCGATGGCTCCGGAGGAATACCGGGGTCTGATGGATATGCTGGGACAGGGAGAACTCGATCTCACCATCGAGATTGACGGGCCGACCCATGTTCGGGAAACGGCCTATGCCGGAGTCTGGTGGATCCAGCACAAGGATCGTCACGACCAGGTTCTGTCCGAATACATCGAGATCAATCACGTCCCGGAATTTTTGAGTGCGCAAGACGACCAGATCACCGCAGCCATCGACACCCTTGGCGAGCGACTGAAAGGAGCGAGTTGTAATGAGTAACAAGAACCCCCGAAACCAACAGCCCACCATCGGCGAGGTCATGGACCAGGCCGGAGTCGGTCGCCGCCAGTTCATGAAGTACTGTGCCGGCATTACCGCCATGATGGCCATGCCGCCGTTATCGACTGCGGCTTTTGCCCGCGACCTGAGAGCGGCACGAAGACCCTCGGTCATCTACATGCCGTTCCAGGAATGCACCGGCTGCCTGGAGTCGCTGACGCGCTCCTTTGCTCCGGCCCTGGAAAACCTGATGTTCAATACCATCTCGCTGGATTACAACCATACTCTGCAGGCGGCGGCCGGGGAAGCTGCCGAGGCGGCTCGTCATGCCGCCATGGAAGAAAACTTCGGTGAGTATGTGTTGATCTGTGATGGTTCCATTCCGACCAAGATCAACGGCGCCTACGGCACCAGCGATGGCCACACCTTCATCCAGCAGCTCGAAGAAGCTGCAGAGGGAGCCGCGGCCATCGTCGCCGTAGGCGCCTGCGCGGCTTTCGGAGGTGTGGCGGCTGCCCATCCCAACCCGACCGGGGCGGTTGGCGTAGCTGATCTCATCAAGGACCGGCCGATTATCAACGTTCCCGGCTGCCCGCCCATGCCCGAAGTCATGACCGGTGTACTGGTCAGTTTCCTGGCCTCCGGCGTGCCGGCGCTCGACAAGCATCTAAGGCCCAAGGCGTTTTTCGGCGACACCATTCATGATCGCTGTTACCGTCGACGGTTCTATGACCGCGGGCTGTTTGCCAAGTCCTTCGATGATGAAGGTGCGCGCAACGGCTGGTGCCTGTATGAGCTGGGTTGCCGCGGACCGACCACCTACAATGCCTGCGCCACCATCAAGTGGAACGGTGGCGCAAGCTGGCCGGTCGAGGCCGGTCACGGCTGCATTGGTTGCTCCGAGCCCAACTTCTGGGATCAGGGTGGCTTCTACGAGCCGTTGAGTGCCAAGCTGTTCGAAGAGCGTGGCCAGGCAGCGGTTGCCGCAGCGGCTGGTGTGGCCGTGGGCGCGGCCGCGGCGTATGGCGCCCGGCGGCGTCAGAAGAAACTGGCCGGCGATGCTGAATAAGGAGAACTGATCATGTCGATACTTGAATTTTCACGCGGCCCCATGCTGCACTTTGCGCTGATCGTGTTCGTGTTCGGCGTCCTGTGGCGGTTGACCGCCACCTTCCTGCTCGGCTTTCGCCAGCATCGCAGCGAGCCGCGGGCCTCCAAGGGTCAGGCTGCCGCCGGCGGCTTTTCGGTCCTCGGCATGCGCTCGTGGCCGCACAAGGAGTTCATCGGACGCACCGCCTTCGGCGAAGCGGTTGGATACGGCTATCACATTGGCCTGTTCACGATTGTCCTGCTGGGTGCCCCCCATGTGCTCTTCTGGCAGAACCTGTTCGGGTTCAGCGCCCCGTGGTGGCCGACCCTGCCGGGTGGTTTGATCACATTCATCTCCATACTGACCGTCATGTTGATGCTGATCGCGACCATTCGCCGGGTAGGGCATCCGGTGCTCAGGAGAATCTCGAATTTCGATGATTACTTCACCCTGGTCATTCTGTATGCCCTGATGCTGACCGGGCTGATGGCCGTACTGGGTCTCGGTGGTCGTTACGAGTACATCCTGGCCGCCCACATCATCTCGTTCAACGCCTTGCTGATCTGGTTTCCGTTCAGCAAGCTGATGCACGCCTTTTACATTTTCCCGAGTCGTTTCTTCAACGGCTACATGCATGCGAAGAAGGGAGCAGCCAAATGAGCACAGCCACCCAGTCATTTACACGTCAGGATGCCGGCCCACAATCGGCCGATGAGCGGGTTGAGGGCGCGATGCGCTCCTTTGCCAAGGAATTCGGCGCTCTAGTCGGCATGAACATCGAATCCTGCATTCATTGCGGGATGTGCGCCGAGGCGTGCCATTTCTACATTGCCACGGAAGATGCCAAGTACACGCCGATCCTCAAGGTCGAGCCGTTCAAGAAGATCTTCCGCCGCGAATCCGGTGCGTTCGCTCCATTCTTCAAGCTGTTCAATCTCAAGTCCAAGATCACTGTCGAGGAACTCGAAGAGTGGCAGGAGTTGATGTTCGACAGCTGCAACCAGTGCGGGCGATGCAGCCTGGTTTGCCCCATGGGCATCGAGGTTGCCGATCTGATCGAGATCGGTCGTCGCGGCATGTACGATGCCGGTCTGGCGCCGAAGGAACTGGCCGACCGGGCTCGCTATCAGGCCGAGCATGGTCATCCCGAGGAAGTTGACAAGCCCTATGCCGAACTGCTTTCCGAGATCGGCAACGCGCATGATGTCGAGATTCCGCTGGACAAGGCCAAGGCCGATGTATTCGTCTGTGCGCCGCGCAGCGACATGATCAGCAATCCGTCAGCGGTGGCGGCCATGGCGAAAGTGCTCAACAAGCTCAAGGTCAACTACACGTTTGCCAGCAATGCCATCGTGGCTGAAAACTATGGCCATTATGCCGGCAGTCGCGAATTGCAGAAGACCATCAGCCTGCGCATCATCGACGCCGCGAAAAAGGTTGGCGCCAAGACCGTGGTGGTGCCCGAATGCGGGCACGCCTACACGGCGCTGCGCTGGCAGGCCGCCGATCTGGTCGGCGAGGCATTGCCGTTCAAGGTCCGCCATGTCACGGAGTTCCTGGCCGAACAACTGGCCGATGGCAAACTCAAGCTTAACCAGGTTGATGACGAGGCGACGGCTTTCCATGATCCCTGCAAGATCGTTCGCAAGGGTGGGGTGATGGATGCGCCGCGTGAATTGATGAAAGCCATGGGCGTCAATCTCAAGGAAATGGCCAATCACCAGGGCTACAGCTTCTGCTGCGGTGGTGGTGGCGGGGTCAATGACCTGGAGCGGGCCAAGCCCCTGCGTTACAAGGCCCAGGAGCTCAAGCTCCACGAAATCGATGCGACCGGCGCCAGGCGTTTCCTGACCAGTTGCTCGGATTGCCGGGTGGCGTTCGAGGACGCCCGCGAATTTTTCAACTGGGACAAGCAGCCGGAAAGCCTGGTCGAGCTTGTGGCCGCTAATATCAAGGAGTAATCCATGTCTAACCAGACCATTGTTGTCGATCCGGTCACCCGCATCGAGGGTCACCTGAGAATCGAGGCCGAAACCCAGAACGGCAGAATTACCAACGCGCTGAGTTCCGGAACCATGGTGCGCGGACTGGAAATCGTGCTCCAGGGTCGTGACCCGCGGGATGCCTGGGCATTCACGCAGCGGATCTGCGGGGTCTGCACGCTGGTGCATGCCATTGCTTCGGTCCGGGCAGTCGAAGATGCGCTCAGGATCGAGATTCCACCCAATGCCCAGTTGATCCGAAACCTCATGATCGGTGCCCAGTACATTCATGATCATGTCATGCACTTCTACCACCTGCATGCGCTGGACTGGGTGGACGTGGTCTCGGCACTCGATGCCGACCCGATCGCGACATCGGAGCTGGCCCAGTCGATCTCGGACTATCCACGTTCATCGCCCGGCTATTTCCGCGATGTGCTACGCAAGCTGCGTGACTTCGTCGAAACCGGTCAGCTGGGGATCTTTGCCAAGGGCTATTGGGGACATCCGGCCTATAAATTGCCGGCCGAGGCCAACCTGATGGCCGTGGCCCACTATCTGGATGCCCTGGAGTGGCAGCGGGAGGTCTCCAAGCTGCATGCCATCTTTGGTGGCAAGAACCCGCATCCCAACTTCCTGGTCGGTGGTGCACCGGTTGGTATCAGTGTGCATGCCGAGGCTTCCGGCGTTGGACAAACCACGGTCAATACCACCGGTCTGCAAAAGGTTGCCAACATCATTGACCAGATGCGCACCTTTGTTGATCAGGTCTATGTGCCGGATACCCTGGCGGTGGCCTCGTTCTACAAGGACTGGTTCAATCCCGGCCATGGCGAGGGGATCGGCAATTTCATGACCTACGGTGATTTCCCGACCAACGGCATGTTCGATCCGTCCAGTCTGGTCATCCCAAGGGGTGCGATTCTCAATCATGACCTGTCGACCATTCACGAGGTCGATCTGCATGCCGAGGGCGAGATCCAGGAGTTCATTTCACATTCCTGGTATGAATACGAGGGCGGCAAGCAAGCCGGTCTGCACCCCTATGATGGGGAAACGCAGTTGGCGTATGACGGCCCGGAACCGCCCTATCAGCACCTGGACATGGATGCCAATTACTCCTGGTTGAAGGCGCCGAGATGGAAGGGGCATGCCATGGAGGTGGGGCCACTGGCCCGGGTTCTGATGCTGTATGCCTCCGGCCACGAGCCCACGGTTGATCTGGCCAATTACGCGCTGGGTCAACTGGACCTGCCGATCGAGGCGATGTTCTCGACCATGGGTCGGGTGGCCGCCCGCACGCTGGAAACCAAGATCATTGCCGACATGATGGACGGATGGTTTACCGATCTCAATGCCAATATCAATGCCGGTGATACGCGCACCCAGAACAGCGAGAAATGGAGTCCGGGCAGTTGGCCGCGTGAATCAAGAGGCGCCGGTTACATGGAAGCACCGCGTGGCGCCCTGGGTCACTGGGTGGTCATCAAGAACCAGAAGATCGCGAACTTCCAGGCGGTGGTGCCGACCACCTGGCTGGCCAGCCCGCGCGACCCCGAGGGCCAGCTTGGCCCCTATGAGGCGGCATTGGTTGGCCATGATATTCATGATCCAGCCCAACCGCTGGAGATCCTGCGAACCATTCACAGTTTTGACCCATGCCTGGCCTGTGCCGTGCATGTTGCCGACGAGAATGGCAACGAACTGGTCAAGGTGAAGGTCAGCTGATCAATCTGATCGCAAACACTCCTTCAGGCCGGCACCCACAGTGGTGCCGGCTTCGCTTCAAGGTTCTCGACAAACCTGTTTTCATTGAAACAAGGCTTTGATGAGCATGGCCGCCACGGTTGTGCGCGCGGCACGACCCAACTTTCTGGTCCTGACGCCAGTGTGTCTGTTCCCGGCCTTCGCGGCGGCCTGGTCGGCAGGATTCCGGCCCGATGTGGCGTTGGTTGTCCTGGTCCTGGTTGCCGGGCTGATGGCGCATGCGGCGGTGAACTGGCTCAACGAGTGGGAAGACTTTCGCACCGGCCTGGATCTGGACACAGAGCGTACCCCTTTCAGCGGCGGAAGTGGCGCGTTGCCGGCCGTTCCGGCTGCTTCCACCGCTGTCTTGACGGCAGGTGTGGCCGGGCTTTCCGTGGTTGCCATGATCGGCATCTATCTCGTGGCTCACGTCGGGATCGGCCTGCTGGTTCCGGGACTGGTGGGATTGGGGCTGGTTGTGGGTTATACCACTTGGATTACCCGCCGGGCCCTGCTATGCCTGGTCGCGCCCGGCCTGGGGTTCGGGCCGATCATGATCGCCGGTGCGTACTACGCCCTGACCGGTCATTACAGCCCGACCATTGTGCTGGCATCCCTTACACCCATGTTCCTGGTCAGTGGTTTGTTGCTGATCAACCAGTTTCCGGACCTTGAACCGGACCAACAACATGGCCGCAATCACTTACCCATCTGGCAAGGCCGCAAGAGTGCAGCGCTTGTCTTTCTGATATTGATCTCCCTGGCTTATCTGGTGCCGGTCATCGGCGTGGTCATCAGCCTGTTACCGACCATGGCTTTGCTGGCCCTGATTCCGGCTCCCGCAGCGATGCTGGTTGCCCGGCACGCCATGCGCCATGCCGATGAGCCGGAAAAACTCGTGCCCTGGCTGGGCCTGAATGTCGCCACCTTGATGGTGACCATCACCCTGCTTGGTGTTGGGCTGTTGTTTTGAATTGCCGGGCAAGCAAAACCTTGCCGAACGCAAAGATTCAAGACAATTTCCTGATTAGCGTCGTGTCTCAGTGCGCGGGCTTCGTTCGGGTCAAAGCCGTCCTCGGGCGGTGAATTCCGCTTCAGTTCGACGCGGTGGCGAGGCCTTCAGCGAAATTCCCCACCCGAGGACGGCTCGTAGCATCGACTGCTATCTATATTTCCAATGTTTGCTGAGACACGACCCTAATCGAGTTTCCATCAACCTTTGCGCTCTTTGCGTCTTCGCGTTTCAAAGGATTCTATTTTTTGTTCAAAGCACCTACAGGTGCCCGGCCAGCCGCGCTAGGCCCGACAATGAATGAATATCTTCATCCATCTGCGGCACCGCCGTGACTTCCAGGCCGCTTTGTGCTGAAAGTTTGGCAATCAGATCGGCCTGGTCGTGGGCCATTTTCTCCAGCATTGATCCCCAGCGTTTGATGCGTGCCTCGAGATCCGGAGTTTCGTCATCGGGCGTGACCACGGGGACGGGTTGTTCAAGACGGGGTTCGAGATGACGATTGACAATGAAGCGAGTCACCTGCATGTCCATCTCATCCAGCGCCATCTTGAAGTCATGGGCATGCTCGAGCTGATCCTGGTTGGGACCGGTAACGACCAGGAATGCCGTGGAGGGATCGTGGAGTACCTGTTCGGCTCGCTCGGAGCGGGCGTTGAACGGTTCGAACAGCGATTCGGCTGTCTCGAAGAACTCTGCCAGCTCGGCGATGGCCTGGGAGCCGGTTAGCCGCTCCAGTGCCTTGAACAACAGATCCGACACGCGAAAGAAACCGCGACCTGCTCTCGAGCCAAAGCTGATGAAAACCTTGACCAGTCTTGAGTCGAACAAGGCTCTGAGCCGACGGGGCGCATCAAGAAAATCCAGCGCATGCGCCGAGGGTGGTGTGTCGACGATGATACGGTCGTACTCAGCGGAGTCTGCAATGTCAGCCAGGCATTGCATGGCGGCATATTCCTGGCTGCCGGCCAGGCGTGTGGAGACATTGCGATACAGACGATTGTTCAGGATTCGTTCCTGCTGATCGGCTGTTCTGGCGTGTTTTTCGACAATGCGGTCGAGCGTGCGCTTGGCATCAAGCATCATGGCGTGCAGGCTGCCTTTCGTTGAAAAGCCTGCCGCTTCCAGGTGCTCGGTGATGTCGGTTTCCTCGGCGCCGATGCGGTCTATGCCCATGGCGGTCGACAATCGACGGGCAGGGTCAATGGTCAATAGCAAGGTGCGGTGACCGTTCAGGCAGGCTTGCAAGGCAAGGGCTGCGCTGATGCTGGTCTTGCCGACCCCGCCGCTGCCGCCGACAATCAGGATTCGATGGGGCTCCGATGGTTCGGCAGTCATGTTTCTTGAAATACGTGACTCAGGCGGATCAGGCGCTGGCGATCGGAAATACCTGGCATCCACGGACACTGATGGAGTGCGACAGACAGGTCGCTCAATCGTGGCAGCAGTTCGAGTTGTTGCGTCCGTCGCGCCTCCAGGCGTGACAGGTGATCGCGAAACGCCTGGTCGATCCTGTCATTGGCCGGGTCACCACTCAAAGAAGAATTGCCTTGCAGCCAGCTTTCGAATTCATGAACTTCCATCTGGCCGATATCAGGGGCCATGGCATTGCAGATGAGTGAATGGACCCGGTAGGCGGTATTTTCGTGAACCTCGTTGACCAGTTCCACGGTTTCGTCGATCGGTAACTCCTCGGCCGTTGTCACCACGAGGATGCCGGTCAGCTCCTGATTGGCCAGTACAGCGTCGATTTCCCGGGTTCTTTCTGCCAGGTTGCCGGTCTGCACCAGGTCCAGGACGGTTTGCGGCAACCTCAACATCGCCAGCGCATGGCCGGTAGCCGGTGCGTCCAGAACAATCCGGTCCCATACCGGTTTGCCCTGCTCCCGACGACCCAGCTCGTACCAGAGTTTGCCCAATGGGATCAGCGAGTCGATGCCGGGCATGGCGGCAGTGAGGACCTGGAACAGGCTGTTGCGTGCAATCAGCCGGGACAGCAGGGGGATGGGGAAAAGAATCGACAGGTATTCTTCGATCGCCGGTTCGATTCTGAGGTTCATGCCCCACAGATTCTTGGCAATCAGTGACGGCCGGTAGTCGGGTCGATAATCGGCAAAAAGGCGCGCACCGCTTGGTTTCTCGGTCATCTCCACCCACAGCGTGCGCTGGCCCAACCGCGCCGACTCGCATGCCGCAGCGGCGCTGACCAATGTCTTGCCTGAGCCGCCCTTGCCGGTAACAAACAGGAAGCGATGCTCAAAGGCTTCGGTCAAGGGCATGATGGTCGCGGATCTTTTGGTCCAGGCCGGTGACCATCGCACCGGCCTGGTCTAGATCTGAGAGAGGGTGGATCAGGAATTCAAGGCTTATTCGGCCTCTTCAGCTTCACG
This sequence comes from Gammaproteobacteria bacterium, assembly GCA_003561495.1. GTDB lineage: Bacteria > Pseudomonadota > Gammaproteobacteria > Xanthomonadales > Wenzhouxiangellaceae > Wenzhouxiangella. The sequence continues at coordinate 14,716 of PWWM01000007.1, forward strand.
CATTTCACTGATCTGTCGAGGCGTGATGCCATGAGCCACGCCCTTGTGGCAATCGATACAGGTCTGGCCCTGGTCCTGGGCGCGCTGGTGCATCACCCAGGCGGGCCGTGACTGGGCATCTTCCGACATCGCCTCCCACGAGTGACAGCTATGGCATTCACGGGATTCGTTGGCCTTCATCTGGTCCCACACCCGCTCGGCCATTACCGGGCGGTAGGCGTCATACTTTTCCTGGGTGCCGATCTTGCCGGTCAGGTGGCCGGGCACTTCCACCAGCGAAGCGTTGATCTTGACCATCATCATGGGAAAGTAAGCCTCCGGGACATGACAGTCTTTGCATTCGGCACGTACGCCACTGGCATTGTTCCAGTGCACACCCTCGGCCACGGCCGGCATGACATAAGCTTCCATCTCATGGCAGCTCAGGCAGAAAGCCGTCGTCGAGGTCGCCTTGACGATGCCCATCTTGGCCTGCCATCCGACGATTCCCACGGCGATCCCGATCAGGACCAGAAAACCCGCACCAAACTTTGCCGCAGGCTGGGTCATCAGGTTCCAGAACCAGCGCCAGGTTCTGACGATGAAGTTGGGCCGTTTTTCCTGCTCGGTCATGATCAATCCCTCTGATTAGGAGTATTCGTCAAGCAACCTGATAGAGGTAGGAAACCCTCCTGAATTCAGCCGCTTTCGAGGTCGGTCGGCATTCATATTAGCGCGAAATTCCGGCCAATTCCAGCCTGTAACCCTTCGGGGGTCGGGCTGATGATGGACCATTGAAGATGAACTTACTGCTCGTGTGCCGCGTGACAAGTCTGACAATCCAGATTCTGGGAATGGTGGTAATCCGCCACGAAGTCCTCGGTGGGTCGGTGACAAGTCTGGCAGGTTTCCATGGTCACCTCGGCCGGTTGTTCGTTACGAGGATTGCTCATGTGTGCTTCGTAATCCCGATGGCACATCAAACAGGAGGGATGCTTCTCGACCGGGTCCTGGGCGATGGGCCGGTGGCACATCTCACAACGATCCTGGGCTGATTGGCTCATCGCCGGCTGGGCCATCAGAAGGCCCATGGCGATCAGAAAACAAACTGCAATGCTGTGCCGGATCATTCAAAACCTCCGCCGATGGTTGCGATGCGATCGAGTCACTGTCCTGAATTTGTCTTCATCCAGGAACGTCGGTGTCACTCCATCTTAACCCCAAGATTTCAGGTATTGCTTATCCATTTAAATGAAAAGGCCACGATGTTGCAGTGAACACCGTGGCCTTTGTTCTGTTCCAGGCATTCTGCCCTGGCCAATGCAGAGATGATTTCCGCGTGGACCAAAGTCCGACTACATCAGGTTTCAACCGTTGTCATGGATGGTGTGACAGGCCGAACACTCCATACCCATGTCGTGATGGGGGTCCGCCTTGAACTCCTCGGTTGGTTCATGACAGGTCTGGCAGGTTTCGGTGGTCACATCCTTGGGAAACTCTTCCATGGGATTGTCCAGGTGTGCGTCGTAGCCAAGGTGGCAGGATGCGCAATCCTGATGTCCGGGGATCAGGTTTTCGCTTTCGGAGGCATGGCACATGGCACATTGCTCATTATTAGCGTTTGCCACGGAGATCAATGCAAGGCCGAATGCCAGCAGAATCGAAACGAGAATCAAACGTGTTTTCATTGGTAAATCCTCCAGACTCGGGATTGAGTATCGCTTATTCTAATTGATGCCTTCGCAGTCTGCACGGCCTGAACTGAAATTTTGCACGTTCAGCCGTTCCGTTCCGCCCGTATTGATAGCTTTCGACAATCATGAACTGGGTCATCCATTGCTTTAAGCCATGACCGCAAATGCGCATCATGCGCACCTTTATGAAAGGTTAGCAAATGAACCGATTTCCTTTGACACTTGCTTGTGCATTGATATAGGATCAACGTGACGTGAAAGTGGGAAAACCGAGGACAAAACAATGACTTCAAAAGCATTTTTACTTCATCTTTTCGGGGCAATTCTGGGAGGGCTTACGCTGGTCATAGTTCTCGGGTTTTCACCGATTCAGGCATTGGCTTATGACGGTGATGCGCGGTCATCGCGTGTCCATACGCCAGGCGACGGCAATGCCGATCTTCGTCGCGCCACTCGTGGCGAATCCCGACAAGAACTGATTGATCCCGAGATCGCTCGGTTCTTCAGAAACATGCCGCCCGAGCTCTATGAAATGTATGCGCCTGAAGAATGGCTCGAAGGCGGTGTGCAGCCTTCGATGATGCAGCCGGAACAATTTCAGCCTCGCCCCCGCCCGGTGCCGCGTGAGCTGTATTCCTTCATCGTTGATGCCGATCTGGACGGTAACCCGTCCATCGATTTCATGATCACGGATGAATTTGGGGAAGGCGTGCCCGGCTTCCAGCAAGGGCAAACCGTCAACGTCAGTTTCACCGTCAGCAAGTTGCTGCCGGGGGTGGGTGGCAAGAATCCCAATTGGTCGACCTATATTCGCACCACTCGCCAGCCTGATGGGCTGGAGTTCGGCGCACCCACCACATACAACCAGGGCACTCTCGAAGACCTGGGCGATGGCAACTACCGCTTCACTTTCAATACTTCCCTGGAGAGCATTGCCGGAATCGAGTACGAGCCTGACCTGACCCATCGCGTCGGCATGGAAATTCGCAATGCCAGCGTCTCCGGGCAGTCGATCCCCAATTCCGCCACCTACGATACCCATTTCGATATTCTTCCGGCCACCGGTGAGTTCGAGGGTATCCCGACCCGTCGTATCGCCGTACAGGAAGACTGTGCCGCCTGCCACGGCCAACGTGAAGACTTCGCCTTCCATGGTGGTGCACGCAAGGACATCAACCAGTGTGTGTCCTGTCACCAACCCGAGTTTTATTCCTCCACCGGCGACAGTATCGACCAGACCGTTATGATCCACAAAATTCATGCCGGCACCGAGTTGAGCGAGCCGTATGAACTGTGCGGATTTGCCTGTCGTAGGCTGGGTGGGGCTCCTGTCAGTTTCAATCATGTCACTTATCCGCAGGACTTGAAGAATTGCCAGACCTGTCATGACCCGGCCAATCCGGCAACCCCGGAAGCGGACTGGGTCGATAACCGTGCAACCGCCATGGCCTGCGCTTCCTGTCATGACAACCTGACTTTCGATGAAACCGGCCTGACCAACCTGAATCGCAACCACATTGGACTGGCCCAGCCCGACTCGACCTGCGTGGCCTGTCACTCGCAAAGCGGTTTCCTGAAGAGCAACCTTGAGTACCACGAGGACGAGGCACGCATGCTGGCCCGCCAGTTCCAGTTCAATATTCTCGAGGTAGCCAATACCAGCGAAGGTGACTCTCCAATGGTGACCTTCTCGGTGACCAATCCGGCCAATGGCGATGAACCCTATGACATTGCCAGCCATCCGGCCTTCACCGGGGGTGCTACCTCGGTCGCCGTAGTCTTTGCCTGGCCCAATATCGATTACACCAATGTCGGTAACGATGAAGGCTCGATCACCACTGGCCGCGAGGTCGCTCAGCCGCGCGGCATCTCGGTGGTCTCCAGTGGGTCCGGATTGCCTGCCGGCGTGTTTGACAATGGTGACGGAACTTACACTTTGGATACTTCGGCACTATCTAATCCGCTGGTCATACCAATGACCACGCCAGCATTGGGATCAGGCACCGTGACTTTGCAGGGCCGTCTGTCCGGTCAGTTCGTCAACCAGATTCCGATACCTGGCGCCACCCAGGCGTTTGCCATTACCGATGCGCAGCCCACGCCGCGCCGGCAGGTTGTTGATCTGGCGCTCTGCCAGGATTGCCATGCTGTCAACGATGCCCTGACCTTCCATGGCAATCAGCGCAATGACAACCTGGAGGCTTGTGCAACCTGCCACAACCCGAACTCCACCGATCTGTTCCGCCGTCCGGCCGATCCCGATGGCGTGCTCAACAGCGAGAACCTGGCAGCGCTGGATGGCTTGGAAGATCAGTCGATCAGCTTCATGTACATGATCCACGCCATTCACGCATCGGCGGTTCGCGAGCAGCCTTACGTGGCCTACGGATTTTCGGGTGGGCATGACTTCTCGGATGTGACTTACCCGCGACCGATCAGCGATTGCACGGCTTGCCACCTGGACGGCACCTACAATCTGCCGCTGGAGAATGTGCTGGGCACCACTGTGAATTCAAACGCCACGCGTGTGGGCCCGGGTCAGTACGAACCCAGTATTGATGCCGCCCGTGATCCGCGAGATGACAACAAGTTCAGCCCTGAAGCGGCCGCATGCGCGTCCTGCCATGACAGTGCCTTTGCACTGGATCACATGTCCTTCCGGGGCACCAGCCCGATCTCGTTCGGCAATTCATTCCTGCTCAATCCGGATCCGCACAATGACCCGGATACCCAGGCCGTGATCGATGCAGCGCCACCGGAAAACTGTGCCTTCTGTCACGGGCCCAGTGGCTTTGCACCGGTGTCTGCAGCGCATGGGCTGGATCGCTGGTAACCACACCTAGTGCAGCAAACTCCAAGGCTGCCGGCTTGATGCCGGCAGCCTTGTGTTACACAATCAAAAACATGACCAAACGGCGGAGGGTCACTTGCCAAGATCGAGGCGACCGATAATTCAGTATCTCACCGGCGGCATGCTTGTCGCTACAGTGATCACATTGATGCTGTTGGGGCTGAGCGCCGTTGCCGACCAGAACGAAGCCGAGCCCAATGGTCATGATCCGGACTACACTCGTGCCGGCGCCGATACCTGCCTGATGTGCCACGGTGGCGACCACCACTTGTTGCAGATCTTCGAAGGGCCTCACGCGGTCATGGCTGATGCCCGGTCGCCCTTTGGCCAGACCCAGTGTGAAGCCTGCCATGGACCAGGGGGCGATCATGCCGGGCCAATACGGATTGGTCAGCCGCGTCCTCCCATGCCGGGTTTCGGAGACAATGCCCTGTGGTCCAGTGAACAGGAGAACCAGGCCTGCCTGACCTGCCACCAGGGCAGCGATCATCGTTTCTGGGAAGGCAGTGCCCACCACCAGTACGAAGTCGGCTGCGTGGACTGCCATGCCATGCATGAACGCCGGGATCCCATGTCCATTGCGACCATTCAGAACCAGGTGTGCAGCGATTGCCATACGCAGGTTCGTTCCGAAACCCACCGCGCCTATGCCCACCCGGTCCGTCATGGCGAGATGGCCTGTACCGATTGTCACCAACCGCATGGTTCGGGCAGCGAAGCCATGCTGACGGCGATGACCGTCAACCAGAACTGTTATGAATGCCACGCTGAAACCCGTGGCCCGTTTCTGTGGGAGCATGCGCCGGTTGCCGAAGACTGTACCCTTTGCCACCAGCCACACGGTTCGAATAACCCGGCCATGCTGACCCGGCGTGCGCCCATGCTGTGTCAGCAATGCCATACCCGCCTGGGTCATGCCGGTGTGGGCAGAACCCCCGATGATCTGCCGGGCGGGGCCTCGCCTTCGAACTTCACCCTGGGGCAAAGTTGCATGAATTGCCACTCCCAGGTGCATGGATCCAACCACCCCTCGGGTGCCGGATTTCTGCGCTAGACAGGAGGTATGCGCATGAGGCCCGCAATCAGCACGCTACGCCTGAATACCCTGACACTCGCATGTCTCGTTGCCCTGGGAGGAACCCATTCGGTCATGGCCGGTGACGAAGCCGAGACGGAGGCTTCTACTGAAAAGCCCGACACCAGCGCCTATGTTTGCGACCGCTGTCCCTTTCCTTATGGCTGGACCGGTTCGGTGTTGTTCGGGCTGGAGTTTGTGTCTGATGATGGCGGTGATTTCGGCAGTTTCGGCGGCTGGGAGGAAGAAGGCTTTTACCTCGGGCTGGGTGCGGACCTGATCTATCGTGATCAGGCCGGTCGTTACGTGGATATCTATGCCGAACGGCTGGGCCTGGACAGCCGCGCTCTGGCGATCAGCGGTGGTCAGCAGGGTACTTATCGGTTGAGCCTGGATTACCGGGAAATCGCCCGGGTACAGTTTTTCGATGCTCGCTCGGTCTTCGATGGCGCCGGCACGGATCGTCAGACGCTGCCGGCCGCCTGGGTGCGTGAAGTCAGTACCGACCAGATGCCGGCACTCCAGGGCAGCCTGCGCTCGTTCGATATTGGCACCCAACGCGAAACCCTGGGCCTGGGCTTTGAATTTCATCGACCCAGCCCATGGAACTATCGACTCGACGTCGAGCATGCCCGTCGCCAGGGCACGCGTGTTCAGGGCGCAGCGTTCATTTTTCATGCCGCCGAGTTGATCGCGCCGGTCGACTATGAAACCACCCGCGTCGATGCAGCGGTCGGTTACTCCCGCGGCAATTGGGAGTTGGAGACCGCCTACAACCTGTCCACCTTCAATAATCGCAATGACTCGCTTCGCTGGGACAACCCCTTTGTCGGTATCAGCATTGGGGATGACCGCGGCGAGTTGGCGCAGCCGCCCGACAATCAGTATCACCAGTTCATGTTGTCAGGCTCCTGGCGCCATTCCCATCGCGTCAGCGTGGCCGGCCAGGTCGCCGTGGGTCGTGCCGAACAGGACCAGAATTTTCTGGCCCCCACCATCAATCCGGCATTTGCCGGACAGTCCGAGCTACCGCGATCGGATTTGAACGGACGCGTCGATACCCGCTTTGCCAATCTGCGTATCACCGGTAACCTGACTCCGCAACTGAACACTCGGGTTCAGTTTCGCTACGACGAACGCGATAATCGCACGCCCGTGGGCACTTACGTGGAGATCAATACGGACACTTATCTGGGTCAGCCGCGCACCAACCAGCCTTACAGCTATGATCGCTGGACGCTGAATGCCAATATCAATTACCGGATTTCACGGGCCTGGAGAATCGGCGCCACCGCAGAGCGTCGCGAGATGAGTCGTACGCTGCAGGAAGTCCATGACACCCGCACCGATTTGTACTCATTCCAGGTCCGGGCCATGCCGGTAGCCGGGCTCAACCTGATCGCCCGTTACACCCATGAAGAGCGCAGCAATGACCTGGACCCGGCTCTGCTGGGACCGATGGAAACGCCAACCTTGCGGCGCTTCCACTTTGCCGAGAAGAAACGCGAGGCCTGGCGCTTGTCGGCCGACTACGCCATTACCGACAACCTGGCCGCCGGGGTCTACTACGAATTGTCCGACGATGATTTCAGTGATACCGAGATTGGCCTGAGTGAAGGCCAGGACGAAAGCTACGGTCTGGACCTTTCCCTGGGCATCGGGGAACACGCTGTGGCCCACGCCTGGGTCGCCAGGGAGTCCTTGGACGCGACCATTCGCGGCTCGGATTTCAACTTTGGCGAGCCATGGCAGTATCGCCAGAAGGATCAGTTCCTGACGCTGGGTCTGGGCGTGAATTTTGATCGCCTGCCCGGCGATTGGAAAAAAGCCCGCGTGGATCTGACTTATGCACGCGCCGACGGTGAATTGACCGTCGAAAGACGCGGCGCAGCGCCCGACTTTCCCGACCTGGAAACCCGTCGGATTACCCTGCAAGCCAGCATCGAGCGGCAATTGACCGAGCAGTTGGATCTACGTCTGGGCTATGTCTATGGCCGCCTGGTCGAGGATGACTTCTACCGCGACGATGTTGCCCCGGACACCGTCGGCGCCCTGCTCGGACTGGGGCGCGGCACCCCCAACAACACAGTTCACGTTGGCAGCGTCCTGCTGCGCTATCACTTTAAATAAAGAAAAAGACTGATGTTCTCGCAGAGACGCAGACGACTGCGTCTCCGCGAGAGGATCGCTCCTTTTGCTACTCAAGGGTTTCGTCGATGGTGACCTGGACTTCGGCGACGTCGTAGATAGACAAAGGCCCGGCCTGGCCCTGGAGGTCGCCGGGGCGGGCCTCGGGTTGGCCATGCATGGAGACTCTGGCGGTCACGATGATATCGGGGTGGTTGCTCAGGCTCATGCCTTCGAGCATGGCGTCATTGTCGCTGAATCCAAAACGGGCCGGCAAATCGGCCACGCTCAATCGACGGACCGCCAGTGGAGTCGGCGGGCCATCTGCGGCCCGGGCGGTGACGAATACCGTCTCACGGCCTTCAAGGTTGTTGGCCAGGTCGGAGCTGATCGCGACCTGCACGGGAAGTACCGGTCCCTCGTCGGGAGTGGCTGGTGGCGCCGGTTCGGACGGCTCATCGATGGGCGGATGGCCCTCTGGCAAACCTGTGCCGCGAGTGCCGGCGACCGCTGGAGGAGACTCAAGCGTCGGATGCCCGTCGGGAAGAGGTTGTGGGGTGGTCGGACTGGGTTGCGCAGGAAGAGTGGGATGCCCTTCCGGCAACCCACGGGTGTCCCGTTCACCAGCGTCCGGACCGCCCGCAATCATCTGCTGGCGGGCGCGCTGCAACTGGACTTGAACGGAGTTCTTGACACTGCCGGGCTCAAGCAGGCCCTCCAGGCGTTGCCAGTAGCGCACGGCGTTGGCCATGTCGCCGGCCTGGAATGCGCCGATTCCGAGCAGCCACAGTGCCTTCTGGTTTTCCGGATCCGAGGAGATGGCCCGGGCCAGCAGGCGCCTCGCTTCGGATGGCATGGCTCCGCCTCGAGATGCAAACAGCAGCGTTTCGGCCAGTTCGACCTGGATGAAGGGGCCCTCGTCACCTGCTTCGTACAAGGCCCTTCGGAACGCATGTTCGGCCGAAGAAAACTCCTGGATATCCTTGTAAATCATGCCGAGTCGCACCCAATTGTCGACATCGTGAGGGTTGCGTTCGATGGCATGGGCCAGTTCGGTCATGCTGGCACGAATTTCCTCGACCTGGGTCCCACTGGGGGTCAGTCCCTCCGGACTGCCGACATGGCGGTACATCAGGACCGTGGCCAGCGGTACGACCAGCGCCAATACCAGCACGACCCCTACACCGACACCCTTGCTGTCGGAGCCTGTTTGCTCAAGGGCGGCTTTGAGACGCGCCTTGCGCTGACGCAGGTCTTCGGGGTCGAGTTGGTCGGTCAGTTCATCAAGGGCACGAAGCTGACGGTGAATTCGGTTGGCTTCGGGATTGGAGCTTCTGACCAGTGGGGTCAGAACGAAGCCGAGCGCGATCAATACCGCGATCAACGCGGCGACGATAAAAGCTGTGGTCATTGCAGGGCCTGTTGTCTGCGTCGAATGACAATGATTACGCCGATCAGGCTTCCAAGCAGAAGCACAATGGGACCGGCCCATAGAAGAAGTGTATGACCAGCCAGTGGCGGTCGATACAGGACGAAATCGCCGTAGCGGTCAACCATGAAACTGCGGATTTCCATATCGGAACGGCCGTCCTGGATCATGTGAAAAATCTCGCGGCGCAGGTCACGGGCCAACGGCACATCCGACTCAGCCAGCGACTCGTTCTGACAAACCGTGCAGCGCAACTCAGAAGTCAAGGAACGAAAACGCGCCCGCTCGACCTCGCTGCGAAAATCCAGCGGCTCGATCCGAGAAAATCGCTGCTCGTCCTGTGCCTCGGGACTGGCCTGGGCCAGCAGTGTGCCGGGAACGGCCAGCAGCAGTGCGGCCAGGAGAAGGCAGGGGAGACGGAAGACGGAAGACGGAAGACGGAAGACGGAAGACGAGAGAAGGGCAAGACCTACCTTTCCGTAAACCGTAAACCGTAAACCG
>PWWM01000057.1 GCA_003561495.1 Gammaproteobacteria bacterium
CACTGGTGCTTCGACTGTGGCTCGGCGCTGGCCGAGGCCGAAATCGAGTACCAGGACAAGACCTCGGCGGCGGTTGATGTACTGTTTCCAGCCGCTGATCCGCTCGAACTGGCCCGGTTGTTCGGGCAGGATCATCTCTCTGATCAGGCCGGTGTCGTCATCTGGACCACCACGCCATGGACGCTGCCGGCCAACCAGGCGGTGTGTCTGAACGCCGACCTGGATTATGACCTGGTGCGTGGCGAGCGCGACGGGGTGGTGCGTGAAATCGTCGTGGCCAGCCAGTTGCGCGAAGATGTGTGTGCGCGAATCGGGCTGGACAATGCCGAGATCCTCGGCACCGTTGCCGGCCGGACCCTGGAGCACCTGAAACTCGCCCACCCGTTCAATGATTACCGGGTGCCGGTCATTCTCGGTGAGCATGTCACCACCGAAACCGGCACGGGTGCGGTGCATACCGCACCCGGTCATGGCCAGGAAGACTTCGATATCGGTCTGGTCTATGACTTGCCGGTGGTCAACCCGGTCGATGGCCGAGGCCTGTTCGTCGAAGACACCCAGGTGGTCGGCGGTGTCCATGTCTGGAAGGCCAATCGGCAACTGATCGAACACATGAAGCTCAATGGCACCTTGCTGGCCGCCGAAGATTTCGAGCACAGTTACCCGCACTGCTGGCGCCACAAGACGCCGACTGCATTCAGAACCACGCCGCAATGGTTCATTTCCATGGATCAGGCCGGCTTGCGTGAACAGGCGCTCAAGGCCATTGACCAGGTGCGCTGGGTGCCCGACTGGGGCCAGGCCCGCATTCGCGGCATGATCGAGTCTCGTCCGGACTGGTGCATTTCACGGCAACGCACCTGGGGCGTGCCGCTGGGTTTCTTCGTCGATCGCGACGAACATCAGCCGCATCCCGACACCGCTGGAATTCTTGCCCGACTGGCCGATATCGTGGCCGAGGAAGGCGTGGATGCCTGGTACCAGGACAACATTGCCGAGCGTCTGGGCGTTGATCCCGAGCACTACGAGCCGGTGCCGGACATTCTCGATGTCTGGTTCGACTCCGGTGTGACCCATTACTGCGTACTCGATCAGCGCGAAGAACTGAGTCGCCCGGCCGATCTTTACCTGGAAGGCTCGGATCAGCATCGCGGCTGGTTCCAGTCGTCGCTGCTGACCTCGGTGGCCATGCACGGTCAGGCGCCTTATCGACAAGTTCTGACCCATGGCTTTACCGTCGATGCCGAGGGCCGCAAGATGTCCAAGTCCCAGGGCAATGTGGTCGCCCCACAACAGGTCATGAATACGCTCGGCGCCGATATCCTCAGGCTGTGGGTGGCGGCGGCGGATTACCGTCAGGAAATGAATGTTTCCGACGAGATTCTCAAACGGGTCGCGGACGCCTATCGGCGTATTCGCAATACCGCGCGCTTTCTGCTCGGGAACCTGAATGGGTTCGATCCGGAAAAACATCGCATGGCCAATGATGAGCTGCTGCCGCTGGATCGTCATGCTGTCGACATGGCCGCCACCCTGCAGGCCGAGATTGTCGATGCGTATGCCAACTACCGGTTCCTGAATATCTACCAGCGTTTGCATCATTTCTGCAGGCTGGACATGAGCGCCTATTACCTGGATATCATCAAGGACCGGCTCTACACCTTGCCCGAGAATCACCCAGCCCGACGTTCGGCCCAGACCGCCATGTATCACATCATTGAGGCGCTGGCGCGCTGGCTGGCGCCGATCTGCTGTTTCACCGCCGAGGAGATCTGGGCCGAAATCCCGGGTGAGCGCGCCGAGTCGGTCATGCTGGCGACCTGGTATGAGGGCTTGAGCGAGAGCGATGCCGAAACCCGAGCATTCTGGAAACGCTTGCGTGGCGTGCGCGAGGTGGTCGGTCCGTGCCTGGAGGCGTTGCGCCGGTCCAAGGCCATCGGCTCGTCGCTGGCCGCTGAAATCACCCTGGAGGCTGCCGGACAATTGGGCCGGGACCTGGCCGAGGTAGGCGACGAACTGCGTTTCCTCTTGATTACCTCCGACGTGTCCCTGGGCGCGGTCGAGCAAGCGCAGGAAACCGCCACCATAGAGGGCGATGCACTTCGAGTCTCGGTGCGCGCCACTGAACATGCCAAGTGTGTGCGCTGCTGGCATCATCGTGACTCGGTCGGCAGCGACCCCGACCACCCGGAAATCTGTCATCGTTGCGTGATCAATGTGACCAGCGATGGCGAAACCCGGGACTGGTGCTGATCATGGCGCCGATGCGTCTGCCACGTTACCTGATGTGGCTGGGTCTGGCCGCTATCCTGGTGTTGCTGGACTATTGGACCAAGCATCTGGCCAGCCAGAACCTGACCCTGTATCGCCCGGTCGAGATTACCGGCTGGCTGAATCTGACCCTGGCCCACAACGAGGGTGCGGCGTTCAGTTTCCTGGCCGGAGCCGGAGGCTGGCAGCGCTGGTTCTTCAGCGCCGTGGCAGTCATTATCAGTATTGTCCTGATGATCTGGCTGTGGCGCTTGCCGAACCGCTCGCGTCTGTTGCCGGTGGCCATCAGCCTGGTGCTGGGTGGGGCGATCGGTAACCTGATCGACCGAATCCAGCATGGTTACGTGGTCGACTTCATCGATGTCCACTATGCCGGCTGGCACTGGCCGGCTTTCAACCTGGCTGACAGTGTCATTGTGATCGGAGTGATCATTCTGCTGATCGAGGGCTTCATTCCGCGCCGCGGCCCGGAGCCGCCGAGGCTGTGAGTCGCGCCGAAATCATCGTGGTCGGATCCGGGTTGACCGGACTGACAACCGCCCATGCCCTGCAACGAGCCGGACATCGTGTGATGGTGGTCAATGCCGGCGATGAGGGCGATGCCGGGGTGACCGCCGTACCACCGTGGCAGCTGCCCCAGGTCCTGGAAAACATGACCCGCTATTCCTGCGATCTCTTGCCCGAACTGGTTGTCGAGCTGGGCCAGGCGACCGGGGTCGACTGCGAGATTCACGGCAGTGCCTTGTTGCTGATCGCCGAAGCACTGGACGAAGCAGCGCAATGGCTGGAGCAGCATCGGCATGAATGCTCTCGCGGTCCCTTGTCCGAATTCGAGCCGGGGCTGGCCTATGGCGATCGCAATGCCGTGCAGGTCAGGATTGCCCACCGGGTTCGTCCATCTCGGCTGGCTCGGGCCTTGGCGTTTGCCCTGCCGCAGTTCAATGTGTCCATCATTCGCGATTCCAGTGTGCGACGGCTGGATGTGGCCGGCAACATCGTGCTCGGCGTGGAAATGGCCGATGGGCGTCGCTATCGGGCCGAAGCCGTGGTGATGGCTGCCGGTGCAAGAACCAATCCGTTGTTGTTTGATTCCGGGCTTGAACGCCTGGCCGTGGACCCGCTCCGGACCACCCACCTGTTGTTCAATCCGGGCCAGCGTCTGATCAGCCAGGTGATCCATGGTGGCGACTGCTGCCTGGCCCCGCTGGCCGACGGCCGCTTGATGGCCGTTGATTTGACTGCTGGGCAGGAATGCGAGAAAACGGCCATCGAAGACTTGTATGCACGCGTGAGCAACTGGTTGCCGGCGTTGAGTCGCTTTGATCTGGAAAACGTTGGCCTGGGACCGAAGCCGGGCCTGGAAAGCGGGTTGCCGGCCATTGGCGCCTATCCGCAGATGCGTGGGCTCTGGGTCAACGCCGGCCACCTTCGCCGCGGCCTGGAAATCGGTCTGGCGGCCGGCGAGCTGTTGGCCGACCAGCTCGGCGGCGCCGCACCCGTCCCCGAACTCGTTTGCCGCTTCGAAAGCTGCTGAACTCACCGCCTGAGGACGGCTTCAACCGGAACGAAGCCCGCGCACTGAGACACGACGCTAATCAGGTTTGGTTTTGCCCGTTACAGAAGCGTGAAACCAACCTGATAGAATCGCGGTCGTAGAATATTGATTAACCGGCCGAGATTTTTTCATAAGGAACCCATAGTCATCATGAACGAAAGACTCAGGACAACCTCGATACCTCGCTCCACCAGCGTGGAGATGGATGAAAGCGCCCGCAAGGTGCTGCGCAATACCTGGAACCTGCTGGCCATGACGCTGCTGTTCAGTGCCGGCATGGCGCTGGTGGCCATGGCCAACAACTGGCCCTATCCCGGCGTCTTGCTGACCCTGGCCGGTTACTTCGGGCTGCTGTTTCTGACCATGGCGTTACGCAACTCGGCCTGGGGGCTGGTGAGCGTATTTGCGCTGACCGGCTTCATGGGCATGACCCTGGGGCCCATCGTCAACAGCTATCTGGGCCTTTTCAGCAACGGCCATCAACTGGTCATTGCCGCTATGGGCTCGACCGCTGTGGCCTTCGTTGGTCTGTCTGGATTCGCCATGGTGACGAAAAAGGACTTCAGTTTCATGGGTCCGTTCCTGTTCGTCGGCATCCTGACCGCATTCGTCGCCGGCCTGGTGGCGATCTTTTTCCAGATGAGCGCGCTGAGCCTGGCGGTGTCGGCCATGTTCGCCCTGCTCATGTGCGGTCTGATCGTCTTCCAGACCCAGCAAATCGTGCGTGGCGGCGAACGCAACTACATCATGGCCACGGTCACGCTGTTCGTGTCGATCTACAACATGTTCCTGTCGTTGCTGCAGTTGTTTGGGTTCTTTTTCGGCGAAGACTGAAGGCTTCGCCGGGGAGACGGAAGACGGGAGACGGGAGACGGTAGGGGTTTTCTCGTCTCCCGTCTTCCGTCTCCCGTCTGCCCGTGCTAAAATGCCCGGCTTGCTCCGCCAACCTGGTCGCGGGTTGGCGGTATTTCCACTCTAGATCAAGTGAGCAGACATCATGTCAAAACAATTCAAGATTCCGGCGGAAATGCGCACGGACGTGGGGAAAGGTGCGAGCCGCCGCCTGCGTCGTGCCGGCCGGGTGCCGGCCGTGGTTTACGGCGGTAACCGCGAGCCCGCCACCATTACCGTGGACCACGATTCGGTCCTGCACATGGCCGAGGAAGAGGCTTTTCACTCCTCAATCCTCGAGCTCAGCGTGGGCAAGGACAAGCGCCAGAAGGTCGTGATTCGCGATTTGCAGCGCCATTCGTTCAAGCCGCTGCTGACCCATATCGACTTTCTGCGTGTCTCCGATGACCAGGTCGTGCGCATCAATGTGCCGATTCACTTCATCAACGAAGACAAGTCCAAGGCGGGTCGCACTGCCGGTGTGGTGATTTCGCACCAGACTGTTGAAGTCGAAATCGACGCATTGCCCAAGGATCTGCCGGAATACCTGGAAGTCGACCTGGCTGACCTGGAGCCGGGTGAAGGTGTCATGCTCAGCGAAATCAAGTTGCCGGAGGGAGTCACCATCCCGGCCCTGGAAGTCAGCGCTGACAATGACCACTCGATCGTGACCGCGATCTACATTCGCGAAGGTCAGGGCACGGGTGAGCTGGCTGCCGAAGCTGATGCCCTGGCTGCCGAAGCTGCTGATGTCGAGACCGTGGCCGAAGCCGAAGAGGCTGACGAAGCCGCCGAAGACGGTGAAGCTGAAGGCGAGGGCGAGGGCGAAGATTCCGGCGACGACGAAGAGGCTTCCAAGAAGGAAGACTGAGCCGGGTCGTGAGCGATCGCTGGCTGATTGTCGGCCTGGGTAACCCGGGTGCGAAGTACGAAAGAACCCGGCACAATGCCGGGTTCTGGTTTCTGGATGCGCTGGACCGGGAGAGCCCATTGCAGCTCAAGTCGAACCGGAAGCTTTCTGGTGAGGCATCCAAGCAATCCTTTGCCGGCGCCGATTGCGTCTTTCTCAAGCCTGATACCTTCATGAACCATTCCGGTCAGGCCGTACGGGCGGCAGCCGATTACTATGACATCCGTCCCGAGCAGGTCGTGGTTGCCTATGACGACCTGGACCTGCCGCCGGGAACCGTTCGCCTGAAACTCGCCGGCGGCCACGGCGGCCACAACGGCCTGCGCTCGACCTTCCAGCACCTGGGTAGCCCGAACTTCTGGCGCATCCGCATCGGCATCGGTCATCCGGGCATCAGGGAAGCCGTCACCCCCTGGGTCCTCAGCCGCGCCAATGCCGACGATGAGCGCGCGATCAAGCAGGCGATCACCCGCGCCGCCGAGGTTCTGCCCGACCTGCTGTCCGGCCGCCCCGATCGCGCCATGCAGGCCCTGCACTCAAAAGATCAGGCCGACGAGGCGAAAGCAAAGCCGGACGCCAAGTGACACACCCGGTTTTACCCTTTCACCTTTTACCTTTCACCTTTTACCGTTCTCAAGGAACCACCCATGGGCTTCAAATGCGGCATCGTAGGACTCCCCAACGTCGGCAAGTCCACCCTGTTCAAGTGCCTGACAAAGGCTGAAATCCCGGCCGAGAACTATCCGTTCTGCACCATCGAGCCCAATGTCGGCATGGTGCCGGTGCCGGATCCGCGCCTCGATCGGCTGGCGGCCATCGCCAAGCCGGAAAAGGTGATCCCCACCATGATGCAGTTCGTCGATATCGCCGGCCTGGTGGCGGGCGCCTCGAAAGGGGAGGGGCTGGGCAACAAGTTTCTGTCGCATATCCGCGAGACTGATGCCATTGCCCATATCGTGCGCTGCTTTGTCGATGACGATGTCACCCATGTGTCGGGGCGGGTCGATCCCCTGGCCGATATCGAGACCATCGACACCGAACTGGTGCTGGCCGACCTGGAAACCGCCGAACGCGCCCTGGACCGGACCAGCCGTCAGACCAAGTCCGGCGACAAGGAGGCCAAGCGCCTGACGGCCATCCTTGAAAAAGTCGTCGCCCACCTTGGCGAGGGTTTGCCGTTGCGGACTCTTGAGTTCGACAGCGATGAGCGCCTGGCGCTGAAGACCTGGCAATTCATCACATCGAAGCCGGTGCTGTATGTGGCCAATGTCGATGATTCGGCCGCCGAGGACAATGCCATGGTTGTCCGGGTCCGCGAACGTGCCGAGGCTGAAGGCGCCGAGGTGGTGGTGTTGTGTGCGGCCATGGAAGCCGAGCTGGCCGAGTTGAGCGCGGAAGAGCAGGCCGAATTCCTGGCCGATCTGGGCCAGGACGAGCCGGGCCTGAACCGCCTGATCCGTGCCGGTTATGCCTTGCTCGACCTGCTCACCTTTTTTACCGCCGGCCCCAAGGAAGTGCGCGCCTGGACCGTGCGCAAGGGCTCGACCGCTCCCCAGGCGGCCGGGCGCATCCACACCGATTTCGAAAAGGGTTTCATCCGCGCCGAAGTCACCGCCTATGAGGATTACATCGCCTGCAACGGCGAGTCCGGCGCCAAGGCCGCCGGAAAACTCCGCCTGGAAGGCCGCGATTACGTGGTCCAGGAGGGAGATGTGGTGCATTTCAGGTTTAACGTGTAGACGGGAGACGGGAGACGGAAGACGGAAGACGGAAGACGGGAGG
>PWWM01000037.1 GCA_003561495.1 Gammaproteobacteria bacterium
GAACCCGAGCCGCCTGCCGAGCCGGAAGTGCCGGCCGTTCCAGAGGCCGAAGTCGAGGTTGCCGAGGAAGCACCTGAAGTCAACCCCCTGCTGATCGAGAGCACCTTGCCCTACGGCATGCCGCCTTTCGATCTGATCGAGGACGAGCACTACCGCGAAGCGCTCGAAGCCGGTATGGCTGAACACACTGAGGAGATCGAGGCGATTGCCTCCAACCCCGACGATCCGACGTTCGACAACACCATCGTGGCCATGGAGCGTTCGGGCCAGACGCTGAATCGTGTCAGCCGCATCTTCTTCAATCTCTCCGGTGCCAACACCAGCGACACCTTGCAGGATATTCAGCGCGAAATGTCGCCGAAGCTCTCCGCGCATTCCGACGCGATCAACCTCAATCCGGATCTGTTTGCCCGTATCGAGACGCTGCACGAGCAGCGCGATGAACTGGACCTGGATGCCGAATCACTTCGCCTTCTCGAGGAATATCGCACCCAGTTCGTCCGTGCCGGCGCACAATTGTCCGACGACGAGAAGGACCAACTCCGGGAAATCAATCGCGAGTTGGCGGAACTGGGCACCGAGTTCAGCCAGAACGTGCTGGCCGAGGTCAACGACTCGGCAGTCGTGTTCGACAACCGTGAAGCCCTGGCCGGCCTGAGTGATTCAGCCATCGAACGCGCCGCGTCCGAGGCGGCTGATCGCGGCCATGAGGACGGTCACTACGTCATCACGCTGCTCAATACTTCCGGTCAGCCGCCACTGGCCGACCTGGAAAACCGTGAGTCTCGCCAGCGAGTCCACGAAGCCTCTCTGAGCCGTGGATCACGTGGCAATGAACACGATACCCGCGAGATCGTACGCCGGGTCGTCGAGTTGCGGGCTCGCCGCGCCCAGATGCTGGGCTACGACACCCACGCCGACTACATTCTCGAGCGCCAGACTGCCGGCTCGGTCGAGACGGTCAATGACATGCATCGCCAGGTCGTGCCGATTGCCTTCGAAGCGGCCCGTGCCGAAGGCGCCGACATCCAGGCCATCATCGATGAGATCGAGGACGAGCCTTTTGAACTGGCCTCCTGGGATTGGTCCTACTACGCCGAAAAAGTTCGCCAGCGCCGCTTCGACTTCGACGAGTCCCAGATCAGACCGTACTTCGAGCTGGACAACGTGCTTGAAAACGGCGTGTTCTATTCGGCCGAAAAGCTGTTCGGCATCACCTTCAAGGAACGTCCGGATCTGCCGACCTATCATCCCGATGTCAGAGTCTGGGAAGTCTTCGAGGAAGATGGGACCGGGTTGGGCCTGATGATTGGCGACTTCTACTCGCGTAGCAACAAGCGTGGCGGTGCGTGGATGAACTCTTACCGCATTCATTCACGCCTGCTGGGCGGCCACCCGGTCACCGGCAATCATCTCAATATTCCCAAGCCCCCGGAAGGTGAGCCCACGCTGATGACCTGGGATGAAGTGACCACGCTGTTCCACGAATTCGGCCATGTTATCCATGGTCTGTTCTCCGATGTTCAGTATCCGACCTTCGCGGCGACCGCAGTACCGCGCGATTTCGTCGAGTATCCATCGCAGGTCTATGAAATGTGGGCCGCCTGGCCGGAGGTGCTGGCCAACTACGCCCGCCACTACGAGACCGGCGAACAGATCCCGCAGGATCTGCTGGACCGCGTGCTGGCAGCTGAGACCTTCAACCAGGGCTTCCGTACTGCCGAATACATCTCCGCCTCGGTCATCGACCAGGAATGGCACCAGCTTCAGCCCGACGACGTGCCGCCGGCCGAAGAAGCCATGGATTTCGAAGCCAATGTGCTGGCCGAGTGGGAGATGGATTACACGCCGGTGCCGCCGCGCTACCGCACCCCGTATTTCTCGCACATGATGGGCGGCTACTCGGCCGGCTACTACTCCTACATCTGGAGCGAGATCCTGGATGAAGACAGCGTGCTGTGGATCAAGGAGAATGGAGGGCTGGACCGCGAGACCGGCCAGCATTTCCGCGACACCATCCTGTCCCGGGGTGGCAGCAAAGACGCCATGGACCTCTACTACGACTTCGCCGGTCGCCAGCCCACCATCGAGCCTGTGCTCGAGCGGCGTGGCCTGATCAATGATGCGGGGGAGTAAACCGGCATGAAGGTCCCGGGTTGGGCGGCGCAACTGCGCCGCCTGACCGACTGGCTGGTCGTCGACTGCCTGGGTGGGCCCAGGCCCTGGAAGCTGTCCTGGGTCATCAATTTCCAGAAGGGCGGCACGTTTTTCTTCCTGGCCGCCCTGATCTGGTTCTACGACAACCATTCCACCGCGGCCTGGGTCTACCTGGCACTTCACGGCAGTTACGGGCTGGCCTGGCTGATCAAGGATCTGAGCTTTCCTGATGCAGGCTGGCAAAAGCGCATCACCATCGCTGGCGGCATCAATGCCTTCCTGGGTGTGCTGGGTTGGTACTGGGTATTTGGCTGGTTGCTGATCTCTGGTTATGCCGACCCGAATTACCCATTGCCCGAACCCGTCTGGTTTGCAGTTTGCACCTCCCTGTGCCTGATCGGTACCGTGATCATGATCGCCGCC
The DNA here is from genome assembly GCA_003561495.1 of Gammaproteobacteria bacterium. GTDB lineage: Bacteria > Pseudomonadota > Gammaproteobacteria > Xanthomonadales > Wenzhouxiangellaceae > Wenzhouxiangella. The sequence continues at coordinate 2,581 of PWWM01000037.1, forward strand.
GATGCCCAGAAGTACTACACCTTGCGAGTGCAGCGTGGTCTGATCACCGATGGCCTGCATCGCTGGATCCGACATCCCAATTACCTCGGCGAAATCATGATCTACCTGTCATTCGCCCTGATGGTCTGGCACTGGCTGCCATTCGTGGTGCTGGCCTTGGTGTGGATCGGGCTGTTTGCGGTCAACATGATCCACAAGGAAGCGAGCATGAGTCGGTATGCCGAGTGGGCTGACTACAAGCGGCGATCGTGGTGGTTGGTGCCGGGGGTCTGGTGAAGGTAGGTGAAAGGTGAAAGGTGAAAGGACTAGGGGTGGTCGGGTTCCTGGAGGAGGTCTTCATTCTGGTAGCCGGGGTTGTTGACTTGGGTGGTGACTTTGTGGGCCTTCATCAAATCATTCGGGGGTGGGTGGATCAGGGATTCGGCTTCATCTTTCGTGCCGCTCAGCCAGCAATCCCAGTCGGACTGATCGAGCATCACCGGGCTGCGGTGGTGGCCGATGTCGGTCAGCAGTTGGTTGGGGCCGGTGGTGACGATGGTGAATGATTCCAGCATCTCGCCGTCGGGCAGGGGAGAGCGGTCCCACAGCCCGGCCATGACCAGGAAGGGATCTTGGGCCGGAAGCACTCGCCAGGGCTGCTTGGGCTTGCTGCGCTGGTCCCACTCATAGAACCAGGAAAACGGCACCAGGCAGCGCTGGTCGTGTTTCCAGGCATTGCGGAAGGTCGGTTTCTTCGCCACGGTCTCCGAAAACGGGCGATCGGCCTCTGAACGGCAATTGGCGGTGGAGAATTTCGGCAATTCGCCTTTGAGCCAGAACGGCACCAGCGGCCAGACCAGCGGGGTCATTTGTCGCTGGTTGTCGGCATGGCGAATCACCGGCACTCGCGACCAGTGCACCGTTTCGCCGCTGCGCCATGACGGGGCCAGGTTGAGCACCCGGACACCGCCATCGGGGGCTTGTCCGGTCAGGTTGAAGTAGTTCCAGAGCCGGGACCAGTCATAGTCCAGGCCGCCGCGTCCACACATGTGCTGAATTGTACCTCGGCAATACTGCTAGAATTCACCTCCCGTGCCGAGGTGGCGGAACTGGTAGACGCGCCAGGTTTAGGTCCTGGTGTCCTTTGGACGTGGAGGTTCGAGTCCTCTCCTCGGCACCATTTGCGGAGCGCGTAGGTCGGCCCTACGTGGCCGACGGTCAATATCGAATCCATCACCATCGCCGGGTTGGCGTGTTCGAATCCGGGTCGGGCAGTGACATATGTCGAGTTCGTGTCGATGTTTGCGGCATGGACCGTCGGGGACGTAGCCCCGACCTACTAACTCCCACATCCTATTGGATACTAGCGGATGAGGTGCTGCGCGTGCGCTCACGGTCGCTGACGCGACCTACCGCTCCCGCTCCGCCATTGGTTCATGACGCTTCAGGTGCGCAGAGGGGAGAGTCGTTGCAATGTGGTGCCCAGGGGGAGACTCGAACTCCCACATCCTATTGGATACTAGCACCTGAAGCTAGCGCGTCTACCAATTCCGCCACCTGGGCAGGTGTGCGTACAGGCCGGCAATTATAATGCCGCTGGGGCTGCCTGTCAGCCTGTTGGGCCAAAAAAACCGGCCGGACTCAGCTGAGCCCGGCCGGGTTTCGGTAAAAAGTGTGGCCGAGGCAAGGGGGGAACCTCGGCCACGAACCGGATAGGGGAAGGGGGAACCCCACTCCGGAAACCTGATTGTAAACTCGGTGAAGCTACTGTCAAGGGTGAATTGATGTTTTTGTGATGAATTTCCCGAAAAAAGCCGCGTTTGATCCTGCAACGGTCTGTCGGAGGACTTTGATCACGCCTGCGCGGTTATACTTTGGGGTCAATGCTATCACCTTGAAAACCACGCCGAATCTCGGCGCTAACAGAGGAAAATTCTGCGCATATGGACTTTCAACTGACCGAAGAACAGGAAATGATTCAGGCTACGGCGCGCGACTTCGCGCGTAGTGAGATTGTACCGGTGGCGGCCGCTCATGATGAGTCAGGAGAGTTTCCCCTGGACACCATTCGAAAGATGGGCGAGTTGGGTCTGATGGGGATCGAGGTGCCGGATGAGTACGGTGGAGCCGGGCTGGATACCATCGGGTATGTGCTGGCCATGATCGAGATCAGCGCAGCGGATGCCGCCCATGGCACCATCATGTCGGTCAACAATTCCCTGTTCTGCAATGGCATTCTCAAGTATGGCAGTGAGGAACAAAAGCAGAAGTACGTGCGTGAAATTGCGACCGGCGAGCAAATTGGTGCTTATGCGCTCACCGAGCCGCAGTCGGGCTCGGATGCATCACGCATGCGCTCACGGGCGGTGCTTAGTGACGATGGCAGTCATTACGTGATCAACGCGCGCAAGTCGTGGATCACATCTGGTCCGGTGGCTCGCTATATGGTGCTTTTTGCTGCTACCGACCCGGATGCGGGTGGCCGCGGTATCACGGCGTTCCTGGTCGACAGTGAACGGGAAGGTTTGAGTCTGGGCAAGACCGAACCCAAGATGGGCATCCGGGCCTCGGCCACCTGCGAGGTCGAGCTCAATGACTACCGCTGTCCGGTGGAGGACCGGCTCGGTAAGGAAGGCGAAGGTTTCAAGATCGCAATGAGCGTGCTCGATGCCGGGCGCATCGGCATCGCGGCCCAGGCCGTCGGGATCGCTCAGGCGGCCTACGAGGCCAGCCTGGAATATGCCCGTGATCGCAAGGCTTTCGGCAAGGAAATCGGCAGTTTCCAGATGATTCAGGCCAAGATTGCCGACATGAAGTGCCGGCTGGAAGCGGCTCGTTTGCTCACTTTGCGCGCGGCATGGACCAAGATGCAGGCCAGTCAGACTGGCGCCCGATTTACTGCCGAGGGGTCGATGGCCAAGCTGGTGGCGTCTGAAGCGGCGATGTGGATTGCCTATCAGGCGGTGCAAATCCACGGTGGCATGGGCTACAGCAAGGAGATGCCGGTGGAACGTTACTTCAGGGATGCCAAGATTACTGAAATCTATGAGGGCACCAGTGAAATCCAGCGCATGGTGATTGCACGTTCGGAGACCGGTTTACGTTAGCTGAAGATTCGGTTGATAAATCGTGGGCGGTCATTCTGAGTCGGGAGTCAGGGCCAAGGCATGAGCAACAGCGAAAAAAAACAAAAAAAACAGGATCATCTGGACGCGGTTGCGTCCCTGATTCGCGGCAAACAGGGTAGTGAACAGGTCGTAGCCTTTTCCCGCGAGTTGTTTCGCCGGGTTCCGACCGATGAGCTGGTCGATGCCGATTTCGAAACCAATGCCAATCTGGCACTGGACTTTTTCGAATTCGCCCGCCAGCGCATGCCAGGCGACGTCAAGTTGAGGATTGTCAATCCCACCCCGGATGATCATGGTTGGGAATGTCAGCACACTGTGCTGGAAATCATCAACGACGACATGCCATTCCTGGTGGACTCTGTGGTTCTGGCCCTCTCCGAGCTGGGTGTTTCCGTTCACTTGATCATCCATCCGGTGATGCGCGTGCAGCGCGACCAGGGAGGGCACTGGCTGAGCCTTTGTCAGGGTGAAGGTGAGGACGGTCAAAGTGAATCACTGATGCATGTGCAGATTGATCGTCAGACTTTCCCAGAGAATCTGGCACGCATCGAGCAACGCGTTCGAGCTGGCCTGGCCGATGTTCGTCGAGCAGTCAGCGACTGGCGGGAGATGGCAGCGAAAGCCAGGCAAATCGCCGATAAACTTCCCGAAACTCATGCGCCGATGGATTCCGAGGCACTGACCGAGGCGCAGGATTTTTTTCGCTGGCTGGCTGATGACCACTTCACGTTTCTGGGTTATCGCGAATATGCGATTGAGCCGGGCAAGGATGGTCGACTGCTCAAGCCAGTCGGTGGCAGTGGCCTGGGCATCATGCATGACGAGCATCGCAAGGCGCCGGTCAGACGGGTGGCTGACCTGTCTGGAAGTGGCGCCGCGCAAGGTGTTGAAGATCCCATCATCATCACCAAGACCAATGCCCAATCCGTGGTGCACCGCGGGGGCTACATGGATTACATCTCGGTGCTCTACTTTGACGATCAGGGCAAGGTGATCGGCGAAAAGCGTCTGATTGGTCTGTTCACTTCGGGCGCGTATATCCGGCGCTGCCAGGATACGCCACTGGTTCGCCGCAAGGTCGAAGAGGTGGTCGAGCGTTCCGGACTCAAGCCCGGCAGCCATGCCGGCAAGGCGCTGCTGCACATTCTGGAGACCTTGCCGCGCGACGAGCTGTTCCAGGCATCTGCGGAAGAATTACTGGAGTTGGCGACCGGCATTCTAGACTTGCAGGAACGTAGCCAGACCCGCCTGTTCATTCGTCGCGAACGATTCGGCAGGTTCTTCTCTTGTCTGGTTTTCATACCGCGAGACCGGTTCAATACCGAAAACCGTGAACGCATTCAGGCCATTCTCAAGCGCTCGCTCAAGGGCCAGAAGCTTGATTTTGCCATTCAGGTGGGTGGGTTCAAGCTGGCTCGCGTGCAAGTGGTCGTTAGACCGCGCAAGGATGCCGGCGCCATCAACTATGACATCCGTGAGATCGAAAAGAAGATCATCAAGGCGATCCGTTCCTGGCCGGACGAATTGACTGAAATCCTGGTCCGTGAACACGGTGAGGAGAAGGGACTGGAGCTCAGCCGGCGATTCAGCAAGGCGTTTCCGGCCTCTTACACCGAAGAGGTTTCACCGCATGTGGCCAGCTTCGATGTGGTCAATGTGTCGCGCCTGAAGGATCTGGATGATCTGCGCATGAGCCTGTACAAGCCCCGCCAGTCCGGGCGCGGCATCATCCGATTCAAGCTGTTCAAGCATGAGCGCCCCATCCCCTTGAGCGATGTGTTGCCGATGCTCGAGAACCTCGGGATGCGCATTGTTTCGGAGCGTCCCTATGAGCTCAAACTGGCCGATGGTCATTGTGTCTGGATCCAGGATTTTGACATGAGTCCACCGACTGGCGATGAGCTGCGCCTGGATCTCATCCGCGACAATTTCCAGCAAGCCTTCGAAAAGACGTGGCGCAAACAGGTCGAAAATGATGGCTTCAATCGATTAGTGATACTGGCCCATCTCGATTGGCGCCAGGTCAATCTGCTGCGTGCCTGTTGCAAGTATCTGCTGCAAACCGGCATGCCATTTTCGCAGACCTACATGGAACAGACTCTGGCGGCCTGGCCACTGGTGGCGCGCTTGCTGGTCGAGTATTTCGAATGTCGATTCGACCCGGGTCGAGAAGCGCAAAGCGCTTCACAACGTGTAGCGGTGCGCAAGTCCCTGGAGGCCCAGAGCCGAGACCTGCTGGAGCGTTTCGAGGATGATGTGCTGGTCGAGTTGCTGGGCGAAGCTCTGGCCGAACGTGAAAAGGATTTCGGGACGTTCGAGGACATGCCTGTCCGCAAGACCATTCTGCGGGCGATTGATAGTGTTTCCTCGGCGGACCAGGATCGCATCCTGCGCGCTTTCTACGATCTGATCCGGGCCATGCTGCGGACCAACTTCTACCAACGGGATGCGCGCGGCGAATTTCACGAGTACTACAGTTTCAAGTTGGACTCGGCAGTTGTGGCGAATCTTCCGCGACCGCGCCCCTATCGCGAAATCTGGGTCTACTCGCCTCGGGTCGAGGGCATTCATCTGCGCGGGGGAAAGGTTGCCCGTGGCGGGTTGCGCTGGTCGGATCGACGTGAGGACTTCCGTACCGAGGTATTGGGTCTGATGCGCGCCCAGAATGTCAAGAACACCATGATCGTGCCGGTCGGGGCCAAGGGTGGATTTGTCGTTAAGCAACCACCGGGCGATGATGACCGTGATCAAATGATGGCCGAGGTGGTGTACTGCTATCGCAGCTTCATTCATGGCCTGCTGGATATTACCGACAATCTCGATGGTGAGCAGGTCGTGCCGCCTCGCGAGGTTGTTCGCGCTGACGACGATGATCCTTACATGGTCGTGGCTGCGGACAAGGGCACGGCGACGTTTTCCGACATTGCCAATGCCATTTCGGCCGAGCATGGTTTCTGGCTGGGTGATGCATTTGCCTCGGGGGGATCCAATGGCTACGACCACAAGAAGATGGGCATTACCGCCAAGGGCGCCTGGGAATCGGTCAAGCGTCACTTCCGCGAAATGGCTGTCGATGTCCAGAACGAGGCGTTCAGTGTGGTTGGCATTGGTGACATGGGGGGGGACGTGTTCGGTAACGGCATGCTGTTGTCAAAACACATTCGCCTCAAGGCGGCCTTCAACCACATGCATATTTTTCTCGATCCCGACCCGGATACGGCGGCCAGTCATGCCGAACGTCTGCGGCTGTTCGAGAAGGAGCGTTCAACGTGGGCCGATTACGACGCGAGCTTGATCTCCGAAGGTGGCGGCATCTACTCTCGCCAGGCCAAGTCCATCCGCATTTCGCCGCAAGTACGCGAGTGGCTGGGGATCGATGCCAAGGAACTCGCACCTCATGAACTGATCCGCGCCCTGCTGACCGCAGAAGTGGATTTGTTGTGGAATGGCGGTATTGGCACTTACGTCAAGGCGACCAGCGAGGCGCACGGTGATGTCGGTGACCTTGCCAACAACCTGGTTCGTGTCAACGGCCGGGACCTTCGCTGCAAGGTGGTTGGCGAAGGGGGCAACCTGGGTATGACCCAACGCGGGCGCATCGAATTTGCCCTCGCCGGTGGTCGGGTCAACACTGATTTCATCGATAATTCGGCCGGAGTCGATTGTTCTGACCATGAGGTCAACATCAAGATCCTGCTCAACCTGGCTGTGGATCGCGGGTTGCTCAATCATGAACAGCGCAATGAGTTGCTGCGTGAAATGACTGACGAGGTCTCTGATCTGGTATTGCGTAGCAACTACCTGCAGACTCAGGCGCTGAGCATGATGGAAAGCCTGACCAGCGATCGCCTGGGCGCCGAGGCGCATTTCATCGCCATGCTGGAGCACCAGGGCGTGATTGACCGTGACCTGGAGCAATTGCCCGATGAAGAAGAGTTGCGCGAACGCGTGGCGCGTGGACGTGGCCTGACCCGGCCTGAGTTGTCGTTGCTTCTTTCGTACGGCAAGATTACCCTGTACAAGGAACTGCTGGCCTCGGATGTGCCGGAAGATCCCTACCTGTCCCGCGAACTTGAGGATTATTTTCCCACTCCATTGCGCGAACGTTTCAAGGATCTGATGCCCGAGCATCGCCTGTGGCGCGAAATCATTGCCACCCGGGTGACCAATTCCATTGTCAATCGCATGGGCGCCCAGTTTCCGATGCGCATTCGCGAGGATACCGGCGCCAACTCGGCGACCATGGCCAAGGCCTACACCGTAGCCCGTGAAATCTTCCTGGCGCGTGATTACTGGGGCCAGGTTGAATCTCTGGACAACCAGGTGCCGGCCAGCGCCCAGAACAAGGCCATGCTGGAGATGTGGAACCTGCTGCGCCAGATGACCCGAAGGTTGATTTCGCTTCCGGGTGGTTACGGAATCGATATCTCCAGCAAGGTCAATCGCTTTGCACCGGGCATCAAGGCCTATTCCGAGTGTCTGGAAAGCGTTCTCGATGATGATTTGCTGGACCAGTTCAGGGCGCGTCGAAATGAACTGGCTGAAATCGGTTTTCCGGATGAGTTCGCCCGCCGCATCGCCAGTCTACGCTTTATGCATTCGGCGCTGGACATTGTCGACGAGGCCGGGGTGAGAAAACTGGATGTTGAGCAAGTGGCGCGCATCTATTTCCGATTGCTGGATCGGTTGCACCTGAAATGGCTGCGAAGCCAGATCGAAGTCCTGCCGGTCGAGCAACCCTGGCATGCCCATGCGCGTGGCAATCTGCGTGATGAGTTGTATGCTAGTCATCGCAATCTCACTCGTCGCATTATCGAGGAGGCCGGTGACGAAGACGATCCGGTCGAGGCCTGGTTCGACCGTCATGGCGTTCAGGTGGCTCGTCTTTCGGTCATGCTTGATGAGATGCACAGCATCGGTGCCAGTGACTATCCCTCCATGCAGGTGGCGATCAAGGGTCTGGGTCAGCTGCTCAACGCGACTTCCTGATGTGAGCCCGCCTTATTCACCACCCCTCCTACTGCGACGTCGCCATGCACCGCGTCTGCGCCGTTTCGCTCGGTCGCACGTGCGGACGGCCGCCGCCAGAGCGCTTCTTGCCTACGGCAAACCGCACTCCGGCTCTGGCCTGCACTTCCTCACCGTACAGGCGAGTACGTTTCCGGTGCGCTCGGTCGCGAAACGCCCCAGCCACGGTGCATGGCGACGTCTCGCTACGGAGGGGTGGTGAATAAGGCGGGGCCAGACTCGCTGGCCATGGCCTTCCTTGCCAGCGAGCATCCCGGCTCCCGTGAAGCGGTTGCCGAACTGACCCGTGCTTACGGATGTGTATCTCCGCGCGAGGCCGATGTATTGGTGGTGCTTGGTGGTGACGGTTTCATGCTGCATACCCTGCATGAGCACGTCGACCTGGGTCTGCCGGTGTTCGGTATGCGCCTGGGCGAAGTGGGTTTTCTGATGAATCGCTATGCACCCGAGCATTTGCCGGAACGCATAGCCCAGGCGCGCCAGGTGGAGCTGACCCCACTGGCGATGCAGGCCAGCGATATCAATGGACGAAAGCATCGGGCCGTGGCGATCAATGAAGTCTCATTGTTGCGACAGACCAACCAGGCCGCACATCTGAAAATCCTGGTCAACGAGCGCGAGCGCGTGCCGCGGCTGGTGGCCGATGGCGTGCTGGTGGCGACCGCCGCCGGCTCCACCGCTTACAACCTTTCGGCCCATGGACCCATCATCCCTCTGGGCACGGAGGCCATCGTGCTGACGCCGATCAGCCCGTTCAGACCGCGCCGCTGGCAGGGCGCAATTTTGCCTGCTTCGGCGCAGGTGCGATTCGAAGTACTCAATCCCCAGCGTCGCCCCGTGAGTGCGACCGCTGACTATGACGAATTCCGCGATGTGGCCTGGGTGGAGGTTGGCCAGGCTGCCGATATTCGCCACCGCTTGCTGTTCGATCCGGAGCATTCGCTGGAGGAGCGGATTCTGAATGAGCAGTTCATGGGGTGACGGGAGACGGAAGACGGAAGACGGAAGACGAGTAGACTGAACCCTTTGCTGCATGAGCAATTCATACGACAATCCAGGACCCTTGACGATCGGCATCTCCTCGCGGGCGCTGTTTGATCTTGACGCCAGTCATACGGTGTTCGAGGAGGGTGGTCTCGAGGCCTACATGGAATTCCAGCGCTGCCGCGAAGACGACATTCTGCAGCCCGGTGTGGCATTCAGGTTGGTTGAAAAGTTGCTGGCGCTGAACGAGGATGGACTGGACCATCCCGGGGTCGAGGTCATTTTGCTGTCACGTAACAGTGCCGACACGGGACTCAGAATTTTCAATTCCATCGAACACCATGGCCTGAGCATCGAGCGTGCCGTGTTCACCAACGGGGCCAGTCCCTCGCAATACATCGAACCGGCCGGTGTGCAACTGTTCCTGTCAGCCAATGACGATGATGTCCGAAGGGTGCTCACGGCCGGCTATGCCGCCGCCACCATTCTGCCTTCGGCGACCCGCGAAAATCGCTCCTCGCAGCTGCGCCTGGCATTTGACGGCGATGCGGTAATCTTTTCCGATGAGGCTGAGCGGGTCTACAAGGAACAGGGCCTGGAGGCCTTTTCCGACAGCGAGCGCCGCGCTGCGGACAAGCCCCTGGCCGCCGGACCGTTCAAGCCGGTACTCGAGGCCATTCATCGCATCCAGGCAGCCTACCCGGTCGAGGAAAATCCGATTCGCACCGCACTGATCACGGCGCGCTCGGCACCGGCCCACAAGCGGGTCATTCTGACCCTGCGTGCCTGGGGCATCCGGATTGATGAGTCGCTGTTTCTTGGCGGGCGTGACAAGGGACCATTTCTGCGCGCTTTCGGCGCCGATATTTTCTTCGACGATCAGCAAGTACACTGCGCCAGTGCCAGTGGCGAGGTCGCCACCGGCCACGTGCCGCACGGGGTAGCCAACGAGCCGTCAAAACTTGACTGAAGTTTACCGTCGGTTCGCATTACAATGGCCGTTTGACCTGATTCTCAAGACCCCTATTCGATGAAGACACTCAAGCGTTTGTTGCTGGCCTCCGTTGTAATCTGGTTGACCATCCCGGCCCTGGCCGAGGAGAAAAACAACGCCGAAAACGGCAATGACAATGACAACGGCAAGGTGTGGTCGGTCAACGAACCGCCCGGTGAATGGCGCTCGATCGAGATCGACACCGAGACCTTTACCTGGTCGGATGTCGATATCAGCCCCGACGGTCAGATCTTGGTCTTCCACATGCTGGGTGATATCTACCGGGTCTCCATTGATGGTGGTCAGGCCGAGGCCCTGACCGACGACATCGCCTGGAACTTCCAGCCGCGATTCAGCCCGGATGGTCGCTCCATTGCGTTCATTTCCGATCGTGACGGGGCCGAGAACATCTGGATCATGGATGTTGACGGTAACAACCTCGAACAGGTCAGCTCGGAGCGTGATCACCTGCTGCACAACCCGGCCTGGTCGCCGGATGGCGATTACATTGCCGCGCGCAAGGGTTATGTCTCGCAACGCTCGATTCCAGCCGGCAGCATCTGGATGTATCACCGTGCGGGCGGCTCGGGGGTCGAGCTGGTCGAGCGCCTGCACGGCCAGCAATCGCAGAAGAATGTTGCCGAGCCGAATTTCTCACCAGACGGGCGCTACCTGTATTTCAGCCAGGACGTGACGCCGGGGCGGGTCTGGGAATATAACCGAGACGCCAATACCGGGATTTTCGCCATTCGCCGGCTGGACCTGGAAACCGGTGAGGTCGAGACCGTCACCGGTGGGCCTGGGGGAGCGATTCGGCCTGTGGTCTCGCCCGATGGCAAGCAATTGGCGTTCGTCCGCCGCAACCCGACCGAACTGAGTTCGCGCCTGATGGTGCGCGATCTGGACTCGGGCATCGAGCGCACCGTGATGGAGCGTATCGAACGCGACAAGCAGGAAACGTCAGGTGATATGGGCAACTACCCCAATTTTGCCTGGAATCCGGACGGACAATCGATGGTACTCTGGGCCCATGGCCAGTTTCACCGGGTTGGCCTTGACGGTGGCCATGAGCCGATCGAGGTTCGAGTCAATGCCGAGCGCAAGATATCTCCGGCGCTCCGGCGCGAAGTGGAAGTTTCGCCGGATACCTTCCCGGTCCGCATGGCGCGCTGGACACAGATGAGTCCCGATGGACGCCTGGCCATTTACCAGGCCATGGGCTATCTGTGGTTGCATGACCTCGAGCGCGACTCCCATCGACGCCTGACTTCGCAGACCGACCACTGGGAGTTCCACCCCTCGTTTTCACCCGATAGTCGCCGGGTGGTCTACACCACGTTCGATGATGAAGAACTGGGCACGGTGCGCATCCATCCGGTCGGGCGTGGCCGTGGTCGTACATTGACCACTGAGCCGGGGCACTATGTCGAACCGTCGTTCTCGCCTGATGGCGGGCAGGTGGTTTTCCGCAAGATCAGCGGCGGTTTCATTTCTTCGCCGGCCTGGTCGGAACGCACCGGCATCTACCGGGTCCCGGCTGATGGTGGTGAGCCGGTGCGCGTGCGGGATCGTGGCAGCAATCCGCAGTTTTCGGCCGACGGTCGGCGTATTCTGTTCAGTGATCGCGGCGAGAACTTCTCGCTGACCTTGAATAGCGTCAATCTCGATGGTCACGATCAACGTCAGCATCTGTCCGGAAACTGGATTACCGAGTTCCGGGTTTCACCCGATGGACGCTGGGTGGCTTTTGCTGAACACTACAATGTCTATCTCGCCCCGTTCTTTGCCGCTGGGAAGCCGGTTGACCTGAGTGCCGACACCCGTGCCTTCCCGGTCCGGCAGGTTTCGGCTCGAGGCGGTGAGAACCTGCACTTTTCAGCCAACAGCCGGACCCTGGCCTGGTCACATGGTGCGACTTTGTATAGTCGGGAATTGACCGACGCCTTTGCCTTCCTGGCAGGGTCTCCGGAGGAATTGCCGGAGCCGGTCACCGAGGGCCGCAATCTGTCCATCGAGTTCGACTCCGACCGTCATGATGGCCGAATTGCCCTGGTGGGAGGCCGTATCGTCACCATGCGCGATGCTTACTCCGGCCAGGAGGTGATTGAAGACGGTGTGGTTCTGGTCGAAGGGCATCGCATATCAGCGGTGGGCAGCCGTGATGATGTCGAGATTCCGCGTGGCTTCGAAGTGATTGATGTGGCTGGAAAGACCGTGTTGCCGGGCCTGGTGGACGCCCATGCCCACGGGCCCAAATCCAACCAGCAACTGACTCCCCAGCAGAACTGGACCCAGGTCGCCAATCTGGCCTTTGGTGTGACCACCATCCACGACCCGTCCAATGACAACGCCGGAATTTTCTCCATGGCGGAATTGCAGCGTGCCGGCAAGGTGCTGGCGCCGCGCATCTTCTCGACCGGCCGTATTCTCTACGGCGCGATCATGCCGGGCGCCACTGCTCGAATCAATGATTACGAAGATGCCGAGTTCCACGTCCGTCGCCAGAAGGAAGTTGGCGCGATCTCGGTCAAGAGCTATAACTACCTGCGTCGGGACCAACGCCAGCAGGTACTCGAGGCGGGCCGCAAGCTCGATATCATGGTGGTTCCCGAGGGTGGTATGCGCTTCGAGCAGAACATGAACCAGATTGTCGACGGCCACACCGGCATCGAACACAGTCTCTCCATCCACCGTGCTTACGATGATCTCAACCAGCTCTGGGGTCAAACCGATGTGGTCTGGTCACCGACTTTCGGTGTGGCCTACGGTGGCATGATGGGGGAAGAGTACTGGTACGACAAGACCGAGGTCTGGAAAAACGAACGGCTGCTGAACTTCGTGCCGCGCTTTATCGTGTATCCGCGCTCGATACGTCGCCCTACTGCACCGGAAGAACTCTATAACCACATTGCCGTGGCCGAAAAAGCGAAACAGATGAACGATCTGGGCGTGCCCGTGGTCATCGGCGCCCATGGCCAGCTCGCCGGTCTGGCTGCACACTGGGAAATGTGGATGATGGAGCAGGGCGGCTTCACACCCTGGGAGGCATTGCGCGGCGCCACCATTGACGGGGCGCGCTACTTCGGCATGGATGCCGATATCGGTTCCATCGAAGCGGGCAAACTGGCTGATCTGTTCGTGGTTGACGGCAACGTGCTCGAAGACATTCGTACCAGCGAAAACGTGGTCTACACCATGCTCAATGGCCGTCTGTACGATGCTACCAACATGAATCAGCTTGCTCCCGACCAGGTTGAGCGGCCACCGTTCTTTTTTGAACGTGAAGGCGGCGATGCCTGGCAATCAGAAACCATGGAGTACTTCCACCAGATGGGCCACGACCTGGGCTGGCATTGCCGGCATTGATCGGGGAATCGTTCCCCGATCATGGTGAACCGCTGAAGCGATCGGCAAAGGTTCGGTCGCCGCGACACTGGCTAGCGCGTTGTCCGTTAAAGACAATGTTGAAGCGACTGCCCAGCGGCATGTCCGAGCTTGAGCGAATTGCCCAACGCTGACGGTCGCGAAGAAATTCGACCTCGAAGTCCCGATCCCCGAAGTCGCCGACGCGAGGGGTGACCTGAAGCAAAGGGCAGGGTGTGCTGTTGAGGTTGTAGTGATTAATGATGGTGACATTGCCGTCAGTATTGTGGACATTGGCCGTGTGGACGAGTGCGGCCGGTCCGGCCGGGCGCGAGAACACATTGAAGGCTGCATTGTTGGGGATGGAATCTCCCGAGGTGTTGACGATACGCCAGCCGGTCGTGCCATCGCCGGCAATGGCGATGCGACTGTCGTTGTAAACCCCGGAAGCGCCGTCTGGATTCCAGTTCTGGGTCACGACGATGACCACGTCGTCCTGCCCGGCAACCGATGGATTGGTCAGCAGGGTCTCGGGTTCGATGCCGCCGCTGTGTACATGCAGGAAGTTGCCGAACCCACTGGCAGGGACAAAGTAGTTGTAGACGACGTCAAGCGCGATCGGCGCAAAATTCTGATTGAATAGGGACCATTGCGAAAGACCGGATGAATACCAGACGCCGAATGGGTGGTGATTGCTCGAGGTGCCGGCCTGACGGTGCGGTGTGGCCAGCACGCGGGCGTCGTTGATGCCGTTCAGGGTATGGTGGTTAAGATAGTAGACATTGAAACTGGTGTTGCCCGAGTCGGAACGAGCGCGAAACCAGTCCCCGCCAGACTCGTAAGCGCCGATATCCAGACTGCTCTCCTTGACCCGGCGGTGGCCCGCGATGTCGGTTAACGGCAGCCAGGTCGAGACCGGCCCGGCCACGCCGGTGTCGATGGCGGCCGAGGCGGCTTGCGGTATGGGATGGTTTCGGCTGAGCAGCACCGGGTCGGACATGATCGAGTTGCCGGCCAGTGTCGGTGGGGTACTGCCACCGGTATTGGAATTGTTATCCCAGAACAGGTTGGCCTGGTTGCTCAAAACCTGACCGGGCGGTGAAATAGACAGAGCGGTATTGTTCTCTGTCAGCAGGTTGTTGACAATCTGTCCAGCCAGCGGTTCCGGATCGTCCGGCGGGTCGCTCCACCAGCGATTGATTGCGCTGATGGCGACCCAGTAGCCTAGTATGGTGTTGTTGTTGATCTGGACGAAGTAGCCACGTTCCCCGCCAAAGGCGCGAATGCCGGTGCCGGAATTCTGCGCCTGGCTGATCAGCACGTTACCCTGAATGCGCACACTGCCGGCCCAATCGGTGTGTTCGGTGGGTATGGGCAAAACGACAATCGCTCCACGACTAAAAGAGGCGTGAATACGGTTATTGTCAATCGACAGGTCCAGCGTGCCGGTTTCGGCGGCGGTTGCCTGAATGCCGTCAGTCGATGTGGTGCTGTCGGGAACGTGAATCTCGTTTTCCCGCACCAGACCCCTGATCTGTCCCGCCTCCGAGCGGATTCGGACCGGACTGGCTGAGCCGCCTATCTTCAGGTATCGATTGCCACGCACGTCAATATCGGTCGTGCCCTCGCCATTGTTCTCGACCCGAATTTGTCCGGTTCCGTCCGGATCGATCACGATATCTAAATCTCTGACTACGAACTGGCTGGTGCCGGAGGCATGTTGTGATATCAGCTGCACGCCGCGATTTCTCAGGCCAATGCCCTCGACATGAATCTCGACCGGGTTGCTGAATACGCCACCGAACCCGATTCCGGAAGGCAGAATCGGCTGATGGGCCGAGCCGGAGCGCAGGTGAACGCTCTTGGTGAGACCCACAAAGTTGGATGTCGCAGCGCCCACCTCGGCCGTCGAAAGCTCACCGTCGGCGATGATGGTGATGAAACTGTAAGTCGGGACATTATTGAGACAGGCTTGCAGCGTACTCGCGCAGGGACCGCTGTCTGCGGGCCACTCGTAAGACTGGGCCTGAACAAGGGCAGGAAGTGCCAGCAGCAAGGCCAGGCAATGAACTTCGCAGATAGAACGTTTTCCAAGGAACATGCGAAATGATGAGCTTTTTGGGCTTACTTGGTCATTCGCAACCAGACCGCCAAATCTGCCACGCTGGGTTTCAACCGGAGCAAAGTTACATACCTGCCGCGTCAATAATTTGAGAAACCATCGAACTATCGAAAGCCGATTGGCAGGGTAGGAAGGTGAGGAGGGGCATCGGGTGGTATCCGACCGCGACCGGCCTGACCGGGCAAGACGACTCGTCGCCCCGCCCCCATAAACACCAGCCTGAATCCGGCTAGAAACGGAAAATCAAACCCAAGGGTGTTATCGGCGGTTTCCCTTCTTTCAGCTTGCCGGCCGGGCGAACAGATCGTGTTGGTCGGCGCCGGTGATCTCGACATCGATAAATTCTCCGACCGTCGCATGGCCGGCATTTTCGACAATGACCTGGCCGTCGATTTCCGGGGCATCGCCGTAGGAGCGGGCGATGGCGGTGTTGTCTTCAAGGCGGTCGATGATGACCGGTTCGATCTGGCCGATGCGGCGCTGAAGGCGCCGGGCGCTGATATCGGCCTGACAGGCCATGAAGCGATGCCAGCGTTCTTCCTTGAGGGCGTCGGGTACCGGGTCGGCCAGTGCGTTGGCGGCGGCCCCTTCGACGGGTGAATACTGGAAACAACCGACCCGGTCGAGTTCGGCGGCCTCCAGCCATTCCAGTAGTTGCTCGAAATCGGCCTCGGTTTCACCGGGAAAGCCGACAATGAAAGTCGAGCGGATGACCAGGTGGGGACATTGCTCGCGCCAGCGCCGGACACGTTCCAGGGTATTCTCGGCCGCGGCCGGACGTTTCATGGCCTTGAGAATGCGATGGCTGGCGTGCTGGAAGGGGATATCCAGGTAGGGCAGGATCAAACCCTCGTTCATCAGCGGAATCAGTCGGTCGACATGGGGGTAGGGGTAGACATAATGCAGGCGCACCCAGGCCTCCAGCTCGCCCAGTGCCCGGGCCAGGTCGTGGATGCGGGTCTCCCATTCGCGCTCGCGCCAGTAATCGGTCTGGTATTTCACATCCACGCCGTAGGCGCTGGTGTCCTGGGAAATCACCAGCAGCTCAGAAACACCGCGCTCGACAAGGCTTTCGGCTTCACGCATGACCATCCCCAGCGGTCGGCTGCGCAGTTTGCCGCGCATGTCCGGGATGATGCAGAAGCTGCACTTGTGATTGCAACCTTCCGAGATTTTCAGGTATGCATGGTGGCCGGGGGTCAGCTTCAGGCCCCCGGGTGGGACCAGGTCGATGCGTGGGTCATGCGGCCGGGGCAGATGCTGATGGATTGAGGCCAGCACCGCATCGGCCTGGTGAGGGCCGCTGACCCCAAGCACTTTCGGATGGATACGGGTGATGTCCTCCGGCTTGGCGCCCATGCAGCCGGTGACCAGCACCTTGCCGTTTTCGGCCAGCGCCTCGCCGATGGTTTCCAGCGATTCGGCCTTGGCCGAATCGATGAAACCACAGGTGTTGACCACCACCAGGTCGGCCTGCTCGTAGCGCGGCACCATTCGGTAGCCCTCGGAGCGCAGGCGCGTAACGATCTGCTCCGAATCAACCAGGGCCTTGGGGCAGCCCAGCGAGACCAGCCCGACAGTGGGAGATTCGGTATCCGGGGCGTTCAGGCCGGACTTTGCGTCCTGATCAGGATGCATCCTTCCACCGTCTGATCACGCCGAACACGGCTTCGGGCTTCTCACCGGTACCGGGCTCGCGCCGGTTGGCGGCCTCGACAACGGCCGTCTCGCGGGTACGGAGAAATGGATTGGCGGCACGCTCCTCACCCAAGGTGGAGGGCAGGGTAATCTTGTCTTCCTGACGTAACCCGGCAGCCTGTTCAGCGCGCGTTTTCAGGGCCGGGTTGTCGGGTTCGACCTGCAAGGCAAATCGGCAGTTGTCCAGCGTGTATTCATGGGCACAGTAGATTTTCATATGTCCAGGCAGATCGGACAACTTGTCCAGCGAGCGCTGCATCTGTTCGGGCGTGCCTTCGAACAAGCGTCCGCAACCGATCGAAAACAAGGTGTCACCAGCCAGCAGGATGTCATCGTCGTGAAAAACGATATGGGTGATGGTGTGTCCGGGCGTTTCCAGGACCTGCAAATCCAGCGCCAGTTCCGGCACCACCGCCCGGTCGCCTTCGCTGACCTGCTCGGTGACCTGGGGAATGCGCGGGTCCTTGGGCCCCCACACCGGCACGGGGTGATTGCGCAGGATTTCATCGGCGCCGCCGATGTGGTCAAAGTGATGGTGGGTCAGCAGCAAGGCACACAATTTCAGTCCCTTGCGAGTCAGGAAGTCCAGCGGCTCGGCGGCGCTGCCGGGATCGACCAGAACGCACTGAGAGCCGTCGTGCAGCGCCCAGATATAGTTGGTTTCGAATGCGGCAATGGGCTCGATGGCAAGCGGCATGGGCCTCTCCTTCTGGTATCCTTCACGATGTGCTATTTGACCATTCTAACGCCCCGATGAGCCTGAGCGGCTTTGCTTCCCTGCAGTCGGTGGAAAATCTTCTGGTACCGGCTGCGCTGGACGGTTTGCGCAGCGACTGGTTGCTGGAAGTTGCGCCATTGATCGCACCATCCCCCGCACTCGATCAGCAACGCGTTCGCCTGCTGTTTGACAGCCAGGGCATCGGCTGGCCATTTCGCGCTCGAGTGGATGAATGGCCGATCGATGATGAGTCGGTCGATTCAATCCTGGCTCGCCATATCTGGCAGCCCGGCATGGCCGCCAGTCCCATGACCGAGGTCATGCGGGTACTCAAACCGGGGGGCTTGCTCGTTTCGGTGTCAGCCAATCCATGGCATCGTCTGGCCTGGCGAGAGTTGGGAGCGGCCGCCTTGCGCTTGCCGAGTTGGCCGCACTTGCAAATGGTTCATGTTCGTCACGCCCTGAAGCTGACGACTCCGGCGGTCAGTCAGTGGCGCGGGCTGATACCGGGCGTGTCGCCGGTGCTGGTGCTGATTGCCCGCAAGGCGCAAAAGCCGGCCCGTATCGAGCCAGTCCGATTTGCCAAGCCTCGAGTCGCTGTCGGCGCCATGCCGGCCAGCCATTGCCGGGCAGCATGAGCAAAACGGTGCACATCTGGACCGATGGTGCCTGCCTGGGCAATCCCGGCCCGGGCGGTTGGGGAGTGTTGATGCGCTGGAATGGCCATGAGCGCGAATTGTCGGGCGCCGAAGCGCAGACCACCAACAATCGAATGGAGTTGCTGGCCGCAATCGAGGCTCTGGAAACACTCAAGCGGCCCTGCACGGTCATTTTGACCACCGATTCCCAGTACGTTCGCAAGGGCATTACCGAGTGGATGGTCAACTGGAAAAAGAATGGCTGGAGGACGGCTTCCAGAAAACCCGTGAAGAATGCTGACTTGTGGCGACGGCTCGATCAAGCCGTGGCCAGGCATCAAGTTCGCTGGGACTGGGTCAAGGGTCACAGCGGTCATCCGGAAAATGAGCGGGCCGATGAACTGGCCAGTGACGCTGCCAGACAGCAATGAGTACAAGCGGAAACGACATGGAAAGCAATCGCCAGGTTGTGCTGGATACCGAAACGACCGGCCTTGAGCATCGCGAAGGCCATCGCATCATCGAAATCGGATGCGTGGAATTGATCGAGCGTCGCCTGACCGGACGCAACTATCACGTCTATATCAACCCCGAACGTGAAGTCGAAGGGGGCGCCCTGGTGGTACATGGAATCACCAACGAATTCCTGGCCGACAAACCGCGGTTTGTGGATGTTGCCGATGAATTGATTGAGTTCATCCGTGATGCCGAACTTATCATCCACAATGCATCGTTCGATGTCGGATTCCTGAATGCCGAACTGGCCTGGATGGACTCGGAGATCCGCATCGAGGACATTGCCCGGGTGCTCGATACCCTGGCTCTGGCGCGCGAACTTCATCCCGGACAGCGAGCCGGTCTGGATGCCTTGTGCAAACGCTACGAGGTTGATAACTCCGGTCGCGATTTGCACGGTGCTCTGCTTGATGCCGAGTTGCTGGCCGAGGTCTATCTGGCCATGACCGGGGGGCAGGTCGATCTTTGTCTGGACCTGGCCGGAGACGGAGAGGGTGAAGTTGTCGGAGAAGTCATAACCGGGATTGATCTGTCCAGATTGAAGATCAGGCCGGCCGACGCCGATGATATCGTCGCTCATGAACAACGCCTGGATGCCATCGAAAAGCAAACAGGTCGGTGTCTGTGGCGACAAGTCCAGAAGCACGGGGCTTGAGCATTGTCGGAATCAGCTCCACGGGAACAGGTCACTCAGTTTCGAGCTCGAAAGGCTGCGGCAGTGGTGGTCATGCTGATGGGGTTGTTTCTGTTTTTCGACCGATTCGAGATGGTCCGGCATGGCCTGGCCAGCGAATATTGGCCAACCACGGTTGGCGAGGTCCGGGATTTTGAGGCGCGTCCGATCGGCGATGTCCGCAGTGGGGGCACCTGGTCCTTGAAGGTCCACTACGTTTACCAGGTTGACGATCAAGTCTATTCCAGCGACCGCCTGCGGTTCTCCCGTGCCATTGCCGAGCACGATAGAACCGAAATCGACGAGGCGCTGGATCGATTCGAGCCGGGCCAACCGGTGCCGGTGCACTACCACCCTCAACGTCACGAGTTGTCGGTTCTTCAGACCGGTGTCGATCGCAGTGGCTGGTTTGGCATGGTGTTGGCGGTCATGTTGATGGTGATTGCGGTGGTATTCTGGATCGTACCGACCAGGAGGGTATCGTCAGATTCCGGTTCGGGGACAGGAGGGCAGGGCCAGGCATGAGCGAAGTCAATCAATACTTGTCTATGGGCAGCTTCTGGATTGCTGCACTTCTGGCCTGCCTGGGCCTGGGTTTTGCCATTCACTATCGCAGGCAGCTTCGAGCCATGCGCCGTCAACCGGATCAGGCCCGAGGGAGGCGCGAAGCCATTCTGCACGCCCTGGCGCAGGGGTCACGGTTGCTGTTCAACACATCCGACAAGGACCATGCCATGAGCCAGGCGCTCAGGGCGCTAGGTGAGGCTGTGAATGTGGATCGGGTTTATGTGTTCGAGAATCATCGCGATAAGGACAGCGGGGCATTACTGGCCAGCCAGCGATACGAATGGGTGCGACAAGGTATCGATCCGCAGATCGACAACGAGGACATGCAGGGCATGTCCTATGAGGAGGCTATTCCCAATTGGCTTGAACCCCTGAGTAGTGGGCAGCCGATGTATGGCCTGGTTCGCGATCTGGAACCGATCGAAAGGTCGCTGCTTGAACCCCAAAACATCGTGTCCATCGCGGTGGTGCCGATAGTGATTGACGGCGTGTTCTGGGGTCAGATCGGTTTCGATGATTGCAGCGATGAACGAGACTGGTCGCGCGCCGAAATCGATGCACTGGAGATCGCGGCGGCAACCATCGGTTCGGCAATTCATGGTATCCGTGAAGAACAGGAGCTCAAGCGCCAGGTGCGCACGGATGCCTTGACCGGGCTATGCAGTCGACGCGAGTTTCTGGACCAGGCTCGCAAGGCCCATCGTGCGGCGCTTGAGACCGGACAAACGCTGGGTTTGCTGATCATGGACCTGGATCATTTCAAGTCCGTCAATGACAATCATGGTCACCCGGTCGGAGATCGGGCCTTGAAGGTGTTTGCCGAAGTCTGTCAAAAGAGTGTGCGCCGTGATGACCTGGTCGGACGCATGGGCGGAGAGGAATTCGCGATACTCATCCCCGATGTTGACCGAAGCAGTGCTGTCAAGCTGGCCGAGAACTTGCGCAAGCGGGTTGAAGGTTCGCCGGTTCAGGTCGAAAACAAGGCGCTTTCATTGACTGTCAGCATTGGCCTGGCCCTGTCCAGCCCGGACGAACCCGGTTTCTCCGATTTGCTCAAACGTGCCGACCATGCCCTCTACGAAGCCAAGAACACCGGCCGCAACCGCCTGGTTGCTGATTAAACCAACCAAACCAACTAAACCAACTAAACCAACTAAACCAACTAA
>PWWM01000059.1 GCA_003561495.1 Gammaproteobacteria bacterium
ACGGCGGGCGATTAGCTCAGCGGGAGAGCACTGTCTTCACACGGCAGGGGTCGCTGGTTCGAACCCAGCATCGCCCACCAACTTCACCATTCGTACAGAAACATCGCAGGCGGGCTGGACTTGGACAGACGGCAGGGGCCACGTCATCCGGGAATTCGGGCAGCGATGTGACCTCGATACTGATTAGTGAAATCCGTTCCCATCGTCAATCGAGGGCGCTGACCAGATCGGTTGCCGAGAAATCATCCCCTTTGAACAACAAAGGCTGGCCGGTATCACGAGACAGGGCATAGGCGAAACAATCGCCGAAGTTGAGACCGGCCAGGTGCCGGCCCTTTCCATAGTCCAGGAAAGCCTGACGGGCCAGTTGGCCCTGTTCCAGGGTTACAGGCTCGACAATGACCTGCGCCCGTTCAAGAAAAAAATCGATCTGCCGACTGGATTCCGCGCCCAGCCGATGTTCGATCACCATGAACAGCTCCAGGTGATTGACCACACTGATGCGACAGTCTTCGGACGCATGGATTCGGCGCACGAAATCTTCCTGCTCGGGCTCGCCAAAGAAAATGGCCACCATGGCCGATGTGTCGAGGATCACTTCGGCAAGCCCTTTTCGTCGTACAACAGTTCACCGTGATCCGGCGCCTCTCCGTCAGCACGTTCGGCCACTCGCCGGGCAATGCCGAGCAGTTCAGCGACATCAGCGCGTCTGTGTTCACGGGCGAGCAACTCGTAACGCACCTCCAGCGACTCCCGCACCACATGCGTCATGCTCTTGCCGGTCATTCGCGCCATCTCGCGAGCCAGACGATGGACTTCCGGATCCTTGATGTTCATGCTCATGGTCACTCTCCAGGAATCACCGGTTTGTTTGAAGGTAGAATTATATACATCTTTATACCGCACTTCATTTTGTCATTGTCGCCGCCACCGTGCGACACATTCGATAAGCGCCCCGCATACTCTCGGACATTCAAGTGCAACCTGAAGATTAAAGTGCAACTTTGCTATTCCTGGAATCCTGGCTCTTGCATCATCGCCGCGTCTCTGCGCGAGTGAACTTTTTTGTTTTTGCACCGCGACAGAGGCCCCCTAACTGGGACGAATTCGGGCCAGGCGTGGAATTCGTTGACTGTCAGCACCTTGACAGGAAGACAGCCGGTTTAATTGATCGGCCTGCTTTCGTAAGGACTCAGCGCGCGTAGATCCTTGTCTCCTGTGATCAACAGATCACCCTCACCGGCTACCAGTAGTTCGAGGAAACTGTTGTCATCAGGGTCGGGCAATCAGTAATGCGGATCGACGGCTTGACCCTTTCGGCCAGGTCGGCCAGCCAATCCAGGTAGCTGTTCATCTGCCCATTGGTGCGGTATCGATCGAACTTCGATCGAGCCAGCCGGGATGCCAGCTCCAGGAATGTCACTCGGGAAAGCAGTAGCATTGCCCCCGAAGTGAATAAAACTCTCATCACTTCACCGGGCTTGCTTTCAGACAGCAAACGTACGCTGATCAATACATTATTTTGTGCTCAGGATACAAATAGCCGTCCGATCAGGATGCAATTGGACAGACGGTGGACCTACACAGCCTCGCGACGAGAGGTCACCAGACCAGGTTTGCAGTCTGACAACAGGACCCGCCCTCGACTGGATCAAAACCCATCATGGAATATTAGTGTATACTTATGTTATTGATGAAGTGAACCCGGTTGACTCATGACTTCTCCTGAACGGGAATCTCTCTGTGCACACGTCCCACTGCCGCTTTTTGCCTCGGTGATGGGGCTGAGTGGACTGGCGATGATCTGGCATGCCGTGGAAACCAGCTGGTCGCTGGCACCGGTGGTGTCGACGTCGGTCACGGGACTGGCAATCCTGGTATTCGTGGCGGTGCTGATGCTGTATGCGTGCAAGTGGCTTCGTTATCGTGACAGGGTGAAGGCCGAGCTTCAGCACCCGGTCAGAATCAACTTTCTCCCCACCATTTCGATCAACCTGATTCTGCTGGGCATTCTCGGAGAAGCCTGGATGGGACCGGTCGCCACCGGATTGTGGCAGGCGGGTGCGGCCCTGCAGCTGGTACTGACGATCCTCATCGTCAACATCTGGTTGAATGCCGAACGGCCGGCCGCTTCGATCAACCCCGCCTGGTTCATTCCGGCCGTGGGTAACGTGCTGGTCCCGCTTGCAGCCATGCCCGCTGGTCATGAACTGGTGGCGTGGTTCTTCTTGAGTATCGGCTTGTTTTTCTGGGTCATTCTCGGCACGCTGGTCTTTTACCGTCTGATCACCAAGGCGCCACTGGAAGCGGCCATGCAACCGACCCTGGTCATCATGCTGGCTCCGCCTTCCGTGGCCTTCATGGCCTGGCTTGCCATCGCCGGACAACTGGACGGAGCGGGCCACCTGTTGTATTTCATCAGTGTGCTGTCGTTCCTGATACTGATCCCCCAGGTGCCGCGCTTTGCCCGGCTGACATTCTTTCCTTCCTGGTGGGCTTATACCTTCCCGCTGGCCGCTTTCACCGTGGCCAGTTTTCGCTTCACCGAGTCCTACGGCTGGTCGCCAGGGCCTTTGCACCTGCTACTTGCCGGCCTGGTCAGCGTTTTGATCGTGCTTGTAGCCATCCGAACGCTTATTGCCATTGTGCGCGGAGAACTGGCCGGGCACTGATCTTGCAACTGAATTGAAGTCATGTGAATACGGGCTCAGGTCCATGCTGCCTGCGTGGATTCAGTGTCTTACGCACTTTGGAAAAGAATCGCCTCAGAAGGCGCAGGGTTCATCAAATACCGTACCTCGAATCGAAAGACTGACTTGCGTGTAGCGCTTGGCATCCTTTAGATTAAGCGCTCATTCAACCACGGCACCCTCATGTCGCCCAAGCAGATAAACAAGACTACATTGATGGCCGGATTGATTGGCCTGGCTGCATTTGGCCCGCTGCCCCTGGCTTATGCCGAGCCTGACGCCATCGAGCGCTGTCGCCAGGCTGACACGGATCAGGAGCGGATTGCCTGCCTGGAAGCGGCGCTTCGCGGGCCACAGGCTCAGGTCGAGCAAGAGGCTGAACCCGACATGAGCGATGAGCCCGTCAAGTCAGAGAAGCCCGAGATCGCCGCAGAGCAAACCAGTCCAGAGAAGACTGCTCCGCCCGCAACAGCACCGGAAGGTGCTACCCGCAGCATCGATCTGGGCGCCGAGCAGGTTTCGGCCCGCGAATCCCGAGGTCGCCCTTCCGAGCCGTTACCACGCATGAATGCCGCGGTCCGAAGCGTCGAGGTCATTCCCTTCAGGCGCCTGCAAGTCACTCTGGACAATGACCAGGTGTGGCGGCAGATCCGCGGTGATACCCAGCGCATCAATGAACGCCGCGCCCGCGAACAAACCGTCGAGATCTGGGAGTCGAACCTTGGCGGTTATCGCATGCGGCTCAACGAGATGGAACGCACCATTCGGGTCGAACGAATTCGCTGAAATCCTGCTTCGGAAATGAAAACGGCGACCGCCAGGGGCGGTCGCCGTTGTTAGACACAAGTAAGTATCGGTGCCTTAGTAGCGCTTGGTGAGATTGAGGAAGGCGCGGCGACCAATCAGGTCATAGCCAGACTGCACCACGATATTCATGCGGGCCGGGCCCCTTCCCTGACCAATGATCGGCGGAGCCCTGTCAAACACGTTAGCCACGCCCAGCGTCACGCCCCAATCGTCACGATTGTAGGACAGCGACACGTCATGCTGAAAGTAGCTACCGACGAAATCGATATCGCGGCACATCACACCTTCCGGCGCACCCAGAATGCCGCAGGCATTGGCCGGGCTGGGCGCCGCGAAGGCTGGCGTGTCAAGTTGCTGAGCGTCGCCGATGTAGCGCATCCGCCACACCCCGGTCCAGGGACCGCTATCCACGGCCGCCGAGAGATTACCGCGCCACTTCGGCGTACCGATCGTGCCGGCAAAATCCCGCACCGGGGCCTCAGGATTGACTTGCTCCTTTTGCTCCAGCAGACGGGTCAGCATGGCGGTCACGGTCAACTCGGCGCCACCAAGGAAGCCACCCAGGTCAGTGCGGAAACGGGTATTGAAGTCCACACCTCTGGAAGTCAGCTTGCCGATGTTGATGAAGGCGGCATCGACGTTGGTGATCACCGCGGTGGCCGGATTGCCGCCGGCACGACTGATGCGATCGCAATTGGGATTGGCCAGACCGGGCTCACCACCGTAGCACTGCGCCAGGATGGCTGCCGGGTTGCTCTCGCGCAGCGTGTCATTGATTTCGATATCGAAATAGGTGGCCGAAAGCTGCCAGTCATAGCGGTCCGACCAAGGCTGTGAGAACACCACGCCAAAGGTGAACGAGTCAGAGGTCTCGGCCTGGGCGTCCGGGTTACCGCCGGTGGTGGTCGGAATCCCGGTAGTGGCCAGGAGACCCAACTGGGTGGGATCAACGCCATCAGCCTGGCAGTTGGCAAGCAACTCGGCAGTACGGTTGTCCAGGGTGGGGTCGTAATTGCCATCTGCATCACGGGCGTCATTGGGCACGCGGCAGGGATCCAGAAGTCCGGAAATGGTACCGGCCTGACCGGCCAGGAACTGCTCACGCAGATTGGGCGCCCGGAAGGTGGTGCCATAGGTGCTGCGAATGCGCAGGAACTCGATCGGCGCAAAGTCTGCCTTGACGCTGTAGGTGAACTCCGAGCCGAAGTTCTCTTCCGAGGTATAGCGCCCGGACAGGTTAAGGGTGAACATGTCATGCAGAGGCAGTTCGGTTTCGGCGAACAACTCCCACAGCGAGGTGCTGCCAATGGTGTCGCCTTCCAGGTCCGGCACTTCCGAAGAGGCCAGCCCCTGACCGCGCACGATATCGGTTTCGGATGCAATGCGCTGCTTGCGGTATTCGGCGCCCAGCACCAGGCCGACCGTGCCGCTACGCAGATCGAACAGGTCTCCGGTCACGATCCCCGAGAACATGGTCTGCTCCAGGCGGGTCTGGGTGATGGAGTTGCCGAACAGCCAGTCGGCTTCTTCCTGCGTGGCGAAGGTGCCGTCACCACCGGCTGCGGTGAACAACGATGGCGCGAAGAAATCGACCACCACACAGTCCGGCGCGTTGGGGAAACCGAAGTTCAAAGTGCCACCATCGTCAATACCGCAGATCAGGTTACCGTCGGCATCCATGCGCAGTGTATACAGCGATTCACGCAGGTGAGGGTCGATCATGATGCGCTGCTTGGAGGTTCCGAAGCTGCGATCGTAGGATGCCCACACATCGTAAACCCAGTTGCGCTGACCCAGCGCACCGAGGTCCAGCTCACCTTCCAGTCCGGCGACAGCGCGAAGGTTCGAGACTTCCGAGGCGCGCCGCTGGTCCAGATCCTGGATACGAAGCACCGGCAGGGCATCCTCGCCAAACGGGTTCAAGGGGTTTTGCACCAGAATGGGCGCACCGTCCTCATCAACAATGATGTTGCCGTTGGCGTCTTCTTGCGGAATGAAGCCAGGTATCCCCGGGAACACCTGCTCACGCGGGAAAACACCTTCGGAATTGCGCGATGCGTAAGAGGCCTCGAAATAGAAACTGTCGCGGCTGAACAGGTCGATATCCTGGTGACCGGTCACGAAGATATTGAAACGCTCGAGCTCTTCGAGCAGGTTGGCTTCCCGTTCCGAGTCCTGCAAGGTGTACAAGTCGGTGGTGCGGAAATTTACACCCTGGGCCAGGAATTCGGCGTTTCTGATCCAGTCCGGCGGCAATCCCTCGCTCTGGAAGCCCGGCGCCAGAAACACGAACCCGCCGGCACTCAGGACGAATGCCGAGTTGGCCGGGCGATTGTCGCGACAGGCGGAATAGACGTTGCCGTCGGTGCCGATCTGGTGGCTGCGCAGGCAATCATTGAAATTGGAACGATCACCCACAATCACGGATTCACGATTGAAATACTCCAGCGCCATGGTGAAATTGCCGCGATCGTTGGAAGCACCGCCAAGCAGGCCGAGCTGGGTGATCTCACCGCCGGAACGTTGCGGTGCGGTCGCGAAACCGGTCAGTTCCAATCCGTCCACATCGCTGCGCAGAATGATGTTGGCCACGCCGGCCACGGCGTCGGCGCCGTAGATCGAAGAGGCGCCATCGGTCAGAATCTCGACCCGATCAATGATCGATCCGGGCACCAGGTTCAGATCCGGAGCGACCGGGGCACCGCGCACACCCGACGGCGACAAACGGCGACCATTGACCATCAGCAAGGTCCGCTCGGGCCCGAGACCGCGAAGCGCCACGGCCTGTCCCCCCAGACCGGTTGAGGAAATACCCTCGACCGCCGCCGTGGGCGAGCCGGCCGTTACCGAACCGTCCAGCTGTTCACCGGAAACGACCGGTGAATCGGCGATGATGGCGCCGGCATCGACCAGCCCGAACAAGCGTGCCTCGCCGGCGTCAACGACCTGGAGCGGAGAAATCGAAGTGTACTCATCGCGCCGCAATCGCGATCCGGTGACGACCACACGATCCAGCGCATCCTCCTCGACCGCTTCGGTCTGTTCATCATCTTGTTGCGCCCACACTGGTGGCGCGGTGATCAACGCGCCACCGGCCAGGGCCAGTGACGACGTCAATATGCCTATTAACGTTGAATTTTTCATGGTGTTACTCCCGTTGGGTTGATGCACGACCCGCACATCCTGACGAGTTTCAATTCCCTCGCGCAGAGGCGGATCACTTTATTGCCGAGCACGTTGCACGCGTTCGGCTCTTATTGAGGCGATGAATTCACCGCCACGAATGGCCATCTGACGGGTGGCCATTGTCCCCTTGCGCTTTCACCATTGCTTAACCAAAAAATCATTCTATGCTAACTACATAGGTGTCGCAACCGGTTGGTCTTCAAGATCAGGCCCGGGCCTCAATCCGCACTGACCATCATTTGGCCACCCTTCATCACGAAACCCACCGACTCCAGCAGCCGAATATCTTCCAGCGGATTGCCGCGTACCGCGATCAGGTCAGCATAATGACCTGACTCGATTCCGCCCACCTGGTCCGACCAACCCAGGGCATGGGCGGCATGAACCGTTGCGGCCTGGATGGCTTCCATGGGAGTCATCCCGTGCTCAACCATGTAGTAAAACTGGCGAGCATTATCACCATGCGGAAATACCCCGGCATCCGTCCCGAAGGCCAGCCGCACGCCGGCCTTATGGGCACGACGAAAACTCTCGCGCTGGGCCGAGCCCACCTCGCGCTCCTTTTCCAGTGATTCCGGCAGGATGCCAATCTCCTCTCCCTGGCCCAGAATGTACTCGGTGACGTAGATATCCATGACCAGAGT
>PWWM01000253.1 GCA_003561495.1 Gammaproteobacteria bacterium
GCCGTAAACCGTAAACCGTAAACCGTAAACCGTAAACCGTAAACCGTAAACCGTAAATCCTCCCAATGCTCCGACGACTGTCCCTCTTCGTTCTCCTCCTCCTCCCCGCCATCGCCTGGTCCGACACCGATCCGCGTGCCCAGCTTGACCAGTTCGCCGCCGGGCTGGATGCCTTGTCGGGAAGCTTTCGCCAGGTCACGGTGGAGGCCGATGGTCGCATCGTCGAGCAGACCGAGGGGCGGTTGTACTTTACTCAGCCGGATCGGTTTCGCTGGAGTTATCTTGAGCCGTTTCCACAGGAACTGGTCGCGGACGGTGAACGTTTGTGGCATTACGACGAATCGCTGGATCAGGTCACCGTCAGGGATCAGCCTCCGGCTGCGGAGTCGCCGTTGCTGGTCCTGACCCGACCGGATCTGCTGGATCGCTTCTATCGCATCGAGGCCAGCGATCAACCCGATGAGTTACGGTTCAGCCCGCTGGGCGATGACGGGGAATTCGAGCTGGCCACGCTGTTTTTTTCCGACGGACTCCCCGAAGCGCTGGAACTTATCGACCGCTTCGGCCAACTGACCCGTCTGGAAATGTACGATCTGCAACGCAATCCCGAGCTTGACCCGGACCTGTTCACCTTCGTTGTACCTCCCGGCGCCGATTTGCTGGAAGGCTACTGAGGCCCTCAAGAGCCACCTGGAATCGATGTGCCCGGCGATTTCTTGATTGCGCCGACATCGTCCCTTTCGCGTCTATTTTGTGACCTGAATCTTCCTTTACAGCGATAGTGTGATGAGGCTAGTATAGTGACGCTGATTCAAAAAGAGGGGTTTTCCTGCATGGGAATTTTCACGCAACGAGTTTTTATTCCGCGACCACTGTATTTCTGGATGCCTTTTATCTATCTATTGACCGGCGTCCTGATGTGGCTGGTTTTTTCTCATGCGCTGGTCAAACTGATGGCGCTGATGTTGATGGCCTTTGCCCTCTACATTACCGTCAAGCGCTTCTCATCGACGACCGACTCGACGGCCAGGTCACGCGCACGTCGGCGGCCTGTACGGCCTCGCTGATCCATTCTTGTCTGCACCCACTGCTCGTACTGGGCAGTGGGCGCGCTTTTGTCATCAACCTGGGAGACGCCTTGTGGTGGAATGGTGCCCAGCGATTGCTGCCCGTTTGAGTAGCACTGAATTGCCGATCACCTATAGGGGGACCGGGGTCCTTCGTGTCTTCACTCATGGCCGTGCCTCAGGATAGTGGCTGTAGACTTCGGGGCTTCGCCATCGTGACGAAAATGCGTGTGGTCATGAGAATGCCCCTCGTGATGATGTTCATGGTCGTTGTCATGGTCATGATGTTGCCCGTGGTCATGATCATGATCGTGCTCATGTTCATGATGATGGTGATGGTGCTCCACGCCGGCTTCCCGGGCCGCGGCCAGCAAGTTGGCGTAATCGTCATCGGCAAAGTCGGGGAAGCGGGTCATCAGGGCGACCACGGGCAGAAGTTCATCATCGCTGTGGGTCGGACCCCAGGCCGGCATGCCGGTCATGCGGATGCCGTGTTTGGTGACCCAGAACAACTCGTCGGGCGATCGCTTGCGCGCTGAATCGGCAAGATCCGGAGCCGGCGGGTTGAGGCCCTGGGCCAGGGCAGTGGGAGAGCCGCCGGGCGGGGTGTGACAGGCCGCGCACATGTCCTCGAACCCGACCACGGCCTCGTGGAGCCGATCGGTATCGGTGATGTCCGGCAGTAACGGGGTGAGGTCTCGCGCATGACGCCTGACCGAGTTTTCGCGAACTGTCTCAAGCACCCGGTCGGTGACCGGCCAATGGGCGCCGTCAGCCGAAACATCCATGCGGCCAGACAGGGCGATAGCCCAGTAAGCCAGGCAGGCAATAACAAAGAGGATCAGCAGGGTGATTGTGGCGTGTTTTATAAAGTTCATGGCGTCTCTCCTGTTTGGTTGATCACCACGGAGGCACAGAGGACACAGAGAAAAGAATCTGGTTTTATTCTGTTTTTCTCTGTGACCTCAGTGTCTCCGTGGTGAATTGATTTCATTCTGAATCGTTGTCCTTGACACGCGGCAATCCGCGCCGGTGCCACAGGTAATACAGTGCCGGCATGACCAGCAGCGCGACGATCCAAACCGTGAACACCCCACCGACCATGGGTGCGGCGATGCGCTGCATGACCTCGGCGCCGGTGCCGGTGGAAAACATCACCGGCAGCAGACCGAGAAAGACCGTGGTTTCGGTCATGGTGATGGGGCGCACACGCTGGCAGGCGCCCTCGACGATGGCGTCGCGCAGATCGGCGCGGGTAAAGGCACGTTCGCCGATCTCTTCGCGGAATCGTTGATAGGCGTTGTTGAGATACACCAGCATGATCACGCCGGTTTCCGCGGCAAGGCCGCCCAAGGCAATAAAGCCTACGGCCACGCCCACCGACATCTGGAAATCCAGCAGCCACATCAGCCAGAAGCCACCGGCAAGAGACAGCGGAATGGTGATCAGCACCATCGTGACCTCGAACAGTGAGCGGAAAACCATTAGCAGCAAAACCACGATGATGGCCAGCACCAGCGGAATCAGAACCGTCAGGCGTTCTCTGGCACGCTCCAGGTATTCATACTGTCCGGCAAAGCCGATCGAGTAGCCGCCAGGCAATTCAACCTGTTCGTCGATGGCTGCGCGCGCTTCGCGCACCCAGCCGGCCAGGTCGCGGCCTTCGATGTCGACGAACACGAAACCGGCCGGGCGAGTGTTTTCGGTGCGGATCATGGCCGGACCGTCGGCCACTTCCACATCGGTAATCTCGGCCAGGGCAATGTGTGTGCCGGCTGGTGTGACGATGGGCAACTGGCGCAGCTTTTCGGGCGAATCGCGCCAGTCGGCCGGAAAGCGCAGGTTGATGGGGAAGCGCTCCAGGCCCTCGACGGTTTCTGTCACGTTCATGCCGCCAATGCCGAACCGCACCACGTCCTGGATATCGGCAATGTTCATGCCATGGCGCGCCGCAGCGACGCGATCAGGGCGGATCTCGATGTAGCGCCCGCTGGCCGGTCGGTCGGCGAAGGCGTTGGTCGCACCCGGCAGTTCGGCCACCACCGCTTCGATTTGTTCGGCCAGTGACTGGATCTCGGTGAGATCCGGCCCGGTGATCTCGATGCCCACGTCGGTACGAATGCCGGTCTGGAGCATGTCAATGCGGGTCTGGATGGGAAAGACCCAGGCATTGGTCAGCCCCGGGAACTGCACCAGTTCGTCAAGCTCACGCATGATGTCGGTGGTGGTGATCCCGGGCCGCCATTCGCTGCGCGGTTTCAGGGTGATGAAGGTTTCGATCATGGTCAGCGGCGCGGGGTCGGTGGCTGTCTCGACCCGTCCGGCCTTGCCCATCACCCGCTTGACCTCGGGCTGGGACAGGATCAGACGGTCAGTCTGTTGCAACAACTCGCGCGCCTTGTCCGGCGAAAGACCGGGTAGGGTAGTAGGCATATACATCAGATCGCCTTCATCCAGCTCGGGCATGAACTCCGTCCCCAGCCTGGAGATCGGAAACAGCATGGACAGCACCAGCACTCCGGCCAGCATCGACACGATCCACGGATGATTCCCCGAAAACCGCGCCAACGGCCGATAAGCCCACTCCAGCCACCGCGCCACCGGCGACCCCCCCGTCTCCCATCTTCCGTCTCCCGTCTTCCCTGGGCGTACGAAGTAGCCCATCAAAACAGGCACCAACGTCACCGCCAGTCCCGCCGCGGCCGCCATCGCATAGGTCTTGGTAAACGCCAGCGGCGAAAACAGCCGCCCTTCCTGGGCCTGCAGAGCAAATACCGGCAGAAAGGACAGGGCCACGATCAGCAGCGAGAAAAAGATCGGTCGGCCGACTTCCAGGGTCGCTTCGGTGATGGCCTCCCAGCGCTGCTCGGCATCCTCGGGCGGGTCGCGCTCGAAGCGTTTGTGCACGTTTTCGATCAGTACGATGGCGGCATCGACCATTACACCGATGGAAATGATGATCCCGCCCAGCGACATGATGTTGGCGTTGATACCCTGGAAGTACATGACCAGGTAAGCCACCAATACGCCCATGGGCAGGCTGATCAGCAATACCAGCGACGATCTCAGGTGCCAGAGAAACAGGCCGATGACCAGCACCACGATGAAGAACTCCAGGGCGAGTTTTTCCCACAGCGTGCGGATGGAGCGATCGATCAACGCCGAGCGATCATAGGTTTCAATGATCTCGACGCCTTCGGGCAGGCCGGGACGCAATTCGTCCAGTCGGTCCTTGACGGCATCGATGACCTGGCGTGCATTTTCGCCCGAACGCATGACCACGATGCCCGAGACCACCTCGCCTTCGCCATCGAGCTCGACAATACCGCGACGCTGGGCCGGACCTCGCCGGATTTCGGCGACCTGGTCGAGCAACACGGGCGTGCCGTTGTCGGCCATGCCCACCGGGATGCGTTTGAGATCATCCAGCGACTGGACATAACCGGTGGCTCGAACCATGTACTCGGCCTCGGCCATTTCGATCAGCGAACCGCCGGCCTCGGAACTGCCACGGCGAATGGCTGTCTCGAGCTGACTCAGCGTCAATCCATAGGCGCGCAGCGCATTGGGATCGGCAACCACCTGGTACTGGCGGACCATGCCGCCGGCCGTAGCCACCTCCGAGACGCCTGGCACCGCTTGCAGCTCGAATTTCAGAAACCAGTCCTGCAGGGTCCTGAGTTCGGACAGATCGTGGTTGCCGGTTCGGTCAACGAGTGCATATTTATAAACCCAGCCCACGCCGGAGGCATCCGGCCCCAGCTCGGCGGTGACTCCGTCGGGCAGACGGCCCTCGACCTGGGACAGGTATTCCTGCACCCGTGAGCGTGCCCAGTACAGATCGGTGCCGTCCTCGAAAAGCACGTAGACAAAGGAATCGCCAAACATGGAAAAACCACGCACGGTATGGGCGCCCGGCACCGACATCAGCGCAGTGGTCAGCGGGTAGGTGACCTGATCCTCGACCACTTGCGGAGCCTGCCCCGGAAACATCGCGCGGACAATCACCTGCTTGTCGGTCAGATCGGGAATGGCGTCGACCGGGGTGTTGCGGACTGCATACAGACCGGCAACCCCGGTGATGATGGCCAGGATGATGATCAGCAGCCGGTTGGCCATGGACCAGCGAATGATGGCGTTAATCATGAGGCGCTCGCTTCGCAGCGCGCGGGGAGACGGGAGACGGGAGACGGAAGACGGGGTTTTCCTTGTTCCTTGTTCCTTGGGCCTTGAGCCTGTCTTCAATGATCATGCTGCCCTCCCATGCGGTCGTGGCCGGCGCGGATGTTGGCTTCGGAGTCGATCAGGAACTGGCCGGAGGTGACGACCGTTTCACCTTCTTCCAGGCCGTGGAGGATTTCGGTGTAGGGGCCGGATTCCAGGCCGGGGTGGATTTCGCGGATGCTGAAGCGGCCTTCTGCTTCGCGGATGACCACGCGTTCCTCGGTGCCGGTGCGGATGATGGCTTCGGTGGGCACGATCAACAGGTTTTCCTTGGGTCCACCGAAGATGGTCACACCGGCCCAATCACCAGGGCGCAGGGTGCCGTTGGAGTTGTCCAGTACCACGCGCACCCTTGCAGTGCGGGTTGTTGGCGAAAGTTCTGGGTAGATGTAGTCGACCTGTCCGCGCAAGCGCTCTTCGGGGTGGCTGGTGCGCTGGATCTGAACGATCTGGTCTTTGGCCAGCCAGTCGATCTGGCCGCCGAATACATCGGCGATCAGCCAGACCGTGCCCGGATCCGCAATCTGCAGGATCTCGGTGCCGGGTACGACGAACATTCCCAGTCGCACGTCCATGTCGGAGACATAGCCATCGCGTTCGGCGTACCACGGCACCCAGGTCATGACCTGGCGATCGCGTTCGAGCCGGTCGATGACCCGGTCCTGCATGTCGAGGACTTCCAGGCGTTGACGTGCCGCCTGGGCCAAAGAGTCACGCTCTGAACGCAAGGCCTGCAGGAATTCCTCCTGCATGTTGACCAGTTCACTCGAGTACAGTGTAAACAATCTCTGACCGCGGTCGATGGTCTCCCCAATGGCGTTGACATCGAGCTCGCCGATCCAGCCTTCCACTCTGGGGTGGATATGGCTGAGTCCGGATGGATCGATCTCGATGCGTCCGATGGTGTCGATGCGTCGAAACAGGCGGCTGCGCCGGACCTCATAGGTTCTGATGTTCATGGTCTGCAACACGCCGGGCGACAGTTCGACCGAAATTTCGCCATCTTCAGCACGCTGGCGTTCGACCAGGTTCATGCCGCAGATCGGGCATCGGCCGGGTTCATCACGCACGATCTGGGGGTGCATGGGACAGGTGTAGTAACTGCTCTGGCCCAAAGCGCGATCGGCCAGTGTCTGACCGTTGTCGCCGTTGTGATTGTGATCGTGATCGTGATCATGCTCATGTTCATGAGCCTGGTGCTCGTTAGGGTCGTGATGAGCATGCTCATCGTGGTCATTGCCACAACCGACCAGCATCAGGGTTGCGATCGTTACGGTAGTCAGAAAAATTCGGGTCGTTTTCATGGGGAGTCCTCCGCGGCAAGCCAGGTCAGTTCGACGCGAGCGCGCAGCACGGCCAGCCGGGTTTCGATCAGTTCAATGCGTTGTTCCAATTCGGCCAATCGCGTCCTTACCAGTTCGTCGAAGGTGGCCCGGTCGCTGCGATAAGCCTGCAGCGTGGATTCCAGCGTCAGTTCGGCTTCGGGCAATATGTATTCCTCAAGCAGTTCGAGTCGCCGCTGGTAGTTGTCGGCAGCGGCGCGCTGGTTCAGGAAGCGGCCCTGCCATTCCTGAAGGCGCAGTTGGTGGTCCTGCGATCTGGCATCGGCTTCCGCTTCGGCGGCAGCCACGCGCCGATCCTGGCGGTTGCCGGTAAACAGCGGCAGGCTCATGGAAACCATGCCGAACAGCTTGTCGGACATGCGTCCACCCATGGGATCAGAGCCGCGCTGATGCCCATAACCCGCCTCGATCATCCACATGGGGCGATAGGCCTGGCGCGCCAGTTCGACCTCGATGCGACCGGTTTCGGCGCGCAGGGCTTGTGCCTGGACAGCCGGATGGTTTGCAAGTCGCGTGTAGTCGTCGCGTGGAGGAAGGGCGCGATCCCAGTTTGGCAAGTCAGGTTTTTGCTCACCATTCGGCCAGTGGCCGGTCCAGCGCGCCAGTCGGCTGGCGGCATCTTCCAGTGCCGTGATGCGATCCAGAACCCGTCGGGCCTGCACCGAGCGTTCCAGGCGGGCCTGGTCCAC
>PWWM01000155.1 GCA_003561495.1 Gammaproteobacteria bacterium
GACAGTATTGGGATCGATGGTCGGCATGGACTCGACCAGGGAATGATTGCCGTCCAGTCCCTTGAGAGCAGGCTGACCCGGGACATCGCCGGTCGACTCGGTGGAGGCATCACCACCCTCGAAGGCGGAAGGCACCAAAATGCCAATGCGCTCGAAGAAATCCGGCGCCGTCAGGCGGCCATCGACGGGAATGCTGGGATTGAGGTCCTGCAGAAACAGGGCGGTCCCGTCAAATCCGACCACATCACCCACCGCCTGGTAGGTGCCGATGCGAATGGTATTGCCAATGGCCGAAAGGCTCTGGTCGAAAGAAAGCTGGAAAGCCAGCAGCTTGCCGATCACCAGCGAGTCCACCTGAGACCAGGGCTCGGCCACGGTCAGCCCCAATGCACCATATTCTGGCGGGAGGGGCTGGGTCGCAAGGTAATGATTGACGCCATCGGCATAGGATTTCAGCCACGCTTTTTCGGCTGAATCAAGGCGCACAAAACTGGCCCATGCAGCACGCCTCAGCCCCAGGGTGCGCAATTGAATGTCACTGGACAATCCCGGCTCACCGACCAGTTCTGCCACCGTGCCGCTCGCCACCCGGCGCAGATAGTCCATCTGGAAGAAGCGATCACGGGCATGCAGGTAGCCCTGCACAAAGGTCACATCGGCCTCGGTTTCGCCGACGATGGTTGGAATGCCGTTGGCATCCATAAAGACCGTCACGTTGTCGCCGAGACGCGGCACCTCGGTCTGCTGTGCGAACGCAGCCACGGATGCAAGCGCAGCTGCGGTGAGAATCAAGAATCGCCTCATGGTGAAAATCCCCGTATTTGTGGTTGTCAGGATTTTCGATTATGGCACAACTTTCGGCTTCCATACCTAGCGGTATGCTGGCCAGGATGAGTCCAGGTCAAATTTACCTGCCTCGGATGCTTAACGGTGGCCAGACCCCTAAAGCTCCGTTCGCACATCGAGGAGCTCGGGAAAGAACGTCAGGTCCAGGGCCCGTTTCAGAAAGCCGACGCCGCTGGAGCCACCCGTGCCCTTCTTGAACCCGATGACCCGCTCGACGGTCTTGAGGTGACGGAAACGCCATAGCTGGAAGGACTCTTCGACATCCACCAGGCGCTCACACAAGGCATATTCATTCCAGTAGCGATCGGTATTGCGATAGATTTCGACCAACGCAGGCACCAGCGCCGGATTGCGCTGGTGCGGTCTGGACCAGTCACGCTCCACGCACTCAGCCGGAATGGCATGCCCGCGGCGATGCAGATAGCGCAGAAACTCGTCGTAAAGGCTGGGACGACTCAGTGCCGACTCCAACTGTTTCAATGCCAGCTCGTTATGCCGAAACAGCTTGAGCATCTGGGCATTTTTGTTACCCAGCATGAACTCCACCAGACGATACTGGTGCGACTGAAATCCCGAGGCATCGCCGAAGATATGGCGAAACTCGATGTACTCACTGGGCGTGAGTGTCTCCAGTACCGCCCACTGGTTGAACAGCTGCTGCTGGATCAGTTTGATCCGGGCCAGGATTTTCATGCACGGGTCCGGATCGTCGGCGGCCAAATGACGCAGGGCCGCCTGCAACTCATGAATGACCAGTTTGAACCATAACTCGGATGTCTGATGCTGAATGATGAACAGCATCTCGTCGTGATGGGGTGGATCGGTCAGGGGATGCTGGGCGCCCAGAATTCGGTCCAGGTCCAGATAGCCGGTGTAATCCAGCCTGCCGGCCAGGTCGGTCTGGATTGAAGCCTCGAGATCGCGCTGGTTGCGATGGTCGGTCATGTACGGTCCTCAGGGTGGGGCAAGCACGAATTCCCAGTTTAACGTGCCCCTCCGCAAGGCGTATAATATCGCTCCAATCCTGACCGGCCCGGAATCGAACGGACCGGTTGCCTTACAATTCCGGGAACGAATCAACGAGGTATCCGACATGGCGCGGACTGTCGCCGCATTCAAGGTGGACCATTTCCAGTTTCTGGGACCAGACGGAAAACTGCTGGACAACCAGCACGTTCCGTCCCTGGCCCGTGATTTTGAACGTCTGCGCGAGCTGTACAAGCTGATGGTGCTGACCCGGACTTTCGACAAGAAAGCGATTGCCCTGCAACGCACCGGCAAGCTCGGCACCTATGCATCCAGCCTGGGCCATGAGGCCGCTCATGTCGCCATCGGTGCGGCCATGCAGGATGAAGATTGTTTTGCGCCCATGTATCGCGAGTATGGCGCCCAGTTCTATCGCGGCGTGAAAATGTCGGAGGTCCTGATGTACTGGGGCGGCGACGAGCGTGGCAACGACTTTTCCCAACCGAAACATGATTTCGCCTGGTGCGTACCGATTGCCACACAATGCCTGCACGCCGCCGGAGCGGCCATGGCCTTCAAGCTCAAGAAAGAGCCCCGCGTGGCCGTCTCGGTGGTCGGCGACGGCGGCTCTTCCAAGGGCGATTTTCTCGAAGCCATCAACGCCGCCAGCGCCTGGAAGCTACCGCTGGTTCTGGTGGTGGTCAATAACCAGTGGGCGATCTCCGTGCCGCGCTCAAAGCAGAACACGGCCGCGACACTGGCCCAGAAAGGCATCGCCGGCGGCCTGCCAAGCATTCAAGTCGATGGCAATGACCTGATTGCCTGCCTGTGGGCCATGGACAAGGCCGTCAAGGCCGCCCGTGACGGCAAGGGCGCCTTCGTCATCGAGATGATGACCTATCGACTCAGCGATCACACCACGGCCGATGACGCGCGTCGTTATCGCCCCAAGGAAGAGGTCGACGAGGCCTGGGAAAAGGAGCCCCTGTTGCGCCTGCGCAAGTACCTGATCAGCCAGGATGCCTGGGACGATGGCCAGGAAGAGGAACTGACCAACGAGTGCGTCGAATTCGTTCAGCAGGCCGCCGATGAGTACCTGGACCTGGTCGCCAACGATCCGCAGCCGGTGACCGCCATGTTTGATTACATGTTCGCCGAGTTGCCGCATGATCTGGCCGAGCAACGAGCCTACTCGGAGAAGTATCCGGAAGATGGAGGGCACCACTGATGGCCCAGATCACACTGATTGAAGGCATCACCCTGGCCCTGGCGCGGGCCATGGAAGAAGATGACAGCGTCATCGTGCTGGGCGAGGATGTCGGCGTCAATGGCGGAGTCTTCCGCGCCACGGCCGGGCTGCAAAGCCGTTTCGGTGATGAGCGGGTCATCGACACGCCCCTGGCCGAAGTCATGATTGCCGGCATGTCGGTCGGTATGGCGGCCCAGGGCATCAAGCCGGTCGCCGAAGCGCAGTTCTGCGGATTTACCATGCCGATGGTCGATCACCTGATGTGTCATGCCGGACGCATGCGCAACCGCACGAGGGGACGATTGAGCTGCCCCATGGTGCTGCGTTTTCCCTCCGGCGGCGGCATTCACGCCCCGGAGCATCACTCGGAAAGCCCGGAAGCCCTGTATGCGCACATGCCGGGAATCCGGGTGGTGATTCCGTCTTCCCCTTCCAGGGCCTATGGACTACTGCTGGCAGCCATTCGCGATCCCGACCCGGTGGTGTTCATGGAACCCAAGCGAATCTATCGCTGGCAGCGCGAAGAGGTCATTGATGATGGTGAGGAATTGCCGCTGGATGTCTGCTACACCCTGCGCGACGGCAATGACCTGACCCTGGTGACCTGGGGGGCCATGATCAAGGAAACACTGCAGGCTGCCGATGAGTTGGAAAAACAAGGCATCAGCGTCGAAGTCATCGATGTCGCCACCATCAGCCCGCTGGACATGGATACCATTTACGAGTCAGCGAGCCGAACCGGTCGCTGCGTCATTATCCAGGAGGCGCCCCGCCACTGCTCGGTGGCCAGCGAAATTGCCGCCGGCCTGGCCGATGCCGGCATCTGGAATCTGCATGCTCCGGTCAAGCGGGTTTGCGGATACGATACCGTGATGCCGCTTTATCGCAATGAAATGAAGTACATGCCCAGCGTGCGTCGCATTGTGGATGCCGCTCAACAGGTCCTGGAGGTTTCATGAAGGTTTTCAAATTGCCCGATCTCGGTGAAGGTTTGCCGGATGCGGAGATCGTTGAATGGCTGGTTGCCGAAGGCGATGAGGTCAAGCTGGACCAGCCGCTGGTATCGATGGAAACGGCCAAGGCCGTGGTTGAAGTACCGAGTCCCTACACCGGGCGGGTGGTCAAGTTTCACGGCCAGGCGGGTGACGTGATTCAAACCGGCGCTCCGCTGGTTGAATTTTCAGTCGACGGCGAAGACGACGCAGACGAAGAAGCCGCCTCGGCCGAGCCCGAGTCGGCTGGATCGGAAGAACTCTCACTGGAAAAGGACGACCGGGAAATCGACCGGTCGGCCCTGCAGCCGCCGTCCGAAACCTCTCAGCCGCAGGCTGACCAGAGCTCCGAACTGCCGGCGGAACAGCCACCCGAAACCGCTGGTGCAGAGGAAAGTGATCCATCCGAATCGGAACGCGCGGATACCGGCACCGTAGTCGGCAACGTGCAGTCATCCAATGAAGTTCTGCAGGAGCGCACCGCCACCATCGGCGGAGTGAAAGTGACTCCCGCCGTACGCGCGCTGGCGCGCAAACTCAAGGTTGACATCAGCCAGGTCAGCGCCAGCGGCGCTGAAGGCGTAGTCACCGCCGCCGATGTACGCAAGGCCGCCGAACAAGGCAGTGCTCCGCTCGGTCAGAAAGCAGCCGCAACGGCACCAACACCATCGCCCGAACCTGAAATTCCGGCCGGCCGTGAGGAGCCGCCGGCCCGGGAACCCGCCCCGCGACCGGCCGAAAAGGCACAAGCACCCGTTGAACCCTCGGGTGAATGGGAGCCGGTTCGCGGAACGCGACGCACCATGGCTCGGGTAATGACCGAGTCCCACAAGTCGATTGTTCCAACCACCCTGATGGACGATGCCGATATTCACGCCTGGCGACCCGGTGAAGACATCACGGTTCGCCTATTGCGAGCGCTCTGGGCCGGCGCCGCCGCCGAGCCGGGTCTGAATGCCTGGTTCCGGGGGGAAGACAACGTGCGCATGGTGCACAAGAACATGCACGTCGGCATGGCCGTCGACACGCCCGACGGCTTGTTCGTGGCCGCTTTGCGCAATGTCAACAAGGCCGACAAGAGCCAGCTTCGCCAGGAAATCAATCGCCTGCGCGAAAATGTCCAGAATCGCTCGATTCCCCCGGAAGACCTCAAGGACTACACCATCATCCTGTCGAACTTCGGCAAGTTTGCCGGCCGCTATGCCACGCCGGTCATCACGCCCCCCTGCGTCGCCATTGTCGCTGCCGGCAAGCTGCGTCATGAGGTCGTGCCGGTCCTCGGTGGAATCGAAGTTCATCGCATGATCCCGCTGTCACTGACCTTTGACCACAGGGCCTCGACCGGGGGTGAGGCTGCGCGTTTCCTCAAGGCGATGCTTGACGATCTGTCGAAAGCCGAATAAGGCACGCCTGAGTGACTTCGCACATTGCCCCCAACATGATCATCGGGGCCTGCGAATGGGTGGCCTTGCCGGAACTGGGCATCGATCGATTGCGAGCGCGCGTTGACACCGGGGCGCGCTCGTGCGCCCTGCATGCGCTCAACATCCGTCCGTTCCAGCGTGATGGGCAAGATTGGGTGGCCTTTCGTATCCATACCGACCACCCGAAGTCAGCCAGTGACCAGGATTGCGAGTGCCGGCTCAATGGCACCCGGATTGTGCGCTCGACTTCGGGTGAAGCCGAACAGCGTTTCAGCATCCGCACGTCGATCGTTATCGGCCACTCCCGTTGGCGAGTCAATATCACCCTGACCAACAGGGAAAGGATGCGTTACCGTATGCTTCTGGGACGGACCGCCATGGAAAATCATGCGCTGGTCTACCCGGCCAGGACATTTCTCCAGGGCAAGCCCCGCCTGGACTGACTACAAGGACGAGGATCAGCATGCGCATCGCCATCATGTCCCGCAGCAAACGGATCTACTCCACCAAGCGTCTGGTGGAGGCAGCCAGCGAGCGCGGCCACGATGTCCATGTCGTCGATACCCCGCGCTGCTACATGAATATCGCTTCGCACCGACCGACCATCCATTACCGGGGCGACCAGCTAGAGCCTTTCGATGCGGTCATCCCGCGAATCGGGGCTTCCATTACGTTTTACGGTACAGCGGTGCTGCGCCAATTCGAGATGATGGGTACTTTCCCGCTCAACGAATCGGTGGCCGTAACCCGCTCACGCGACAAACTGCGCTCCCTGCAATTGCTGGCCCGGCGCGGCATCGGTTTGCCGGTAACAGGCTTTGCCCGCGCACCCGACGACATCGGCGACCTGATCAAGATGGTCGGCGGTGCTCCACTGGTCGCCAAGCTGCTCGAGGGCACCCAGGGCATCGGCGTGGTGTTGTGCGAGACCCGCAAGGCGGCCGAGAGTGTGGTCGAGGCCTTCATGGGGCTGAATGTATCCATCATGGTGCAGGAATACATCAAGGAAGCCGGTGGCGCCGACATTCGTTGTTTCGTGATCGGTGACCGGGTCGTCGCTTCGATCAAGCGCCAGGCCAAGCCCGGCGAGTTCCGTTCCAACCTGCACCGCGGCGGCACGGCCGAGCTGATCAAGATCACGCCCGAGGAACGGTCGGTGGCGGTACGCGCGGCAAAGATCATGGGGCTGAATGTCGCCGGGGTCGACCTGTTGCGCTCCAACCATGGCCCGCTGGTCATGGAGGTCAACTCTTCACCGGGCCTGGAAGGCATCGAAACCGCCACCGGCAAGGATGTGGCGGGCCTGATCATCACTTTCCTGGAAAAGAACGCCAAAAAAGACAAAACCCGCACGCGCGGCAAGGGTTGATTAAGGGGGTGGGGGCTGGGCGCCGAGTCGCATTGGGTGGTATTTGACCGATCATGGCCTGACCGGGTGCGGCGGCGGGCAGAAAGTTCTTCCCGGACCATCCATGCCACCGACCTTCGGATCAAAGCCACTCCCCCTACCCACGACAACAGCATCGAAAACGAACCTGGGTAATTCAGGGTTAAACCCAACGTTGCGGTTAACATAGGCAAATGGAAAATCTTTCCGATCTGACCATGCTTTCGGCCATCATGGCCGGCATCTGCCTGAGTGCGGCTGCCGGGCTGCGGGTGTTTCTGCCCATCCTGGCCCTGGGTCTGGCCGGGCGATTCGAGATCCTGGAGCTTGGCGAGCAGTTTGCCTGGATGACTTCCGAACCGGTGCTGGCCATTGTCGCCATTGCCGCTCTGCTGGAAGTGAGCGGCTATTACATCCCGGTGGTCGACAATCTGCTCGACATTCTGGCCACGCCGGCAGCCATCGGCGGAGGCACGGTAATCGTCTCCTCCCTGCTGCCGGAGATGAATGCCGCCACGCAATGGGGCACGGCCGCCCTGCTCGGCGGCGGAACCGCCGGCGTGGTTCAGGGCTCGACGGTCCTCGCCCGGGGGGTGTCGACCGGCAGTAGCGGTGGACTGGCCAACCCGCTGTTTTCGACCGGAGAAACCGCCGGCAGCATTTTCACCATCATCATGGCGCTGATCATCCCCATCCTGTTCGGCATCGTGGTGCTGATCGCCGTTGGCTGGCTGCTGTACCGACTTCTCAGGGTCCTGTTCCGTCGCCGCCCGCACGAACAACCACCACCCATCACCTGATTACCCGTGTCGGCAGATCAAGGCGCCCAGTTCGGGTCCAGGTTGTTCATCTGGGCCAGGATCCAACGCTGGCGCTGGATCAGGAGCAAGGGCCGCTTCACCTTCCCTCCCGGCTGCGCAGCCAGGCTGCCAAGCGTCGATAAGCCGACTCATCAAGCTGGCCGCGAAAGATCCCCAGAGTGGTCAAGCCTCTTCTACCCGGACGCCGAGCCGACAATCCAATAAATAGCGGGCTGACGAATGCCCGCTCGACCAGGCCCAGGTTTCTGGCATGGCCGAAAGCGTCTTTCACGACCAGTTCATGGCCTTCCAGGGCGATCCGACGGTGGCGGGGATACAGCAAAGATTTCACCACAAACCACCCATAAGCCAGCACAAGCATCATCAGACTCAGGCGAATGATCAGGGGAAGACCATTGGCCCAGGCAGCCAACAAGGCCAGAGCACTCAGAACGATGACGACGGCAATCAGCGTCGGGCTGGGTTTGACCACCCAGCCCGCTGCATCATCATGAGGTTGATCGGTCGGCGGCGTGTTCACGAATGCGTTGGACCAGTTCAGTAAAACGCGGTTCGGGCGGGTAGCGCCCGGTCAGCCAGTCCCAGATGCGATCATCCTCGCACTCCAGCAATGCTGCGAAATCCTGCTGCAATGGCTCACCGGATTCCGGGAAGCACTGGGTCAACCAGTCCGACAGCAAGACATCGAGCTCACGCATGCCGCGACGACAGCGCCAGGCCAGGCGCGAGACTTGATGCTGCTCGGCATTCACCAGGAAACCAGGCTCCTAGAGACTGCGCCGAGCAAGCATCATCTTCTTGATTTCGGCAATCGCCTTGGCCGGGTTCAGACCCTTGGGACAGGTCCGTGTGCAATTCATGATGGTATGGCAACGGTAGAGTCGAAAGGGATCCTCGAGCTCATCAAGCCGCTCACCGGTGGCCTCGTCTCGCGAGTCCACCAGCCAGCGATAGGCCTGCAGCAGTACCGCCGGACCCAGGTAACGCTCGCCA
The DNA here is from genome assembly GCA_003561495.1 of Gammaproteobacteria bacterium. GTDB lineage: Bacteria > Pseudomonadota > Gammaproteobacteria > Xanthomonadales > Wenzhouxiangellaceae > Wenzhouxiangella. The sequence continues at coordinate 8,679 of PWWM01000155.1, forward strand.
TTCCACCAGTAACTCGGACAGGAGGTCGAGCAACAGGCACACAGGATGCACTCGTACAAGCCATCCATCCTGGCCCGATCCTCGCGTGACTGCAGCCGCTCCTTGTCCGGAGGGGCCGGGCTTTGCGTTCGAATCCAGGGACGAATCGAGGCGTACTGAGCGTAGAAGTGGGTCAGATCCGGCACCAGGTCCTTGATCACCGGCATGTGCGGCAACGGATAGATCTTGACCTCACCGCGGATTTCATCGATCGACTTGGTGCAAGCCAGGGTGTTGGTCCCATCGATATTGAATGCACACGAGCCGCAGATGCCCTCGCGGCAGGAGCGCCGGAAAGTCAGCGTTGGGTCCACTTCGTTCTTGATCTTGATCAACGCATCGAGCACCATCGGACCGCACTGGTCCAGATCGATGTCATAGCTGTCGATACGTGGATTTTCGCCACTTTCGGGATCGAAGCGATACACCCTGAAGGTCTTGATGTGACTCGCACCCTCAGGCGCGGCAAAATGCTTGCCCTTGCCGATGCGCGAATTTTTTGGAAGTCTGAACTGGGCCATGGTCTGGAAGTCTTTTTTCTCTGGTTTCAGTTCACTTGAAGATCAGTAGGTTCGAGCCTTGAGTGGGATGACGTCGACATCATCGCTCAAGGTGTTCATATGCACCGGCCGATAGTCGATGCGGGTTTTTCCGGCCTCGTCCATCCAGATCAGGCTGTGCTTGTGCCATTGCTCATCATCGCGATCGGGAAAATCCTCACGCGCGTGAGCGCCCCGGCTTTCCTTGCGGTTTTCGGCTGAAACCATGGTGGTGACCGAGTTGCCCAGCAGGTTTCTCAACTCCAGGGTCTCGACCAGGTCGGAATTCCAGATCAGCGAACGGTCACTGACCTTGACATCGGCAAAGCTGTCGTTGACTTGGGCGATGCGCTGACAACCCTGTTGCAGGGATTCACCGGTACGGAACACCGCGGCATCTTCCTGCATGACCTGCTGCATGGCATCACGAATTTCGGCAGTGGTGGTTGAGCCGCCGGCGTTGCGCAGGCGATCGAATTCACCCAGAATCGACTCGCGAGTCTCGGTGGACAGCGTCTTGTGCGACTGACCCGGCTTGATGATCTCACCGCAACGGTAGGCCACGGCGCGACCGAACACGATCAGATCCAGCAACGAATTCGATCCAAGACGATTGGCCCCGTGCACCGACACGCAGGCTGCCTCGCCGATGGCGAACAACCCCGGCACCACACTGTCGGGATCACCGTCCTTGAGCGTGACCACCTCGCCGTGATAGTTGGTCGGGATGCCACCCATGTTGTAGTGGACCGTGGGCAGAACCGGAATGGGCTCCCTGGTCACATCGACTCCGGCAAAGATCTTCGCGGTTTCGGCAATGCCGGGCAGGCGCTCATGAATGACCTCGCCACCCAGGTGCTGGAGGTTGAGGTGAATATGGTCGTTCTTCTCGCCAACCCCGCGGCCCTCGCGGATCTCGATGGTCATGGAGCGCGAGACCACGTCGCGTGAGGCCAAATCCTTGGCATTGGGTGCATAACGTTCCATGAAACGCTCACCCTCGGAGTTGGTCAGATAACCACCCTCGCCGCGCACCCCCTCGGTGATCAGGCAGCCGGCGCCGTAAACCCCGGTGGGATGAAACTGGACGAACTCCATGTCCTGCAAGGGAAGACCGGCGCGCAGGACCATGCCATTGCCATCACCGGTGCAGGTATGGGCCGAGGTGCATGAGAAGTAAGACCGGCCGTACCCCCCGGTAGCGAGAATGACCGCATGGGCGCGAAACTCGTGCAGCGTTCCGGTGGCCAGGTCCCACGCGATTGCTCCACGACAAACGCCTTCATCATCCATCAGCAGGTCGATGGCAAAAAACTCGATGAAGAACTGGGCGTCGTGCTTGAGCGATTGTTGGTAGAGGGTATGCAAAATCGCATGCCCGGTTCGGTCGGCGGCAGCGCAGGTACGCTGGGCGGTGCCCTCGCCAAAACGGGTGGTCATGCCACCGAATGGGCGCTGGTAGATCTTGCCGTCTTCGGTGCGCGAGAACGGCACGCCGAAATGCTCCAGCTCAATGACCGAAGGGATGGCCTCGCGGCACATGTACTCGATGGCGTCCTGATCTCCCAGCCAGTCCGATCCCTTGACGGTATCGTACATGTGCCAGCGCCAGTCGTCTTCGCCCATGTTGCCCAGCGCCGCGCTCATGCCGCCCTGGGCAGCCACCGTATGAGACCGGGTCGGGAAGACCTTGGTGATGCAGGCGGTGGTCAGGCCGGTTGCCGCCAGGCCCATGGTCGCCCTGAGACCGGCGCCGCCGGCGCCGATCACCAGCACATCGTATTCGTGCTTCGTGATGTCGTAAGCCTTGCTCAACTTCAAACTCCGAATGCCACTTTCAAAATGGCCATGACGGCCAGCAAACCGCCCAGAATGGAAAGAATCTTGATCAGCAGCTGCAAAGCCACTTCAAGAAAACGATGATGAATGTAGTCCTCGATGACCACCTGGAGCCCCAGTTTGCCGTGATAGATCGAGGTGACGACAAACAGAACGGCCATGGCGGCATTGAATGGAGATGCCAGCCAGGCGCTTGCGCTGGCATGATCGGCGCCAATCAGGCTGCCCAGTGCGTACACCAGCCAGGCAGTCAGAACAATCAGCAGGATGGCGCTGAAGCGTTGCGCCCACCAATGGGAAACACCGTCACCGGCAGCGCCATGATTGTGCGCATTGGCCAGAGGATTGCGAAGGTTCATGCCAGACCTCCCCATACCGCGATTGTCAGAATCACAGACAGCGCCACGACCGCCCAGCCCGATGCGTAGGCGCCTCGCAAATCCAGCAGCCAGCCGGCATCCCAGAGCAGGTGCCGTATACCATTGAGTAGATGGAAAAACAGTGCGAAAGTCCAGGTCGCCAGCACGATCAGACCAGGGACACTGCCCATGAACTGGATCAACGCCTGGTATGCATCGGGACCCGATGCAACGGCCAGCGCCCACAACACGACCAGCACGGCTCCAAAACTCAGCAGAATGCCGGTGATGCGATGGGAGATCGACAATACAGAAGTCAACTGCGGTCGATACACTTGCAGATGCGGGGAAAGCGGTCGGTTATCCGTCGCCATGGCTAGAAAGTCTCGTCAGGTGTTAACGTTGGATACAGCTCAGAAATCGATACAGCGGCCGTTTTTCTCCCAGTCGCCGTAGCGGGTCGGCTCCAGACCTTGCTTGAGTCCGCCGATCTCCCGCGGGCGTACCGGCCGAGGTCGGTTTCCATCTTTTGAATCACTGGATGGAACCAATGGACCTGGTGTCGAATTCTTTTCCTGCGCCATTATAGAATTGTACCGTTAAATCAACTGCTCGTTACTGCGATTTATGCAAAACTGGATAGACCTTCCTCATCTCCAAGCCATTCGGGTCAGCGGGGCCGACGCGACCGAATTCTGTCAATCCCAGTTCACCGCGGATTTTCGCGACTTGCCATCCGGACGCTGGCAACCTTGTGCCTGGTGCAATCCGAAAGGCCGCTGCGTGATGGTGATTTTGGCCGCGGCGGGTGAAGATCATGTCGACCTGATCGCTCCTCGGGCTCAGGCAGCGGTGCTGGGCAAGCTGCGAATGTACGCCATCGGCCGCAAGGTTGAATTTTCCGACCCCTGGTCGGTGTCCGGTCATGACGGAACCGCAGACATGGCAGAAGCTGTAATGCTGCCGGACGGGCGGGCCCTGCGCCTGGACGAACAACCTACCGATACTGATCCTGTGCAGGTGCAGAACTGGCGGATCGCCGACCTGTGCCTGCCCTTGCCCTGGCTCAACGAACATAGCAGCGGCCGGTTCCTTCCGCAGTTTCTGGGCCTGGAGACCGCGGGCGGACTGAGCTACCGCAAGGGCTGCTTTCCTGGGCAGGAGGTCATCGCCCGTCTGCATTACCTGGGCAAGGTCAAGCACAGACTGACCGGTTTCGTCCTCGAACCGGCCGGTGGCGAGGTTAAGCTCGAGTCCGGCCAGCTACTGGCGACCGCCAGCGATCAAAGTATCGATCTTCTGGATTCGGTGAACATCAACCAGCGATGGATTGGTCTTGCGGTTTGTCCGGCAAAACTGTCAGATGGCGAACCGATCGAATATCACGGACCCGGCGGCCCGCTTTCAGGGCAGGTGACGGACCCGAAAGGACTGTGCTACTATCGAAACATAAATAATGATTAAATGGTCTTTTATCAGCTAGTTATCAGGACAATTCAATGCAGGAGTTCAACCCTGGGTGAAGGTCCCTGATACTAAGGGGTAGTTCAATGAAAACATCAATTCGATTCCTGTTCATCTTCGCCTTGCTGTTCTGCAGTCACTCGCTATTGGCCCAGGATGTCGAGGATGAGGAATCTGTGGCGGAGACCGGCCCGGCTGAAGTGGCCGAGGGCGATACCGAAGACCTGCAACTGGAAATTCCCGAGCTAGAGTCCCCGGAACTGGTCGAGGAACCGGAAATCCCCGAACGACAAGTGGAGGAGCGCGATCCGGCCGATCCAGTGGCTGACGAAGATCAGCTGAGCTTCAACCTGATGGTCCATCCGATTTTCACACCCGAACAGGCCGAGCTGGTCTACCTGCCCCTGATCGCCTACCTCAACGAGGTCACGCCTTACCATTTCCAGTTGCAAACGGCGCGTGATTTCCATCGCTACTGGGCCGAAATCCGGCGCGGCGTCACGCCCGACCTGGTGCTTGAAGACGCTCATCTGACGGCTCTCAGGATGCGGGATTTTGACTACGTCCCACTGGTCAAGGCCGAAGAACCGACAACCTTTTCGCTGCTGACCTCGGGAATGAACATGGATGCCGACCTGGTCGATTTTGTTGGGCGTCCCGTCTCCAGCATGCCGGCGCCCAGCCTGGGATACCTGATCCTGACCAGCTGGTATGACAATCCCATGCAGCAACCCGTCATCCAATCCAACGCCAGTTCCTGGCTCGATGCCGTCGAAATCGTCTTTTCCATGGAGGCCGATGCCGCCATCGTGCCGCATAACCTGGTCGCACGCTACGTAAACATGGAAAACGTCCGGACTTCCGAGGAGTTTCCACACTCCACGATTTCGGCCAGCCGCGACGTGCCCGAGCAGGTACGCCAGGACATTGTTTCCGCCCTGACAATCCTGCACGATGACCCGGAACACTTCCCGGCGTTGCACGAGCTTGATATTGACCGCTTCATTCCCGCCGATCCGATTGAATACGAGGGACTGGAGCGATGGTTGCAGCAGGTGTTCACATTCCGCTGAACTTCAGCGTCGGGCCACCACGTAGCAGATCCAGCCGGCATCGGCATCGCCGGTCTCACTGGGAGAATAAATGCCATCGCCCTCCCCGGTCTCCTCATCGGTCCCCTCCCAGTAGACGGTGGCCGAGCTGAAGCCGGCTTCAAGCAGCAATTCACGAATCTCCGGCAAGGTCCACAAGCGCCAGTGATATTCGAATGCGTTCTTCAATTCCGAGCCATCCGGAAACTCGAAGTGAATCAGGCAGGTCATGTGATGGTGGATGGGATCGAAGCTGGCCTGATCCCATACATAGGTGAAGTCATCGTACTCGGTGCGCTCTTCGAGTTCACGATGGGCGTCGTAACCGCCAAAGGCATCGAGAAAGAGCACGCCATCCTCGACCAGTGCCTCGCGGGCTCGGCCAAAGTAACCCCGTAGCGTTTCCCGCGATGCAAAGAGGTAGTAACTGAAGTTCATCGCCAGAACCGCATCCACCGGAAGGGTGTCGGTGGTGAGCACGTCGCCGTGAATCAGCTCCAGTCGCTTGCGCTGGCTGTCACTCAGACGCGCAACATGGTGCCGACGCCCCCATTCCAGCACATCCCCATCGAGATCCACACCGATCGCCTCATGATTCTTGCCTTCGCGAATCCAGGCACAGGCCGTATTGGCCGTTCCGCAGAAATCCTCTCGGATGCGCTTCAGGGGGCGCCCCGTCAGTTCCTCGAAAGTCTCGGAGACGAATTCCAGTTCGCTTTCGGTATCCTGGACACTGGCCTCGTAGAGCAGGTGACGGTCCGCCTGATCCGCCTGGCTGAGCTGATTTCGCTTTTTTCTGGTCATGGGAAAGGTCTGTTGATTCTCAGTTGCGCCGGTAGATGGCCGGCCAGGCCGCACGCAGATAGGTAAACATCGAAACAATGGTCAACACGGCGGCCGCGACCAGCAGCCAGCGACCAATTTCCAACACCGGGATGACCCCCAAGGATTCTCCGTACAAGAGAAAGCCGATGGCCACCATTTGAAGAATGGTCTTGATCTTGCCGGTCCAGGCCACTTTGACTCGTGCCCCCTCACCCAGTGAAGCCATCCACTCACGCAAGGCCGAGATGGTCACCTCACGGCCAATGATAACGGCGGTCGACAACGCCAGTATTGTTTCAGGATGACGCTGCACGATGATGATCAAGGCCACGCTGACCATCAGCTTGTCGGCGACCGGGTCCAGAAAGGCCCCGAAAGTACTGGCCATACCGTAGCGCCGGGCGATCCAGCCATCCAGCCAGTCGGTAATCCCGGCCAGGATGAAAATGGTCACCGCCACGGTGTTGGCCCATTCCACCGGAAGGTAGAAAACCACCACCAGCACCGGGATCATGACGATGCGCAGCAGGGTCAACAGGGTGGGAATGGTCAGGGGCAAGGTGCTCGCTCCGCGATTCGGCGTGCCATTATCCCGCAAAATCGGGCATGATTTCAGGACAAATCCCGACCCTGCAAGTCCTGAGTGATGCGCTCGGCCAGCGTGCGGCTGATTCCCGGGATCCGGACCAGGTCATCGACGCTGGCCCGGCTCAAACCCTGCAAGCCGCCAAAATGCTCGAGCAGCTTCTGCCGACGCTTGGCACCGACACCGGGAATCTGTTCCAGGGGCGAGGCCTGGGCGCGCTTCTGTCGCTTGCGGCGATGGGCGTTGATGGCAAAGCGATGGGCTTCGTCGCGAATCTGCTGAACCAGGTGCGAGGCCGGGTGATGCGGTCCCGGGCGGACTTGACGATCGCCCAGGATGAAGGTTTCGTAACCCGGCTTGCGTCCCGGCCCCTTGGCCACCCCCATGACAGGTATCGCGTCCAGCCCCAAGGTCTCCAGTATCTGTCGGGCACGGGCCGTCTGTCCCTTGCCGCCATCAACCACGACCAGGTCGGGAATGTCGGCCCGATCCTCGAGCAATCGTTTGTAGCGGCGCTTGAGGACTTGCTCCATGGCGGCATAATCATCGCCCGGTTCGATACCGCGAATGTTGTAGTGCCGATAATTCTTGCGGCGCGCACCCTCTTCACCGAATACCACGCAGGAAGCGACTGTCTGTGTGCCCGACAAGTGGCTGATGTCGAAACACTCGATGTGCGACGGAGGTGAGGAAAGATCAATAAGCTCGGCCAGTTCGGCCAGCCCTCGCCCGATCTGATCACGCTCGGCCAGGCGCCGGCGCAGCGCATCCGTGGCGTTGGTTTCGGCCAGTTTCAGCCATTGAGCGCGATCGCCGCGCACGCGCCAGCGCAACCGAACCCGGGATTCGCGCCGCTCGCCAAGCGCACGTTCCCAAAGATCGGCCTCGGCAGGTTGTGCAGAAAGAATGATCTCGGCCGGGGCCTGACGCTGGGCGTAGTACTGACCAAGAAAAGCGCTGAGGATCGCTGCCGGATCGGTGTCGCCATGAAGATTGGAGGGAAAAAAGCAGCGTCCGCCAACATTGCGACCGTGACGAAACTCGACCACCTGAACGGCGGCCTGCCCACCGGCCACATGCAGGCCGATGACATCGAGACTTTCTACCGTCGCCTTGACATACTGATTTGAGCGCACCCCCTGCAAGGCCTGGATGTAATCACGCAGGGCGGCCGCCTTTTCGAAATCCAGCGCTGCACTCGCCTGGCGCATGCGCTCGGTTAGATGATCGATGACTGCAGCATTGCGACCCTTGAGAAATTCCACCGCGGCATCGACATCACGCGCATACTCCTCCTGGCTGATATAGCCCACGCACGGGGCCGTGCAGCGATTGATCTGGTATTGCAGGCAGGGCCGGGTACGATTGGAAAATACCGTGTCCCGGCACTGACGCAGACCCAGCAGGCGATAAATCTGGTTGAGTGATTCACGCACGGCCCCGGCGCTGGAGTACGGACCGAAATACTGCCCCGGCTCGCGGCGACTGCCACGATAAAAGCCGATTCTCGGGTACGGGTGAGAGGAATCCAGGCGAATCCAGGGATAACTCTTATCATCACGCAGGTTGATGTTGAAGCGCGGCTTGTGGGCCTTGATCCACTCATTCTCCAGCAGCAAGGCCTCGGCCTCGGTGCGCGTCAGACTGACCTCCACCGCGGCAATCCTGCGCACCATCAGATTGATGCGCGGTCCCTTGTCACGTCCGTCGAAGTAACTGGCCACGCGCCGACGCAGATTGCGGGCCTTGCCGACATACAGCACCTTGCCGCGCTCATCGCGCATGACATACACGCCCGGTCGGGTGGCGAGGGTACGGGCGAAAGCCCGACCGTCGAATCCTTTCATCGATTCGCCGCGAGTTCTCTGACCAGGCCTTCGGCGGCCGCATCCAGCATGTCAAGCACCCGTTGGAAGCCATCACTGCCGCCGTAATAGGGATCCGGCACTTCCAGCAAGCCATAGTCCGGCGCGAGATTCATGACCAGATCGATTTCAGCCGTGGCGTCGATCGGCGCCATGCGCACCAGGTCATCGAGATTGGACTGGTCCATGGCATAGATCCGCTCGAAACGGTGAAAATCAGCCGCCGTGACGACTCGGGCACGCTCCTGGCTGATATCCACGCCGAACACGCGGGCATGATCAATGGCACGAGCGTCGGGTGGACTGCCGGTGTGATAGCCGATCGTGCCCGCCGAATCGGTCAGGATCTCGATTCCGGCCGCCTTGAGCCGGTAGTCGAACATGGCCTTGGCCGTCGGACTGCGACAGATATTTCCCAGGCAAACAAACAATATGTTTTTCATCGTCTTTAAGGGCATGCTTCAGTTCTTGGATTCACGAAACCGTTCCAGGTCCTCGGCCGTGTCAATGCCGACCGGGATGGTCTGCGCCGCGGCCGCAACCGCAATATTCCAGCCGGCCTGCAGGGCGCGCAACTGCTCCAGGGACTCAGCCCGCTCCAGCGCGCTGGACGTCAGACTCTGCCATTCCCGCAGGGCGCCCGCACGGTAGGCATACAATCCGACATGCCGAAGCGCCGATTGGTTCGGCCATCGCCCGTCGCGTGGATGCGGTATGGGCGCACGCGAAAAGTAAAGTGCCCGACCGCGGTCGTCACGCACCAGCTTGACGACATTCGGATCGCGCCACTGCGCCTCATGGGTGATCCGGGTATACAACGTCGCCATCTGCGCGACCGAGTCATTGCGCAACAACCCGGCCACCTGGCGGATGCAGGCGGGCGGCATGCTCGGTTCATCACCTTGCAGGTTGACCACAATTGCACGCTCGTCAAAGCCCAGAGTCGAGACCGCCTCGGCGAGCCGATCCGTGCCCGATTGATGCTCGGCCGATGTCATTACCACCCGGCCGCCGGCAGCGCCGACCACTGCGGCGATTTCGTCGTTCTCGGTGGCCACATGCACACTGATCGCCCCGCATTGCTCGGCGCACCTGAGTGTATGAACCACCAGCGGCAGACCGGCCACCTCCAGCAGGGCTTTTCTCGGCAATCGCGCGGAGTCCAGGCGAGCCGGAATCAGAATATGAAAATCATTGTCCACGGAAAAACTCCTGCAGGTGCTCATTCAGACGATCGAGAAAGCTTCGCGGAATCCGGGCCTCAACGCGAACCACGCGCACATCGACGCCGAGGTCATGCCGAGCCAGCTTGACGGCATCCTTGGCGGTCACCATCACCGGCCCCTGAAGGCCGGCCAGATCACCGGACTGATAGTCATGATGGTCGGCATGAATGCGGTGTTGGCGAATACGCATCCCGGTCTCGGTCAGCATTCGAAAAAACGAGTCAGGGTGAGCGATACCGCAGGCCGCATCCACTTCCACGCCTGAATAATCCTCCACCGGCTGTTGTTCGGTTCCATCGAGACTCGTGATCGCCACCGGTTCAAGCGAATAGCGCAAGGCTCTCGGCCAGTGCCATTGCCCACCCTTGATCATGACCTGATCAACTGTTCCGATGCGCGACAGCGGTTGGCGCATGGGTCCGGCCGGAAGCAGCTGTCGATTGCCCAGCCCGCGAACGCCATCGACGACGCAGATCTCGAAGCTGCGCGGCAAGGCGCCATGCTGAAGACCATCATCGGCAATCACCGCCTCGGCACCTGCGCTTACTGCAGCCTTGAGGGCCGCCAGCCGCGAACGGCACACCCAGACCGTGACGCCACTGGTTTGGGCGATCTCGATCGGTTCGTCACCAAAGTGTCCGGGATCACCGTCGGGCGGGACGCGCTCCGGCTCGCCCGGCTCACTTCCGCCGTAACCCCGGCTGATCACGGCCACCTGAATGCCCCTCTTTTGCAGGTGCCTTGCCAGGGCAATGACCACCGGTGTCTTGCCGCCGCCACCCACGGTCAGGTTGCCGACCACGATGACCGGCACCGGCGGACGCGCAGTGGGTCGGGTCAGGCGCCTGGCCCACCATTTGAAATAAAGGCCCGACAGGATCCTCAAGGGAATGCCGGGTCTGGATGGGCCATACCAGATGCGATTCAAGTACCGTTCGATGGCCCGACGCATGGTCACTGAGCCGTCGTTTGCAATTGCAGCTTGTGCAGGTAGTGATACAGGCCTTCGGTTCGGGCCAGCAGCGCCTCGTGGGTGCCGCTCTCGACTACCCTGCCCTGGTCCAGCACTACCACCTGGTCGGCCCGCTTGACCGTTGCCAGACGATGGGCAATGACCAGGGTGGTGCGATCCACCATCAAGGCCTCCAGGGCCGCCTGTATGGCTTGCTCGGATTCGGCATCCAGGGCCGAGGTGGCCTCGTCCAGGATCAGGATGGGGGCATTCTTGAGTAATGCACGGGCAATCGCCAGACGCTGGCGCTGACCGCCGGACAGCAGGGCGCCATCCTCGCCGATGGGCGTATCCAGTCCATGGGGCAAACGCTCGATGAACTCCATGGCATGAGCTTGACGGGCGGCCTGTTCGATTTGCGCACGGCTGGTCTCGCCCACCGCACCATAAGCGATATTGCCCGCCACCGTGTCATTGAACAACACGACATCCTGGCTGACCAGGGCGATGTGTCTTCTGAGCGCATCGAGGCGAAACTCGGCGATGTCGGTGCCATCAATCCGGATCCGCCCGGCATCGGGTTGATAAAAGCGCGGCAGCAACTTGACCAGCGTACTCTTGCCGGACCCCGAGCGACCAATCAGGGCGGTCACCGTTCCAGGGCCAATCGACAGGCTGACATCATGCAGGGCGGCCTGTTCGGCATCCGGATAGCGAAACGACACCTGATCGAATTCGATCCGTCCATGAATACGATCCGGAGCAAATGTTCCAGGATCAGGCTCGACCGGTGCATCGAGCACCCGGAAAATACTGTCAGCGGCCGCCAGTCCCTTCTCGATGATGGCGTGCATCTTGGTCAGGCGCTTCAGCGGCGGAATACAGGCGACCATGGCGGCCAGCACCGACATGAAAATCCCGGCGGTGACCTCGGCCCGCATGAACTCGCTGGCGGCGATGACCAGCAGCACGATGACCGCCAGTCCGGCTGCGAGCTGAATCAGTGAGGACGAAACCAGTTGGGTGGCCGCCAGCCGCAGATGCAGACGTCGGTTATCTTCGTTGATGCGTGAGAAATTGGCGTTTTCCTGTGCTCGCCCTCCATACACTTTGACCACCTCGTGACCACTGACCGCCTCTTCGGTGACGTGGGTGACATCGCCCATGGAATTCTGGATGCGTGTCGAGATGCTGCGAAATCGCCGGCTGATGACGGTCACCACCAGGGCGATGACCGGCGCCAGTAAAAGCATGGCCAGGGTCAGGCGCCAGGACTGGATCAACATGACCCCGACCAGCGCGATCACGGTAAAGATATCGCGCACGGTGCCGATCAGTGCCGTGGTCGCGGCTTGGGCCACCTGTTCAGCGTTGTAGGTCACCCGGGAAATCATCTGGCCCGAGGATTCACGGTCGAAGTAGCTGGCCGGTAATTCCAGGTAGCGGGCAAACAGGTCGCGGCGCAAATCCGCGATCAGGCGCCGGCCGACCCATTCCATGCCGAATACGCCGCCAAAATTGCCCAGGATGCGAAGCATGACCGCCGCCATGACCAGGGCCGGCAGCCACAGGCTGAACTGCGGATCCGCGGCCACGATGGTCTCGTCGATCAGCGGGCGAAGCAGGTAGAAAAACAGGCCCTGCCCGGCGGCATCCAGGGCCACGGCGAAGATAGCCAGACCGAACACCAGGCGCTGCCGGACCACATAGGACAGCAGGCGCCGAAAGACCCGCGGGCCGGAGTCGGCCAGCACCGTCATTGCCCGTCTCCGCCCTCTTCCACGGTGGCAATGGTCAACCGACGTATTCCTTCGGCGGCGGCCGCGTCGAGCACCCTGACGACCAGCCGATGCGGCGCCTCGGCGTCAGCGCGTACCACCAGTGTGGCTTCCGGATTGTCGGCAAATCGCTCGACAATCGCCGCCTGAACCGTGGACCGGGTGTCATCGGCCAGCATCTGATCATCGATGAACAATCGACCATCCTCGGTGATGACCATCTCGATGATGTTCGGCACGGTTTCGGTTTCCGCCGTGGCCGCCTCGGGCAGATCCAGGCGCAGCAGCGCGTGCCGCTCGAACGTGGTCGAGACCATGAAAAAGATCAACAGCAGAAAGACCACGTCGATCAACGAGGTCAAGTTGATCTCCGGTTCTTCGCGATCTTCGTGATAAAGCTTCATGACCGGATTCGATCAGCGACCGCGTCTGCGATTGCCGGATTCGATGGTATGCATCAGCAACAGCGCCTGCTGCTCCATCTGCATCACGTGATCACGCACCAGACCGCGGAAATAGCGATAGAAAAAGAAGCTCGGAATGGCCACCGTCAGCCCGGCTGCGGTCGTGATCAAGGCCTCGGAAATCCCGCCGGCCAGTTCACCGGGGTCGCCAACGCCATGGACCATGATGGCGCTGAAGACCCGGATCATGCCGACCACCGTCCCCAGCAGACCCAGCAGCGGCGTGATCCCGGCGATCGTGCCCAGCGTGTTGAGAAAACGCTCGAGCTCATGAACCACGTGCCGGCCAGTATCCTCCACCGCCTCCTTGATGACCTCGCGGCCGCGATGGCGATTGGCCAGGGCCGCGGCCAGCACCCGGCCCAGCGGCGAGGAACGGCGCAACTGGTCGATGTGTTTGGCGTCCAGCTCCTGTTGTTGCGCCCAAAGCTTGACCTGGGCCGGAATGCCGGCCGGCATCACCCGCCCCCGACGCAAGGCCAGGAATCGCTCCAGGATGATGGCCACGGCAATCACCGAGCACAACAGAATGGGCAGCATGAGCCAGCCACCGGCGATGATGATTTCTAGCATTCAGCCCGTCTCGCTGATGAAATTCTCCGACCCTGCATGATACGGGTTTTCCGTCCACAGATCAGGGGCACCGGCGGTGAGCGCGCCAGAATCGCGGGGATCGGCTCGCCATCGAGGCAATCCCGGGAGATCGATCCGAACCGAGACGGACCGTCAACGCCCCACACTTTGCCGTAGTGACAACCTCGGCCCTTTCATCCAGGCGCGCCAGTACCTCCTCGTGCGGGCGCTCAAAACGATCAAAGGCGGCCACGGAAATCAAGGCCCACTGGGGCTGGATACGAGCAATGAATTCCGTGCTGGAGGCCCGGCGGTGTCCCGCCGCCGAAACCACCAGCACATCAGCCTGAAGGTCGGGATTCTCGCGGATCAGGCGCTGTTCCACGCTGGCATCGATCGCACCGGTCAGCAAGACCGTGCCGCCGGGCCCACTGACCTCGAGAACACAGGAACTGTTGCCATCCAGGTAAGGCAGGCCGCTGGAGGGATGCAGAAAACGATAGCGGTATCCGCCCGATTCCCATTGCACCTCAGAGGTGCACGGCCTCCCCAGTTCGGAAACCGATGAATACAGCGCTTGTTCATCAGCCAGGGATCGCACGGTTCCGACCCCACCGGCATGATCGCGATGACCGTGTGAAATCACCACCCGGTCCAGTTCGCCAACCCCCCGCGCCGCCAGCAGGCCCGGCAACGTGCGTCCCAGCGCATCCTGGCCTTCGCCATCTCCGGGACCGGTATCGTAGAGGGTCAAATGCTCGCCATCATCGATCAGTACCGCCTGGCCGTTGCCGACATCGAGCAGGTGGATCTCCAGCTCACCCGGCCTGACCGGATCCTGTTGTGGCCACAGCAGCGGAACCAGGAGAACCCCTCCCAGCCAGCGTGCCGGCCAACCCGCCGGGGCCAGCAGCCACAAGGCTCCGGCCATGGCCAGGATCATGGCCCAGAATCCCCCGCCCACATGCAGTCGATGGCCAAAATCCAGCCCATGCAGACCATTGAGTACGTTCAGCAGCAGCATCAACCCGGTCTCGGTAATGCTCAAAATCCAGCCGGCCGGAAGCCCCAGCAGGATCAGGCCCACCGAGGCCAGCAATGCGGGAAGAACCCAGAACGCCACCAGCGGAATGGCTACCAGGTTGGCCGCCAGCGCCACCGGAATCAGTTGCTGGAAGACCGCGACATTCAGCGGCAGCATGCCGACGGCAATGATCAATTGCGCGCGCACCAGGCTGCCCAGCCAGCCAAAGCGCCCGGTGTCCGACCCCGGCCGCCAGGCAAAGGCCCAGATCAGCACGGCCACGGCGGCAAAGGACAACCAGAATCCGGTGGCCAGGGGCGCCAGCGGGTCGATCAGCAGTATGGCAACCAAGGCCAGCAGCAGGGCATGACCCGGCTGAATGGCTCGTCGCCACAAGAATGCAAGCGCGGCCACCGAGAGCATGATCAGGGCCCGCTGGGTGGGCA
>PWWM01000125.1 GCA_003561495.1 Gammaproteobacteria bacterium
GCATCGAATACAGGCCTTCGATCACCACCAGGGCGCGACGGGCATCCTCGCCCAGCCGGGACAGGCGCCGATCCAGGTTTTCCGGATCATTGTGTCGAAACCGAATGGTCTGGGCATTGCTCATGCGAGCACCGTCGTAGATGCTCGCATGGCTGTCGGAATCGAGCAGCAGGTATTCATCCTGGCCCACCAGGGTGGACAGGGCGCCCAGGTTGGCCTGGTAACCGGTGGAAAAGACAATCGCCGAGGGCCAGCCGAATGCAGCCGCCAGTTCGGCCTCCAGCGCCTGGTGAGCGGCATAGCTGCCGTTGGCCATGCGCGATCCGGTGGTGCCGGAACCCAACTCAGTCATGGCCCGGGTACCGGCCGTGATGACTTCGGGATGAAAGGTCAGGCCGAGGTAATTGTTGGTGCCGGCCAGAATGACCTCATGTCCGCCAATCCAGCCGCGTGTGGCCGAATCGACCCGCTCAATGGGTGTGGCGATCGGGGCGGGTCCATCCTGGCCCAGTCCGGAGCGCGCCTCGGCGAGTTTCTGGAACTTGTCGAACAGGCTCATGAGCGTGACTCGTTGACCAGGGACTCAAGTCGCTCGGCCAGTTGATTGAGGGTCTGCACTTCGGACAGGATATCGACCGGCACGGACACATCGAGATCATCCTCGATTTCCATGACCAGGTTCATGATCTGGACCGAGTCCAGTCCGATATCGCCGGTCAGGGCGGCGTCACGGTCAAGATTCTTCATTTCGGGAAGTGCGCTGGCCAGGGCACGGTCGATGGCTTGATTGATTTCTTGGCGCAATTCGGTGGTCATTGGAATTTTTCCCATCCGGGCAAGGTCGTCAGGTTGTCTTCAAGCGTTCGAGTCGGTCGCCAGTCCGGACAACCGGGAAGGCGGGTATTATCACAGACCCAGTCCGGGTGAACCAGCTCGGCGACCTTGTTTGGCACCAGAACCGGTGGCCGGGATCGGCGCATTCGGGCGATCGTCAGATGAGTGGCTCCGACCGCGCTCAATAGAGCCCGTGGCAGCCTGATGGTTCGAACCCGTTTGCCGCGAAGGTCGGTCGCCATTTCGGCAATTTCCGCCCAATTGTAGCCACTCGGGCGTCCGTCATGCAGATCGATGCGGGTGTTTTTCGGCCAGCCGAGTTCCGCGGATCGGACCAGTGCCGAGCACAGGTCTTCAACATGCAGCAGTGAAAAACGCGCCTGGTCCGGCCCGGTCTGGGGCAGCCAGCCGCGCGCCAGCAGGCGCCACAACGGCGCCAGAGCTGGATCTTCGGGTCCATAAACCGCCGGAGGGCGAATGATCAGCCAGTTGGCTGCGCCGGCACAGACAACATCCTCAGCGGCGCGCTTGCTGGCAGCATAGTGAGACAGGCGCGGTTCACGAGCGGCCAGGCTGGATACATGAATCAGCCGGGCAGCCGGCGCGGCTCTGGTCATGGCCTCGAGCAGGCACTGGCTGCCAGTCACGTTGGTCCGGGCCAGGTCCTGATAGTTGAACCCACTGGTGGCGGCGGCCAGGTGGATCACCACATCGCTGCCCCTGACCAGTGATTCCAGGGCCTTGTGATCGGAAAGAGTACCTGTAATGCCAGTTAGGTTGTCGTGGTCGGGCAGGGCGCGGCCGGCTCGAACCAGCGCCCGAACCGAGTGCTGTTCGGCCAGCAACCGGGCAAGCAGCCGACGACCAACAAAGCCGGTGGCGCCGGTCATGGCGATCTGGGTCATGGCCAGGCGCTAATGGCCCTTCAACCTGAGTGGTTTTCGGTGGCCTCGGTGTGCGGAGTGCGGTCCACCAGTTCGCGAGGCAGAATGCCACGATCTTCCAGGTTGTTGCGCTTGAGGAAATCCAGCCTGGCGCCGCTGCGCGAGAGTTTGCCCGAGGAGGTTCTCGGCAACGTATGCGGCGGCACCAGTTCGATCAGGCAGGCAATCCCGAATTCAGACTGGATGCGCTGCTTGAGTCGCTCGACCAGGCTGGCCTGGCGGAATGCGTCCCGTTCACGGCATTGAACCACCAGCACGGCGACCTCGGTACCGTCTTCTCCGGGGATGGAAAAGGCGGAAGCATCTTCGGGGCGAACTTCAGGCTGTTGCTCGGCCACGAATTCCAGGTCCTGAGGCCAGATGTTGCGACCGTTGATGATCAGCAAGTCCTTGGCCCGACCGGTGATGAACAGAGAGTCACCGGCACGGTAGCCGATATCGCCGGTATTGAGCCAGCCATCACTGCTGAGTGCGGCGCGACTGGCATCGGGATTGTTGGCATAGCCGTTCATGATGCTGGGGCCACGCAGGTAAATGCGACCACATTGACGTTCTTCGACCAGACCACCCTGCTCGTCACGAATCTCGACCTCGTATTCCGGCAACGGGCGTCCGCAATTGACGAATTCGGTGACGCGCGTGTCGTTCTCGCTGGGTCCGACCAGGCGAGCCTTGCGGTCGGCAGCCAGCAGATTGGCATCGAGCCGATCGACTTCCAGGCCCTGGCCCAGCGGCGCGAAACTGACCGCCAGTGAGCACTCGGCCATGCCGTAACAAGGCAGAAAGGCCGAGTTGTGGAAGCCTGCCGGGCCAAGATTTTCGGCAAATTGCCTCAACCAGGCGGGGCGAATCATTTCCGCGCCGACGCCGGCTACCCGCCAGGCGGACAGGTCGAACCGATCCAGATCGCTTTCGCGCAGTCGGCGGGCGCACAGGGCGTAGCCAAACGGCGGGCTGAAGGAAATCGTTGAACGGTTGTCCGACATCAGTTTGAGCCACAGGCGTGGCCGCATGGCGAACTCGCGCGTGCCCAGGTAGTCGACTGACAACTGCGAAACGACCGGGCCGAGAATCAGGCCGACCAGGCCCATGTCGTGGTAATAGGGAAGCCATGACATGAAGCGGTCGCCGCGGCGGATCTGTACGCCGTATTGCAGAATTCCGGACAGATTGGTCAGGACGGCCTTCTGGGTAATCATGGTGCCGCGCGGGAAGCGGGTGCTGCCGGAGGTGTACTGCAGATAGGCCAGTTCTTCGGGACGTGGCGGTTCGGGAAGCTCCTCGGCCGGCTCCAGAGCCATGAACGCGTCCAGAGTGCCGGCGACACGCAGGTCAAGCCCCTTGGCGGCATCCTGCAGAAAGCCCGAGAAGGAATCCGGTGCAAAAGCCGCTCTGGCGCGGCAATCGGCCAGCATGGCATGCAAATGCGACACGAACGCGTCGCGTCCGCCCAGATGCACGGCTGCCGGCAGGGGCACCGGCACCAGACCCGCGTACTGGCAGGCAAAGAAAAAGACCTGGAAATGCGGATGAGTGTCGGCGACCATGGCAATAGTGCTGCCACGCTCAAGGCCCAATCCATGCAGGCGCCTGGCCAGTGCGCGTGCCTGACGACGCAACTCGGCATAGGTCAGCACATCGGTCAGCTCGCCACGGCCGTTGTAGAAGTTGCAACCCGTCGTTCCGTTGGCGGCATAATCCAGCGCTTCGGCCAGGCTGCGGTAACCGGCGGTCTTCAGGGGTAACGAATTGTTGGTTGGAGTCGGATGCTGCATCAAAATCGTCTTTTCCCTTCTTGTTGTAGCGTCCCGAGTGGGGTTCTTATTATAGTCGCACAATAACCTGCCATTATAAGCGTCTGCTCAACTGATGAAAACACTTAAATTGGACCTGGATGCCGTTGGGGTTGTCCAAAAGCGTGAAATCGAACACGATCGACCGCACATCGGTGTCTCCGCGGACACTGTCGGCTCACGATCAAAAGGGCATAAAAAATGAGCCAATTCAATGAATCCAGCTCCGCTGTAATCGATGTCCAACCGGTCAAGGACCGCAGAAAATTCAGAGAGTTCCTGAGTTTTCCGCGTCAAGTATATGCTACTGACCCCCACTGGGTCGAGCCATTGAGATTCGAGCGTCAACGACAATGGTCGCAGCGCCACCCCTGGTTCGGACATGCCCGCGCGATGCCGTTTGTCGCGACCCGGAATGGCCGGGTTGAAGGTACGATCAGTGCGCAGGTCGATGCTTTGCAAGAGCCTGAGGATGGAAAAAAGATCGGCTATTTCGGCCAGCTGGAAGCGTTGGATCGAGTTGAGATTTTCCAGGCGCTCTTCGACGCGGCCGGCCGGTGGTTGCGTGATCAGGGTTGCCAACGGATCCGTGGGCCATACGATTTGGGCGTCAACCAGAGCTGTGGGCTGCTGGTCGATGGTCGCGATCGGCCGCCCATGGTCATGATGGGCCATGCTCCGGAATGGTATGCCGATCATATCGAGGGCCTGGGCTTCAGGCCGGCCATGGATCTGCTGGCCTACGAATTGCGTCCGGACTTTGACCCACCCACGGCGATGGAGCGATTGCTGAGCCGTCTGGGCGATCGAATCGTACTGCGGACCATGAATTTCTCCGACTACGCCCGCGAAGTCGAGCTGCTGCGTGACATTTTCAACGATGCTTGGTCACGTAACTGGGGATTTGTGCCATTGACCCGGAAAGAATTTGCCCATATGGGCCGGGAGATGCGCCAGATCATTCGCCCGGGCTATACCTGTATTGCCGAGATCGACGGTGAACCCGCCGGTTTCCTTGTGGCTTTGCCCAACATCAATGAATTGATTGCCGATCTGGACGGCGCACTGCTGCCGCTGGGCTGGGCCAGGCTTTTGTGGCGCATCAAGACACGCAAGGCGACGACGGCGAGGGTACCGCTGATGGGTGTCAGGCGTCGATTCCAGCGTGGGCCCAGTGGGGCAGCAATCAGCTTTGGCATGATTGAAAAGGTCCGCCATGCACTGGTTTCCGACGGGATCGGCAATGTGGAACTTTCCTGGATACTGGAGACCAATCAAGGCATGAACTCGCTGATCGAGGCCATGGGCGGACATTTGTACAAGCGCTACCGCATTTACGAAAAGGAGCTGAACTGATGCCGGATCAGGCTCCGCTCGATGTCATCGTGCTGGCGGGTGATCGGGGTTCCCATGATCCGCTGGCCAGTCATGCCGGGGTTGCCGGCAAGACTTTGGTAGAGGTGGGCGGACAACCCATGCTGCTCAGGGTGCTCGAAACACTGTCTGCCTGGTCGCGTCTGGGCAGAGTCGTGGTGGTTGCTCCGGAAACCCCGCAACACCGAGCCGCTTTGGACAGCATCGATTTTGCCACTGTCAACATGGCAAGGATTGCACCAGAGTCTTCTCCCAGCCGCAGTGTGGCGGCAGCACTTGAGGCTTGCCGGCGAGAGCGGCCGGTGCTGCTGGTGACCGCTGATCATCCCTTGCTCGACACCGGCTGGCTGGATCAATTGCTGCAAGCGGACCGGCACGCCGATCTCACCGTCGGTCTGGTGGAATACCAGGCCGTCATGAAGCGCTTTCCAGGCAGTCGTCGCACCCGTTACCGATTCAGGGATACCAGCATTTGCGGAACCAATCTGTTCGCGTTTCATACGATCCGGGCCGATGCGGTTGTCGCACTTTGGCGACAGATCGAGCAGCAGCGCAAACGCCCCTGGCGAATTGTTTCGATGCTGGGCTGGGGCATGTTGGGACGCTACCTGTCCGGTCGTCTGACCCTGTCGGATGCCCTGGAAGCGCTTTCGGACAAAACCGGTGCTCGAATCGGCGCCTGCTTGCTGGACGATCCACTCAGTGCAGTCGATGTTGACTCGCCTGAGGACCTGGCGTTGGTCGAGCAGGTGATTGACTCCAGGGTGGCCCCATGCTCCTGATCGAGCGTTATCTGGGTCGCGAGATTCTTCGCCCGGCGGTCGGCGTCTTTCTTTTTCTGGTGGTGGTGGTTCTGGTGTTCTATGCCAGTCAGCTGCTGGCCCGGGCAGCGGTGGAGGGCTGGCCGATGGGCATGGTTGCCACCATGGCGGGCCTGCGCCTCGGTCTGTTTCTGGATATCCTGATTCCCATTTCGGTGCTGCTGGGTATTGTTATCGGGCTGGGGCGCTTGCAAGCGGGTCACGAAATCATTGCCCTGGCCGCAGCCGGAGCGGGGCGGCGGCGCATTATCCGGGGGCTTGGTCTGTGGGTAATCGTTCTGGCCCTTGTCGTGGCGGCCTTGTCGATGTTTTTTCGGCCCTGGGCGTATAGCACGATCTACAATCTGGAACGGGAGATGGCCGCGGAACTCAATCTGGAGCGCATCGAACCGGGGCGTTTCCAGGTAGGCGATCAGCAATGGCTGATCTATGCCGAGGGGCGCAGCGCGGGCGGCCTCGACCAGGTCATGGTGCATCAGCGTCTGGAAGATGCCAGTGGCATGCTCAGGGCTCGCCGACTTGACCAGGAAGATGAGGGCAACGGACTGGTGCGCCTGATTTTTTCAGGCGACGTGCGCACCTATCGAAAGGAGCACGAAGGCGGCGATGATCTGATCGGCCAGTTTGACCGTTTCGAGGTGGCCTTTCAGAGCCGTCCCCCGCCGGAGCGGGAACAATTGCGACGTGCAATGAACACCGCGACACTGTTTGAAAGTACCGATCCCATTGAAGTGGCCGAGTTGCAATGGCGACTGGTCAGCGCTTTTTCCATGCTGGTGCTCGCCCTGGCCGCTGTGGCCATGAGCCGAATCAATCCGCGGCTGGGGCAATCGGCACGCGTCCTTTCCGCCACTCTGGTGGCGACCATGTACTACAGTTTTCTGGGTGTATTGACCAATTGGCTGGAGCAGGGTGCGCTTGGTTACTGGCCTGGTGTCTTCCTTGCGCCATTGGCACTGTTGCTGATCGTGATGATTCGTTATCTGCTGGTCCAGCGTGGCCCGGGAGCGCCGCTATGAGAATTCTCGGCACACATATCGTGATGCGCCTGATCAGCGGCTATCTGGTCGCCACGATCGCGATTGGCGCCCTGCTGTGGCTGATGGAGTTGCTGCAGATGATCGAGGAGGGCGTTGGCGGTTCACTGGATTTCCTGATCATGGTCTTGCACGCCCTGCAGGGAGTGCCCGAAGGCTTGATCGACCTGCTTCCGGTGATCACGGTCCTGGCGACGGCAGCCGTGATGAGTGGTTTTCAGGCACGCAGCGAATTGACGGTCATGCGCGCCTCCGGCGTGTCCATCTGGAAGTTGACCTCGCTGGCATTGATTCCGGGTTTCGGCGTGGCCCTGCTGGGGTTGTCCGCACTGCAATTCGCTACGCCCCTGGTTCAACAGGGGCCTGAGCGCCTGATTGGCGCCAGCCTGGGCGACAGTGGACTGTGGCATCCCTGGCACGGATTGTGGGTCCGGCAGGACAACGAGTTTCTCAATATCCAGAGTTTGCATCTGGGCCGAATTCCGACCGGTATCAATCTCTACGAATTCAGCGAAGAAGGCGACATGAAGCGCCACATCAGCGCCGAGCAGGCACTGGTGGAGGCCGATGGCCTGTGGCAGCTGATCGATGTTGAGATGCGTACTTTTGATCATCGTGGCGAGGACTACTACGCCTGGCGCGAGGTTCTCACCTGGGAGGCCTTTCTTACCGCCCGTCAGCTGGAACTCTTGCTCAGTCCACCGGCCAGCCTGCCGCTGACCGATCTTTGGCAGTACGTACAGGGACTCAAGCAGCGTGACCAGGAGGTGGCCGAGTTTGAAATGGTGCTATGGCGTCGCATGGCACTGCCATTGGCTTGTATCGGTATGGTTCTCGCCGCCATGGCAACTTCCGCTGTTCCGCTGAAAAGCCGCGCTGTCAGCGTCAGGCTGGTCGGGGCGCTGGTCCTGGGGCTGGGGTTCCAGATGGTTGCCGAGCTGGTTAGTTATGCAGGACTGGTGCTGAGTTGGCCGGTGATGCCGGTGGCTCTGGGGCCACCGGTCCTATTGGCGTTGCTGGCCTGGTGGTTGCTGTCCAAGGCACGATGATGCGGCGTGGATCAGCGCGGCTTGCCTAGCCGCGCCGCTCTACCCAGGCATTGCACCAGCCATCGTGGGCCACTTTCTTGCCCGGGAAGATGCTGCAGCCCATCCAGTCGGCCTCCAGGTCACCCTGGGCCAATTGGCAATTGGCGCAGATCTGACCGGGTGCGTAACGTGGCCAGCGCTCAGGATCTACCTCATCATAATGGTGAACGTATCCCAGTGCCTTGGCTTGCGGACTCTCAGGGTCCAGGCGCTCATCGGCCAGTGCCATGCCATCGGACATGCGAGCCAGCGTCGGGAGCAGCAGGGCCAATGAACCGGCGCCGGCGAGTTTGAATAGATTGCGGCGAGTACACTTTTTCATGGGCACATCCTTGATGTTCACTGTCGAGTTTGAGGCACCTATATTATCAATCCGTGATGCAACCGAAGTGAAATTTTCGTGGCCAGGATCATGAAGTCAGAGCGGCTTGAACTCTCTCCCAAGGGACAACTGCTGTATTTCCCCGAGGCGTTTTCGCGCACGGACGCCGACCGTTTGTTTGCCAACCTGATCCATTCACTCGACTGGGCCGAACGAAGCATCATGCTGTTTGGTCGTGAGGTGATGCAGCCTCGATTGGTGGCCTTTTATGGCGATTTGGGCCTGGCCTATCGTTATTCCGGCACGACCCTCTTGGCGTCCGGTTGGCCCGATTCACTGCATGAGGTCCATCAGCGGTTGGTGGACCTGACTGGCGATGACTTCAACAGTGTGCTATGCAATCTCTACCGCAGCGGTGCCGATTCCATGGGCTGGCACGCCGATAACGAACCTGAGCTTGGTCGGGAACCGGTTATCGCCTCGATCAGCCTGGGTGCAGGACGTCGCTTCGTTCTCAAGCGTCGCCGCGACGGCAAAAAGTACGAACTGGAGCCAGCTCACGGAAGCTTGCTGGTCATGAGTGGGCAGTTACAGAACCACTGGGTCCACCAGGTTCCCCGCACGCGCAAGCCCGTGGGGGCACGCATCAACCTGACTTTCAGGCGGATTGTGAATCATCACCGCTGAATTCGACAGCGCTGTTTTCGTCTTCCGGCTGGGTGAGTAACTCAACGGACTGGCGCGCCCGGTCCAGCAATTGATGGCATTGCTTGCTCAAGGCCACGCCCTGTTCAAAATGCTCAAGTGAGTCGGCCAGGCTCAATTCGCCGGACTCGAGTTGCTCGACGATTTTTTCCAGTTGCTCAAGGGAGGCCTCGAAATCTGGCTGTTCAGAAGTTGACTTTTGGCTCATGGTCTTGATTCTACCCCAGGCTGATACAAATCCGTTTGCCATTCCAGCGTGCAGTCCAAACTCTTGAGCTGGCTGGAAAAATCTCGATCCAGCCAGCGATCGCCTACGGCGACCAGACGTTCATTCAACCACAGTCGTGGCCATCGATCGCGATGCCAGGGAGGAACCCCACTGCGCTGCATCAGTTTTCGCACCGCCACGGGGTGATCGTACCCCTCAATCCGGAGTTTTTCTCCACGCCGGCCCAGGCAGACCTTCAGTGCAAGCTCGTCGACCGTGGGCGGAGGGACCATATGCAAGGTTCCCAGGTGTCCAGGCAAGACCAGCGGATCCCGTCCCGACCAGTGTTGTGACCAGTCGGCGACAATGTCATCGGCGTTTTCCAGCCACAGCCATTGACCATGGGCGCGCAACACCGACCGATCCCAGCGCATTTCGGGCTGACGATCTGTTGCGGCGTGATGCAACTGCTTGATGAACTCTCCGAGGCGGGATGCCGGAGGCGCCACATGACCCGTTAGATGACACCACTGTCGCAGCAGTTCGCCAAAGCGGAAGTCATCCAGTCGTTCAACGGCATCCCTTCGCAGCCGCCGTCCCGGTGCGGCAAACCGGCTGCAATCGGCCAGACTCACTTCGGATAGCACTCGACTGGCTCCATCGGCCAGTCGGCCGCTTTGGCGGATGCTGTCCACGGCACCTGGCCAACGAGCCAGTATCGCCGGCATGATTTCATGCGTGATGTAATTACGGTCCATGCCCGGGTCCTGGTTGGCCGGATCATCAAGCCACTCGAGGTCATGATGCTCAAGCCAGGCGCGGATCTCCTCGCGACGCCAGTCGAGCAGGGGACGAGCCAGCCAGCCGCGGGCAAAACGGCGCAACCTTGGAATTCCGGCCAGCCCGGCAGGGCCGGCGCCCCGAATCAGGCGCATGAGAACAGTCTCGGCCTGGTCATCGGCATGATGGGCAGTGACCAGCACATCGCCGTCTTCAGTGTGGTCGGCCAGGCATGCGTAACGCGCTTTGCGAGCGCCGGCTTCAATGCCGGATCGAGAATGGACCTGCACGGTTTCGATGCGGCAGGAAAGACCGAGTTCTGCGGATAATCGAGCAGCGGTTTCAGCCCGTTCCCGACTCTCGGGATCAAGGCCGTGGTCAACGTGAATGCACTCAATGGATCGCTTCAGGCCGGCCCTGGCGAGCAATGCCGCCAGGCAGACCGAATCCGGCCCGCCGCTGAATGCCACGATTATTCGCCCTTCGCCGGGAAGATCACCCAACGCCGGAAAGCAGGCCGGCGAATCAGCTTCCGTACTATGCCCGCTCGAAGGCCCCATAGCTCATCAGACGCTGATAACGCTCATCGAGCAAGTCTTTGCGGGGTCGTTTGTCGAGATAAGCCAGTTGGGCAATCAAGGTTTCCTTGAGCTTGACTGCGACCTGCGCAGGTGAACGGTGCGCTCCGCCCAGGGGTTCACTGATGACCTTGTCCACCAGCCCAAGTTCGCGCAGACGTCGTGCCGTAAGCCCGAGGGCTTCTGCCGCGGTTTCGGCCTTGTCGGCATTCTTCCAGAGAATGGAGGCACAACCCTCGGGTGAAATGACCGAGTAGATGCTGTACTGCAACATGTTGGTGCGGTCGCCAACGCCAACGGCCAGAGCGCCGCCGGAGCCTCCTTCACCAATGACATTGCAGAGGATGGGCACCGGCAGCCGGGCCATGACGGCCAGGTTGCGGGCGATCGCTTCGGACTGGCCGCGCTCCTCGGCGCCCACGCCCGGATAAGCACCGGGGGTGTCGATGAAAGTGATGATCGGCAGTTTGAAGCGTCCGGCCATTTGCATCAGGCGCAAGGCCTTGCGATAGCCCTCGGGGCGTGGCATACCGAAATTCCGGTGGACTTTCTCTTTGGTGTCACGTCCTTTCTGGTGACCGATCACCACCACGCCCCGACCCTCCAGAGAGGCCAGTCCTGCGACGATGGCGTGGTCGTCACCATAGAGACGGTCGCCATGAAGTTCCTCGAAGCGATCGAAGATCATGGGGATGTAATCGAGCGTGTAGGGCCGTTGCGGGTGGCGGGCCAGTTGGGAAATCTGCCATTCGCTCAGGCCGGAAAAAATCGCCTTGGTTCGCTCGGCACACTTCTGCTCCAGGCGCTGGATTTCTTCTTCCAGGTTAAGGGAGTTGTCCGAACCCACATTGCGCAATTCGCGAATCTTGGCCTCGAGTTCGGCAATGGGTTGTTCGAAATCCAGGAAATTGGGATTCATCATTCTGGCTGGATCGCTTTTCGATGCTGGTTTGTCGGGCAGTATAGCGGGACCATCATTGCGGATGAACCCCGATGGCCACTTCATCGCGCGGCACCTGCCTGATATCGAAGTTTTCAATGGCCCACTTCCAGGTCGCTTCCAGGCTGCGACAACCGTCGGGGGGTTCATGCTTCAATGCCCGCAAGGCAAGGCGCAAGGTGCTGGCCGGACGTCGGGCCTGGACGGGATCATCGGCATCCGACTTGCTCAGCTTGCGACCGTTTTCATCAACGATGATCGGCAGGTGGGCGTAGCCGGGCGGTCTTTCGCCCAGTGCTTGGTAGACGAGGATCTGGCGTCCAGTCGAATCGATCAAATCGGCGCCCCGGACCACCTCGTTGATGCCGCTGGCCGCGTCATCGACGACGACGGCAAGCTGGTAAGCCATCAGGCCATCAGCGCGGCGGACGACGAAGTCCCCGCTTTGGTGGGCCGGGTTCTGGCGGCATGGACCCTGGATGGCATCTTCGAATTCGACTGCTTGGTCATCGACCTTCAAGCGCACGCTGCGTGCTTGACGACCGGGCGGGATGCCGTTGCGACAGGTCCCGGGATAAATGCCGGATTCCGGCAGGTCACGGCGCGAACAGCCACACTCGAAGGCCTGTCCCGTGCGCAGCAATTGTTCAAGCGCGGCCTGATGCAGCCTGGCAGACCGGCTCTGGTAGATCACGGGCTCATCGGCAATCATGCCGAAACGGCGCAAGGTTTCGAGCTGATCGGCAGCCGCGCCGGCCACCTCGCGGGGCGGGTCGATATCCTCGATGCGAACCAGCCATTGGCCGCCCAGCGAGCGAGCACGCAGGTAACTGCCAACCGCCGCGACCAGGGAGCCGAAGTGCAATGGCCCGGTCGGCGACGGCGCAAATCGACCCCGGTGATCCGGCGGGGTTCCGAGTCGGCTTGTTCGCACTGCGCTCTTGTATTTGCTCGGTTCAGAAGCCATTTGAGCTTTCAGGATCAACGGTTAGAAAGAGATTGAATCGATGCGAAGGATAGCGCTTTTTCTCGGAACCAACCTGGCCGTTCTGGTCGTGCTGGGTATTGTCATGACCTTGCTCGAGCCCTGGCTGATCGCCCAGGGCTACAACGTCAATACGGTCTGGATCCTGGCCATTGCGCTGGTGTTCGGCATGGGCGGCGCCATCGTGTCTTTGCTGCTGTCCAAGCGCATGGCCTTGATGAGTACCCGGGCGCGGGTGATCACCCGGCCGACCAGCCAGACTGAGCGCTGGCTGGTGGAGACGGTCGCCCGCCAGGCCAAGGAGGCGGGTATCGGCATGCCGGACGTGGCCATTTACGACGCGCCCGAGCCCAATGCCTTTGCAACCGGCGCCTCCCGCGATAACGCTTTGGTTGCGGTTAGCACCGGACTTCTACGAGCCATGCGACCCAATGAAGTCGAGGCAGTGCTGGGACATGAAGTCAGCCATGTCGCCAACGGTGACATGATCACCCTGACCCTGATCCAGGGCGTGCTCAATACCTTTGTGC
The DNA here is from genome assembly GCA_003561495.1 of Gammaproteobacteria bacterium. Taxonomy (GTDB): domain Bacteria; phylum Pseudomonadota; class Gammaproteobacteria; order Xanthomonadales; family Wenzhouxiangellaceae; genus Wenzhouxiangella. Next base: position 12,940 of record PWWM01000125.1, read on the forward strand.
TGATCCTGTCGCGGGTGTTGGGCCAGATCATCGATCGGGTGGTGTTTCGCAGTGACCGGGCCTACGGGCCGGGTTATTTTCTGTCGGTGATTGTGTTGCAGATTGTGCTGGGCATTCTGGCCAGTATGATCGTCATGGCGTTCTCACGCTGGCGTGAATTTCGAGCCGATGCCGGCGGCGCCCAACTGGCCGGACGTGACAACATGATCAGCGCGCTGCGCCGGCTTAAGCAGTCGCAGATGCCAAGCCAGTTGCCGGAGTCAGTCGAGGCATTCGGCATCCGCGGACGCGTGGGCGAGGGCATCAAGCGGCTGATGATGAGCCACCCGCCGCTGGATGAGCGCATCCGGGCATTGGGAAATCTCTGAACCAGAATCCACCGGACTCGCCTAGAGCGAGGCTTCCTCGCGAACGAAATCACCCTGGACCAGGGTGATACCCAGCTGCCAAAGGGTCGCCAGGTCACCGGTGTTTTCCACTTTGGGAGCGATCACCTGTACCTGGTTTTCCGCCGCGCTGCCGACCAGGTTGGCCAGTTTCTGGCGGAGATTGTCGTCACCGCTGAGGTTCTGGATCATCTCCGGAGCCATGCGCAGGTAGTCGAGTTCCAGATGCGCAAGCAGGGGATCGACGTTCGATTCCGGGCCGACATCACACAGGGCGAAACGGGTGCCCATGGGCTTGAAGGTCTCGATGAAGGCCTGGGCCTGGCGCAGTTTTTCGCGGATCTCGGGTTCACGAATGCCCCAGATCAGGTGCTCGGAATCCAGTGCACTTTGCTTGAGCATGTTCATCAGCTTGTGCACCGCGGCCTGGTCCCTGATCGTGTCGAGGCATAGCGGTACCATCCAGAGCTGGTTGTTGGCGCCTTCCTTGTCCGCCAGCGCCGCCATCAGGCGCTGAATCATGTCCTGATCCAGACGCGTGGCCATGTCCACCCTGGAGGCTGCGGGAAGGTACACGTTCGGCATCAACACCTCGTCGCTGTCTTCAATGCGCAGCCGCGTCTCGACCTCGTTGATCAGGAAGGAATCATCATCCATGCTGGTGATCTGCGAAGTGACCAGGCGAAATTCGTCATTGTCCAGGGCATGGTGGAGGCGTTCTGACCAGGCGGCATCATCCTCGTCGGCATCGGCCGATACCCTCGGACGATAGCGAACGTAGGCATTGCCACCGGCATTCAGGGCTTCAGAGAGGGCGGAGTCCGCCTGGGCCAGGAGGGTTGCGGGATCAGGAGGTTCACTGCCGGCGATGGCCAGGCCAACACTGGCCGATACCGTCAGACTGGTATCCCGAACATCGATCAGTTTGTCCGAGCATTGATCGACAATTCTGGCCGCCAGTGTCTCGGCCTGCTCGCGATTGTCGAAATCAACCAGGACACCGAATGTGTGGTCGCTCAAGCGTGCCATCGTGGACTCATCATCCAGGGCCGATTTGAACAGATCGGCGGCTTCACGAATCAGGGCATCGGTTGCGCTCAATCCAAGCTTGGATTGCAGCGCATCGAACTTGTCCAGGCTGAACAGCAGGATGGACAGTCCGCTGGTGTCGGTGCGTATGTCTATTTCGTCGGTCAGGCGCTCAATGAAAGCGCCGCGATTGAGCAGTCCGGTGAGAATGTCGCGCGTCTTGAGCATTTCCAGCTCTTCGGCCAGAGCCGGATCGGCATGCTGGACTTCCTCGCGGACCAGCATCTGGGCACAGTACTCGCCACCATAGCGTGCCGGGGAGAAATCGACTCTGGCGTCGAACTCTCCGCCACTTTGGGTGTGAGCGGTCAGCGACATGGCTTCCTCGGGGATTTCATCCCGGGACAAGGCCTTGAGGATTTTCTTCAAGTCCACTTGCTTGTCTGATGAAGACAAGAGATCGAGCATGGAGAGACCTTCGAGGTCTTCAAAGCTGTCGTATTCGAACATCTCCAGGTAGGCACGGTTGGCGTAAATGTGCAGGCCTTCGTGAAGGTAGGCAATGGCCTCGCTGGAGCTTTCAAGAAGCAGGGTGTAACGGTCTTCGATTTCTTCCATGCGTCGCACGGCGACCCGGGCATCCCGTCGGGCACGCATGGAGTCGACCAGGAAAAGCGCGATACGCTTGAGCTGCCGGGGGTTGGAGGCGTAGACGAAACCTTCGACGCCACAGGACGCCGCAGCAAGGGCCGAACGGCTGTCATCGTTCTTGATGATGGCCATGACCGGCACCGCGTGATTCTGCTCGCGTGCCATTCTGCAAACCGTATCGAGCAGCCCCAGATCATTGACATCGACCTGGATGACGACCATGTCAACAGCGTCGGTTTCGAACGTGCGGCTGACGGCATTGCCCGTGTCTGCAAAAAGTGTTCGGACCCCGGCATCCTTGCCCAGTAGCTGTTGCAATTCGCGCGGCGCGCCGGGGTCGTCGGTGACAACCAGAATTTTGATTTCAGTGGTTGAGCTGGCCATGGATCCTCTTTTCGATACCTTGAAGTGATTGTTCAATGGACACGGTTGGACCGGTCAAAGCACCGGCAGCTTGTACGGTGCCCCCACTTGTTCGCGCACCAGGCGCGGCACCAGGTATCCGGACAGTTGCACGCGCAGAGTCTCGTGCAGTGCCAGAGCATGCTGACGATCGCAGTCGAATCGAGCTGTCCCCCGAACGCGATCGAGCATATGCAAATAATAAGGTATCACGTATGCGGAAAAACTGCGCTCCATCAAATCCGTCAGGGCTTTCGGGGTGTCATTGATGCCGGCTAGCAGCACGGCCTGATTGAACAGGCAGGCGCCGCTGTCTCGCAGTCTTGCCATGGCCTGGTCGACCTCGGTGTCGAATTCGCGGGCATGATTGGCATGAATGACGATGGCCACCGGCCAGGGCAGGGTGGAGATCCATCGGCATAGCCGTTCATTGACGCGCGTCGGCAAGACGACCGGTAAGCGGGAATGCAAGCGCAGCCTTCGAATATGACCGATCTCGGCCAGCTGGTCCGTGAGCTGACCAAGGCGCTCGCTGGACAGCATCAATGGATCTCCCCCGGAAAGTATGACTTCGTGTATCTCGGGTCGCGAGCGAATGTAGTCGATGGCCGCTTGCCACCGGTCCGGTCCGGCATGTTCGGCTGCGTAGGGGAATTCCTGGCGAAAGCAGTATCGGCAATGCACCGCGCAGGCTCCGGTGCTGATCAGCAAGACTCGCCCGGCATACTTGTGCAGCAAGCCGCGGGCCTGACGGCTTGCATGATCGCCCACCGGGTCTGATACAAACCCGGCTGTGTCTTCATGTTCGCTTGTCTCCGGCAGCACCTGCAACAGCAGGGGATCCTGTCGGTTTCCAGGTTGCATGCGCCGGGCAAACTCGCGTGGCACCAGCATGGGGAAACGGGGTGCCGGTTCGGCTTTCGAATCGGTGCTTTCCAGACCGAGAAAATCGAACAGTTCGCCAGGCCGGCGAAAAGCCCGGCGAAGAGCTTCACGCCAGGGAGTCGTCTTGGGCTCTAGAGTGCTTCGCGATACAATAGGGGATTGTGTTCGAGTATCGAATTGTCTCATCGCCCGAACGGTTCCAATGGCTGACCAGGGCGATATTGTAAATCGGAGAAATCATGGCGACCTACAGTACCAACGAATTCAAGTCCGGCCTCAAGATCATTCTCGACGGCGCGCCTCACAACATCGTCGAGAACGAGTTTGTCAAGCCGGGCAAGGGCCAGGCCTTCAACCGGGTCAAGGTGCGTAACCTGTTGACCGGCCGGACCATCGAGAAAACCTTCAAGTCCAACGAAACGGTCGAAGCCGCCGATGTGTTCGAGAAGGATCTGCAGTACCTGTACACGGACGGGGAGTTCTGGCATTTCATGGACCAGGAGACCTACGAACAGCTGGCCGCAGGGGAAGCGGCCATCGGTGATGGCGCCCAGTGGCTGAAGGAGGAGGATATCTGCCACGTCACGCTCTGGAACGGCGAGCCGATCACGGTCTTGCCGCCGAGCTTTGTCGAGTTGCAGATCGTCGAAACCGATCCCGGCTTGAGGGGAGATACCTCCGGCAGCGGCGGCAAGCCCGCCAAGCTCGAAACCGGTGCCACGGTTCGGGTGCCCCTGTTCGTGCAGGAAGGCGAGGTGATCCGTGTCGATACCCGCAAGGGCGAGTACGTCTCCCGGGTCAAGGACTGAGCATGAGCGACCGGGCGGTTGCACTATTGCCGGACTGGGTGGTCCCGGTCTGCCCGGAAGGTCGCGTGCTCGAGGCGCATGCGGTAGTTGTCGATCGTGACCGGATCGAAGCGGTCGTGCCGGCGGATCGGCTCGAAAAGAACTTTGCGGGCATCGAAATCCAACGTTTGCGGGATTGTGTGGTGATCCCCGGTCTGATCAATGTCCATCCCCATGCCGCCATGAGCCTGATGCGCGGCCTGGCCGATGATCTGCCGCTGATGGAGTGGTTGCAACGACATATCTGGCCAGTCGAGCAGCGCTGGGTGAGTCCGGAGTTCGTGCGCGCCGGATCCGAGCTGGCCATGGTCGAAATGCTGGCTGGCGGTACCACCTGCTTCAACGACCTGTATTTTTTCCCTGACGTCACGGCGGCCACGGCAATACGAGCCGGAATGCGCGCGGTGGTTGGATTGCCGGTCATCAACCTGCCCACGGCCTGGGCAGAGAATGAGGATGAGTATTTCAGCCGGGGCCTGCAGGTTCACCAGGAGCTTCTGGCCGAGCCACTGGTCAGTACGGCCTTCGCGCCGCACGCCCCTTACACGGTCAGTGACCCGGCCTTCGAGCGCATGCGCGAACTGGCCGAGGAAATGGATGTGCCGATTCACCTGCATCTGCTCGAGACGCGTGGTGAAATCGATGACAGCCGCAAGCAGTTCGGCAAGCATCCGCTGGACCGACTTGATGGTCTGGGCCTGCTTGGGCCGCGCCTGCTGGCGGTACACATGACCCAGCTCGATCAGGGTGACATGGATCGAATCGCGCGTGCCGGTGTCAACGTGGCCCATTGCCCGGCCTCGAATCTCAAGCTGGCCAGCGGCATCTGTCCGGTGGCCGAACTGGATCGACGCGACGTCAATGTTGCCATCGGAACCGACGGCGCGGCCAGCAACAATACTCTGGACATGTTCGCCGAGATGCGCCTGGCCGCGCTCCTGGCCAAGGGCGCCAGCGGTGATCCGGAAGCCGTTCCCGCACAGCGGGCCTTGTCCATGGCGACCATCCATGCCGCCCGCGCACTCGGCCTGGAGGAAAAGATCGGTTCGATCGAGGTCGGCAAGCAGGCCGACCTGGTCGCGGTTGATTTGTCGGGTCTGGAGACCCAACCTGTGCATCATGTCATCTCGCAACTGGTCTATGCATGCCATCGAGGCCAGGTCAGCCGCGTTTGGGTGGCCGGGGAGACGGTCTTTGCCGACGGCCGGCCCACCCGCCTGGATCCTGACGCCATCAGCGACCGGGTGCGTCAATGGCAGCGTCGCCTGGCCAGGACCGATGCGGAGGCCAATCCATGACTGAAACAGCAGACCACGATTCAAGCCAACTCAACCTGGACCCAGCCGAGGCCCGGAAATTCAACGCCCAGGCGGCACGCTGGTGGGATCGGGAAGGAGACTTCAAGCCGTTGCATGACATCAACGGTCCAAGAGTCGAGTATATTGCCGAGCGTGCCAACCTGCAGGACAGCCAGGTGGTCGATGTCGGCTGTGGAGGCGGGATTCTCAGTGAGTCCCTGGCGGCCAGGGGCGCCCGGGTGATTGGAATCGATGCCGCCGACAAGGCGCTGGCCGTTGCCCGCATGCATTTGTCCACCAGCGGTCTGGAGGTTGATTATCGACAGATCACGGCCGAGGAGCTGGCGACCGAGCAATCGGAGTGTTTCGATATCGTCTGCTGCCTGGAACTGCTTGAACACGTCCCCGATCCGGCCAGCACCGTAGCTGCCTGTGCCGCACTGTGCCGACCCGGCGGAGATGTCTTTTTCTCCACCATCAATCGCAGTGCACGCTCCTGGGCCATGGCGATTGCCGGGGCCGAATACCTGCTGGGCCTGTTGCCGCGCGGCACGCATCGCTACGATCGCCTGATCCGTCCGGCCGAACTGGCATCAGCCTGTCGCGAATCCGGGCTGGAAGTCAAGGACATCAGCGGCATCAGCTATAACCCCTTTTCGCGCACGGTTCGGATAGGCGGCAAGCCTGCGGTCAACTACCTGCTTCACGCGACTCGATCCTGAATGAATAGAAGGCCCGGCCTGCAAGCGGTGCTGTTCGACCTTGATGGCACCCTGGTTGATACTGCTCCCGACCTGGTGGCTACCTTGCTGCACTTGCGCGATTTGCACGGTCTGGCGCCGATGGATGCCCGAGGGCTCAGGCCATACGCCAGCCGCGGCGCACTGGGCTTGCTGGAGGCCGGCTTCGCCGACCAGCGTCATCTCGACCCGAACGGACTGCGTCAAAAATTCCTTGATCACTATGCCGACAACCTTTGGGTCAACAGTCGTCCTTTCGATGGGATCGAGGGTTTGCTTGAACGGCTCAAGGAGTCCGGGTTGGAGCTGGCCGTAGTCACCAACAAGATGGAGAGCCTGGCCCGTGCGGTGATTGAAAGTGCCGGCTGGCAAGCCCATTTCCCGGTCTTGGTGGCTGGTGATACCACAGCCAGCCCTAAACCTGATCCGGCTCCGGTCATCGAGGCTTGTCGGCAACTGGGCATTGATCCGGGCAGTGCAATGATGGTGGGGGATGACCACAGAGATATCCTGGCCGGGCAAGCGGCCGGCGCATCCACGCTGGTCGCCGGCTGGGGCTATCTGCCGGCCGATGTGAACATTGCGGAGTGGGGCGCTGACGGCGTGATCGCGAGACCTTCCCAACTGGAACAATTTTTGTCTGATTGGAGACGCACTCACTGATGCCTAGCGACTTCCTGCAACGCGTTCTGTTCGAGGATGTCAATGCGCGCGCCGTATTGGTCAGGCTCGACCAGGTACTTGACGAGATCTTTGCCGAAACCACCTATCCTCCAGCCGTTCAGATTCTGCTGGCCGAATCGCTGCTGGTCGTCGCCATGCTGTCTGCGGGCATCAAGTTCGATGGTCGCATCAGCCTGCAACTGCAGTCTTCCGGATCACTTTCATTGTTGATGGCCGATTGCAGTGAGGACGGAGGACTGCGCGGCATTGCCCAGGTGGACGAGCAGGCCGAATTACCGGACTCTCCGCAATTGCTGTTCGCAAGCCTGGCCGGTGAGGCCAACCTGGTACTGATCCTGGAGCCATCTGGTGGCGGTCAGCGCTGGCAGGGCATTGTCCCGCTGGAAGGGGAGGGCTTGAATGAGGCGATCGAGGCCTATTTCCAGCGTTCCGAGCAATTGCCCACGCGGGTGAAGTTGTCCGTAGGTGCCGGGCATGCCAGCGGGCTGATGATCCAGCAAATGCCAGGCCAGAGTGATGACCCGGATGGCTGGAATCGACTCGAACACCTGATGGCCACCGTGCATGTCGACGAGTTGCTCGAGCCGGATATGGAGCGCTTGCTGGAGAAACTGTTTCACCAGGAAACCCGACGCGTGTTTCCGGCGCGTGAGCTCAGATTCGATTGTCCGTGCACGCGTGAGCGTGTGCTTGGCGTACTGCAGGGGCTGGGCGCCGATGAGCTTCAGGACATGGCCAGTCAGCAGGAGGTCGTCGAAGTTCGCTGCCAGTTCTGCAACCGCGCCTACCAGTTCGACCAGTTCGACCTCAACGCCATTATCCAGTCTGGTGACGAGGGCGGGCCGACCGTGCACTGATGGCCGGGTCCCTGAACTGGTGCCGACAGCGCCTGCTGGTGGCCGGAAACCCCTTGACGGCGACCCTGCCGTTCGTCGAGCCGGACCATCGCGATGCCATTGTGGCCCTGCGTTGCCTGATTTCGGAAATCGCGGCTGGCGCCGGGGGGGTCAGCGAGCCTGAGGTGGGACTGGCCAAGCTGGAATGGTGGCGAGGTGCATTACGTGAAGACAATCCGCACCCGGCTGTCATGGCGTTTCGTGATACCGGCGTCTCGCAGCGATTGCCGGCTACTGAATTCGACCCGTTGATCGAAGCGGTTGTCGAGTTGCTTGAAAACCCGCGTTTCGAAAGCACCGATTCTGCCTGGCAGTTCTGCGAGCGCCTGGGGGGACAGGCCAGCACGCTGGAAGCCCGCTTGCTGGACGAGGAGGCTGCCAGTGCCACCGCTTTCAGCCAGACCGGCGCGGCCGCTTACCTGATTCGCATTGTTCGTGACCTGGCAGTGGATGCCCGCTCCAATCGCTGGCTGGTGCCACTGGATTTGCAGGCCGATTTCCAGGTCTCGCGTCAGGATGCCATGGGCGAGACGGCGGGGCCGAGCTTTGATGGGCTGGTGCGTGCCATGCTCAGTCAAGCGCTGAAGCGAGGGCAGTCAGCGGTCGAGGAGTTGCGGTCGGACCAGGCCTGGCGTCACCGCAATCTGCTCATGCACTGGGCTCTGGATCGTCGCCTGGCTGGTGTTCTGGCCCGTCGACCGCAACGCATTCTTCAGCGCCGCGTCCTGCCCGGCCATGCCGGAAATGTCTGGTGTGCCTGGCGTCAGGCGCGTCGTCTGCGACGAAACCTCAAAGCCTGACGCCGACTCCCACGCTGAAACGAGTACGGCTCTGCCACTGTTCGGGGTTGGCCGGCCATAGGTGAATGCGCTCGGCATGCAGAATCGGATGCGCGCGGAAGTACTCGCCCACGGCACGTTGTTCCAGCTCTCCAACAATCCCCAGCACAGTCACGTAGCGTCCGGGGGCATACTGAACCGGTTCAAGAAATCCCGGCTCGGTGACGATGAACCGAACCCCGGGCTCGGAGCGCAGTCGCGGACGATCACCACGGTCCAGCGGATAGCTGACCACCGTCAGTTCAGTGGTATCGGCCAGGTTCTCGATGGCTACGATACGCCCGCCCCAGACCACGCGTTTTCCCTGATGACCTTCCTCGGCCAATACATGCGCCGGTCCCACCGCCGCCACCTCGACTCCCGCATCAACCACCGGCGAGCGCGCACACCCAGCTATGACTGGAGCGATCAGCAGGCAGGAAACTAGAGCCCACCTCCAGTTCTGCGGATGGCAAGTTCCGGAAACCGGAAACCGGAAACCGGACAACCGATCAATCTGCACTAATCACCCCCGGACCCTTGCCGGCCGTCTTTTCATACACGCCCTTTCCGATCTTCTTGTACTGGGTAAAACCGGCCTTCTCGATGCTGGATTCCTTGAGCTTGTGGGCCTGCCCGCTGACCACATTGGGCGAGGAAATCAGTTGCCGGACCGGACCGCCGCATTCCGGGCAACACTCAAGCCGCGGATCGGAAAGTTTCTGCAATACGGTAAAGCGATCGCCACAGTGAGGACAATCGCTCTGTTCGGTGGTGGTGTATTCGTAAAACGGCACGCCGTGCAGGCTCCGGTTCCGATGAAAGGGTTCATGTTAGCGCACTCGAATCGATGAATCTGCGACAATGCCGATTGGATCCACTCAGGCGGGCATGAATTCCCGATGAACAAATCTTTGCAGCCGGTCTGGTTGATTACCGGCGCTGCCGGCGCACTGGGCCAGGCCCTGGTGGAACAGGTTCTGGCCGATTCGGCTGAATGCATTGCTCTGGATCGTGATGAACGTTCGCTCAATGCAATGCACGATCGGCTGCTGGATAAAACCGGTCGAGCCCCATTGTTGCTGCCCCTGGATCTGGTCGGCGCCAGCCCAGATGACTACGATGAGCTGGCCTCGACCGTCGAAGTCGAGTTCGGGCGACTCGACGTGATGATCCACAATGCAGCCAGCCTGACAGCTTTGCGGCCGATCGAGCATCAGTTGCCGGACGAGTGGATGAAGATCCTGCAGACGGGTCTGACCGGGCCCTGGTTATTGACCCGCGCCATGTTGCCCTTGATGCGAAAGGCCAAGGATGCCAGGCTGGTGTTTGTCAGCGATCGGCACTGCCTGGACAAGCCGGCCAACTGGGGTGCCTACGGCTTGTCACAGGCCGGCCGGGAATGGCTGGCCAGGGCACTGGCGACTGAGCTGGGCCCGCGCGGTCCAAGCGTGCTGGATATTGATCCGGGGCCGTTCTATTCTCGCCTCAGAGCTGCGGCCTGGCCGGTAACTACACCGGACGAGCTGCCCTCGGCACAACAAGCGGCCAGGGGGCTGCTGGAGCAAATCGACAAAGGAGTGCAATGAATGTCCGATGATCTCTTCGAAAAAATCATTCGGCGTGAGATTCCTGCCGATATCGTGTTTGAAAACGACGATGTGCTGGCTTTTCGCGACATCGATCCCCAGGCGCCGGTCCATGTTCTGGTGATCCCCAAGCGGCGCATCGCGACCATCAATGATCTCGAACCCGGCGATGCCGAACTGATTGGACGCATGGTGCTTGCTGGCCGAGAAATCGCCGCTCAGGAGGGGCTGAGCGATAACGGTTATCGCCTGGTCTTCAACTGCAACCGTGACGGTGGCCAGTCCGTCTACCACATCCATTTGCACTTGCTGGGCGGTCGACGGATGACCTGGCCCCCGGGTTGATCGGACTTAGGGAGCCTCACGGATGACACCGCAGGCCAGCCGGGCGCCGGCGCCGCCGATCGGTTGGCTGCTGTGGTCATCGGGGTTTTCGTGAATGACCAGTGCTGCGCCATCCTCATCCAGGATCCGGGCGCCGAAGCTACCGTCCAGGCTGGCCAGGGTGGTGTAGAACTCGGCCCAGGCATAGCC
>PWWM01000128.1 GCA_003561495.1 Gammaproteobacteria bacterium
AAGGTTTAAGGTTTAAGGTTTAAGGTTTAAGGTTTAAGGTTTAAGGAAAATCCATTAGCCCATTGGCCCGTTGGCCCTTTAGCCCCCTGACCTCTGACCACCGACCTCCGACCACCGACCTCCGACCTCTGACCTCTGACCACCGACCTCTGACCTCCGACCTCTGACCTCTGACCTCCGACCTCTGACCTCCGACCACCGACCACCGTCTTCCCCCTGACCTATTCAGGGGTCAGGGAGTGGTGGTGGCGAAGGAATTCGGCGGCTTCTGCTGAGCTGTTGACTCGGGTCATGGGGGGCAGGCTTTTGAGGAACAGTTTGCCGTAGGCGCGGGTTTTGAGTCTGGGGTCGCCGATGACCAGGACGCCGAAGTCCTCGGCCTGGCGGATCAGGCGGCCGGCGCCCTGTTTCAGGGCCAGTACGGCCTGCGGTAACTGCACGGTGGTAAACGGATTCTCGCCGGCTTCTCGCACCGCCTTCAGGGTGGCTTCCAGGACCGGGTCATCGGGCGCGGCAAACGGCAGCTTGTCGATCACCACCAGGGACAGGTCCTGGCCGGGAACGTCCACGCCTTCCCAGAAGCTGGCCGCGCCGAGCAGGATGCTGCGCGGTGTCTCCCGGAAGCGCTTGAGCAGGACATGGCGCGGGGCCTGTTCCTGGACCAGCAGGTTGAAATCGGTGTGGGCGCGCAGCCACTCGGCGGCCTGCTTGAGGGCGCGATGCGAGGTGAACAGCAGGAAGGCACGACCACTGTTGGCCCGAAGCAGGGGCAGAATGCGCTCCATCAAGGTGTCGGTATGAGTGAAATCACCCGGCGCGGGCATGTGCTCGGGCAGCCACAAGCGGGTCTGGCCGGGGTAGTCGAAGGGGCTGTCGATGACCTGCTCGGCGGCGCCTTCCAGGCCGAGGCGACGGGTGAAGTGATCGAAACGGCCGCCCACGGCCAGGGTCGCCGAGGTCATGATCCACGGGGCCGGGTTGTCTGCCCGGAGTGCCTTCAAGGGGGTAGCGACATCCAGCGGTGTCAGGTTGAGCGCAAAGCGTCCGCGCCGACAGCTAAACCAGCGCACGTATCCCTCCTGGCCGGACAGAAACGCCGTCAGGCCGTCGAGCAACTGGGCGGCACGGTCGGCGCAGTTGCTCATCTCGCGGCTTTGCTCGGCCAGTGGCTCAAGCGCATTGTTCAGCTCTCCCAGGACTCGCGCCAGCGTTTCGAATTCCTGCCGGCGGCTTTCCAGGCGGCTGTAGTCACCGCGTGCGGGCAGATCGACACAGGCCGAGATGGCCTGGTCCAGAGTGCCGCGCAAATTCTCGACCGGCGCGCGCACCAGGTTCAGCGTGCCCGGCGTCTGGCCGGCGGCGGCCAGGGTGTCGCGGGCCAGTTCCCGCAACTGCCAGGCGCTCAAACCGCGTGAAAAAAAGCGCATGGCGGTTTCGGGCACCTGGTGGGCTTCGTCGATGATGATGGCGCTGGCGCCGGGCAGCACTTCGCCGAAGCCGGTGTGCTTGAGGGCCAGATCGGCAAACAGCAGGTGATGATTGACCACCACCAGGTCGGCCTCCTGGGCATTGCGACGGGCCAGCGCGACCGGGCACTCCTTGAGCTTCGGGCAATCGCCACCCAGGCAATTGTCCTGGGTCGAGGTGACCAGTGGCCAGACCTGGGAATTGGAACCGATGGCATCGATTTCGCTGATTTCGCCGGTACGGGTCTGGCCGGCCCAGCGCTCGACCAGTCTGAGCTCCTCGGCTACCTCCTGGTTGCGCAGGTTGTTATCGGCCAGGTGGGTCTCCAGGCGCTGCGGGCACAGGTAATTGGCGCGGCCCTTGAGCAGGGCGATGCGGCGCTCGCTGCCGGTGGCCTTGAGCGCCAATGGCAGGTCCCGCTTGAACAACTGGTCCTGCAGGTTGAGCGTGCCGGTCGAGATGATGAAACGACCCTTGCTCAAAAGCGCCGGGAGCAGGTAGGCCAGGGTCTTGCCGGTGCCGGTGGCGGCCTCGGCCACCAGGTCCCGACCTTCATGCAGACATGCGGCGATGGTGTCGGCCAGCTCACTCTGGCCGGCGCGTGGACGAAACCCGACCAGCAATTCCGGCAGGGGGCCGTTATTGCCGAACAGATCCGCCAGTTCGGGGGTCATGATTTAACGTTCCTAGAAGCGCGGCGGCGGCTCGACCCGGCAGGCATCCAGCCGCTCACGGGCCAGCTCGGCGCTGTGCCGGTATCCCATTTGTTCGCGCGCCATGACGATGGTTTGCCAGTTGCGCCGACACAATTCGCCGACCCGTGGCCCCACATCGAAGGATCGACTGGCATGGCTTTCGGCCTGTTCCCAGTCCTGCTGATTGAAGCTGACTTCGGCCAGATGTTGCAGCAGTTCCGGATCTCGAGGTTCGATGCGCAATGCCCGTTCAAGCAAGAGCGCGGCACGCTCCAGGTCATCTTCGTCTTCGGCCTGCCGAGCGGCTTCGGTCAGCTCGGTGACGGCCGGATTGCGCAGTGGACGAATCTGCAATCCACGCGGTTCCTCCGGGGCCGGCGCACGAACCCGCTCAGCCACCGTGTCGTCTTCGACCGGCGCCCGTGGCGGGGTGGCGCAAGCTGCCAGCATGCAGGCCAGCAGCGCAATGAAGACAGTTTTCAGAAAGGGAGTCGGTAATCTGTTCATGCAAAGCTCTTGTCAACGTCTGCCTCGACGCCAGCGCGAAGTCCGACCGTTATCCAGGCAGGGTGAAAGTTCGGTCGGTTGACTGCCGGCAATGAATGGAACGGCCCGGGCGCCTTGACATTCTTCAGCGGCCAGCCGGGGGGTCGGCCAGTCGACCCAGTACCATTCGATCGATTCCGGCCAGTGCGTCGGTTGTTCCCGTAATGGCAACTGGCCGAACAATGTGGCCCAGACCGGCACGGCGGTAGCCGCGCCACTGATATTGGCGGCGGCATGGTCATCCCGTCCGGTCCAGACCACACCCAGCCAGTCGCGAGTATAGCCCACGAACCAGGCATCCCGCAGGTCGTTGGTGGTGCCGGTCTTGCCGCGCACGCCCGGATCGGATGACAGTCGCCAGGACAGGCTGCGCGCCGTGCCGTCGGTCACGGCATGTCGGAGCGCGTAATCGAGCAGCGCCAATGCCTCGCGGTCGCGGATCGGTCGCATGCGCATCGGGTAGCGGCCTATGGCGCGACCCTCTGAATCGACTACCTGGGTAATGGCCCGAAGTGGTGTGCTGTAACCTTCCGCGGCCAGCGGTTGATAGAGCTGGGCGACCTGCAGGGGGGTCAGGCTGAGCGCGCCCAGATAGGCCGAAGGATGCGGATCACTGCCTGGTTCAACGCCGAGCTGGCGCAGCAGCCGAAACAGATCATCAAGCCCCACTTCCAGGCCCAGGTGCACGGTGGCCTGGTTATAGGAGTTGGCCAGCGCATCCAGCAATGGCACTTCGCCGTGACTCTGGCCATCGTAATTTCTCGGCTGCCAGTCCGGTTGCCCGGCGATCGGCACCGAGATCGGTTGGTCCTGCAAGGGGCTCACCAGGTTGAAACGATCGGGCTGGGCCAGCGCCAGCAGGTAGACGAAGGGCTTGATCACCGATCCGATTGAGCGACGTGCATCCAGGGCCCGGTTGAAGCCACGCTGTCCGGGTCGGCGGTCACCGACCAGGGCGCGAACTTCCCCGGAGGCCGGTTCGACCAGGATGATGGCGCCCTGCAGTTCATTGGGACTGGACTCGACCCGGGGCAGTGCTTCGGTCAGCGCCCGTTCGGCATGCGACTGGGCCGACGGGGCCAGGGTGGTGAAGATGCGCAGTCCGGTGTCGCGCAGATCACGATCGCGATAGTCGCGGCGCAGTTGCCGGGCGACCAGGTCGAGAAACTCGCCGTGACGACGAGCGCGTCGCTGGCGGTCGCTCTGGATCTCCAGTGGTCGGGCCACGGCGCGATCATGCATGGCCGGGTCGATCAGCCCGGTTTCCAGAAACATGCCCAGCACCCGGTCGCGACGCGCCCTGGCCCGCTCGGGATTGCGGCCCGGGTGATACCAGGACGCACCCCGAACCATGCCGATCAGCAGGGCGATCTGGTCCGGCGACAGTGCCTGGACCGGCAGACCGAAGTAGTGTTCGCTGGCGCGCCCGAAACCATGGATGGCCGTGGCGCCGTCCTGGCCCAGGTAGACCTCGTTGAGATAGGCCTCGAGGATTTCGGCCTTGCCGAATCGTCGCTCCAGGCTGATGGCCATGATGGCTTCGTTGAACTTGCGCAGCAGCTTGCGATCCGGCTCCAGAAACAGGTTCTTGACCAGCTGCTGGGTGATGGTCGAGCCGCCCTGGACGACCTGGCCATGGCGCAGGTTGGCCCAGGCCGCCCGCAGCATGCCGCGCGGGTCGATGCCGCGGTGGTGATTGAACTGGCGGTCCTCGACGGCCTGGATGCCGGTAATCAGCAGCGGTGGAAAGTCGGCCAACGCCACCAGGGTACGGTCACGATCATCCAGCGGCATCAGGTTGCCCAGTTCGGCTGGCGGCAGCCTGAGCAATCCCGCCGCACTGCGATCTTCGGCGCGGACTGACGAAACCTGCTGACCCGAGAATTCCACGCGCACGCGCTGTGGGGGTTGGGTGGTGTCGGGAAAGTTGAAACCGGGGACGTGAATGTCCAGGCTTTCCCCCCGGCGTTGGAAGCGTCCGATCTGTTCCGGGCTGCCCGGCTGCAACCCGGCCGCCTGCATTTCGAGAACCAGGTCGTCCGGACTCATGGCCAGTCCCGGATACAGCTCCAGCGGGCGGGCGTAGACCCGGCTGGCCTGGGTCCATTGGCGTTCGGCAAAGCGATGACCGGCTTCACGATCCAGCCACCACAACCAGGGCGCCAGCGTACCCAGGGCCAATCCGATGAAAAACGGCAGGAGTCGGGACAACAGCGTAACGATCACGCGCCTATTCTACCCGCAGCCATCACGTCGCAGTTCGCCACACGACTTTGCAGGATCCGGGGAAGTTATAATGATTGATTGATTGTCAGGATCTTTTCCTGCCCGGAAATTACACATTCACCGGGCCTGAGCTTCCAATGAATGCCGATTCCACAGATGACAAGTCGCCGGTGACCGGGTCCGGAGCCCGGACGTTTTCTCCTGCGATATTCATCCGTTCGCCTCGTTCCGGCGGTCTGGACCGTGAATGGCTGGCGGAGTTGCGGCAGCACTTTCCGAAATCGGCCATTTTCGCCCGACCGAGACTGATCGGTGACCATGACATCCAGCCCTTTGACGGCCCGACCGATTCGGTCCGTTCCATTGCCGCTGCACTGGATGAGCAGGATGGCGTCGATGGCTTGCTGGTGATTCGCCATGGCCTGGTTGTGCCGTTCGGGTTCGCGCAGCGTCTGGCGCGCATGACGCAGCGGCCGGGCTTGCCCGAGTTGACCCTGTTTGCCGGCAATCATGAGGCCCATTGCAACCCGCTGGCGGAGATCGAGATCGGGATCGAGCCCGAAGCGGTCGATTCGCTGGTTTTCAATTGCGCCGAGCGCCGCTGGACCGCGGTGGCTGATGGCGAGTGGGAATGCGCTTTTCTGTCGACGGCTCGACAGCGCTCGGCCGCCGGTGGTCGCGGCGCTGCAACGGCCTTGGTCGACGAGTTCTACCTGGTCGATCCGACTCGTCCGCTGCAGGCCGGCAAACCGCCGATTGCCGCCGAGCGGGCCGCGCTGGGTCATCTGCGATCCGCGCTGGTCGAGCTTGAGGGGGAAGGGATCCGTTCACTGCCGTATCCCGGACTGGATGACAAGCCGGTGGTGTTGCATGTCACACACTCCTGGGGTGGCGGCATTGCGCGCTGGATTGATGATCAATGCCGACACGATGACCAGGCCCATCACCTGGTGCTGGCATCCGGTGGGCATCGGGACGGTCTCGAACATGGCCAGGAACTGAGCCTTTTCCTGGCGGGCACTGAATCTGGGAAGGCCCAGCACCTGGTGTTGACGCCGCCAATCAGCGATTCGACGGCAAGCCACTCCGGATACCGGGAGTTTTTCAATTGGTTGCTGGATCGCTACCAGGTCAATCGGGTGGTGGTCTCATCCCTGATCGGGCATTCGCTGGAGTGCCTGAAGTCCGGCTTGCCCACCTTGCAGGTGCTGCACGATTTTTATCCGGCATCCCCGGTGCTGGATGTGGACCCGCTGAACTATCTGGACTCGGGCGGGCGCTTTCAGATGAAACAGCTTCTGGGCGACAACCGCGACAATCTGCGCTTTTTGGAGCATGATGCCGGCTATTGGCGTGATTTGCGCGAGCGCTGGCTGCAAGTGGTCCGAGAGCATGATGTTGTGCTGCTTGCCCCAAGTCAGCATGTCGCCATGCGTTGGCAACGCCTGTTTCGCGAGGAGCTGGCTGACATCGAGGTGATTCCGCACGGGTTTCGACCGGCCTGGGAGGGTTCGGTCCGGATCGAGCCCAGGCCGCGCCGAGATGGTCGCCTGAACTTGGTCATGGTGGGTCGCCTGTCGCCCGGCAAGGGGCTGGGATTGCTGACCAGCAGTCTCGACGGGGTTACCGAGCATGCCCATCTGACCCTGGTCGGTGCGGGCAAGCGCGCCGAGGACCTGTTCGGCAAGGCAGGTGTCGATGTCGTTCTCGATTACCGCGAGCAGGACCTGCCGGAGCTGCTCACGCAGATCGGCCCCGAGGCGGCCCTGTTTCTGTCCACGGTGCCTGAGACCTGGAGTTATGTGCTTAGCGAGATCCGTAGCCTGGGCATAGTCCCCATTGCCACCCGGACGGGAAGTTTTGTGGAACGCATTGACGATGGCGTCGACGGAGTGCTGCTCGACCCTGAACCTCGGGCCGTGATCACTACCCTGGCCAGGCTGGCTGCCGATCGGGCCGAGCTCGAACGGCTTGCTGCGAAACGGGTCAGCGAGCCGGATCTGGAGACCATCACGGGTCGATATCGTCAATTGCTGGCCTTGCAGCAGCCCAGGCAGTCCGGGGTTTTTCCCGACCGCGAACTGTCACCGCAACGTTCCTGGCTGATGGCCGAAAGTGCTGACCTGAGGTTGAAGCTCGAACGGGCCGATGATCGCCTGGATGAGCAGAGCGAGGAGCTGGCGCGGCGCGCGGACTGGGCCCTGCGCCAGCAACGTCTGGTGAGTGAGCGCACCGACTGGGCCAGGCACCTGGAAAGCGAAGTCAGGGAATCGCTGGATGCGCGTGGCCAACTGCAGCAGCAACTCGATCATCTCGAGAAGGATCTTGCCGAGCGCGCGCGGTGGGGGCGTGAGCTGGAAGAGACTCTGGCGGAACGTACCGCCTGGGCCAGGTCGGTTGACCGGGACCTTGCTGAGGTTCGCCAAACCCTGGAGGAGTCCCAGGAGCGTTATCGGAACCTGGAGCAGGAGTTGGATGAACGCACGGCCTGGGCTCGGAACCTGGAGCAGGATCTCGAGCATGTGCGATTGGTGCGTGACGAGTTAAGCGTGGCGTTGCAGGAGATGGAGCAGGATCTGATCCAGACGCGCCAGCATTATCACCAGGCGCAGCTCGAGCGTGATCGACTCGAGCGAGTCAACCTTCAGCAGCAGACCGAGCTGGCCAGCCTGGAGTCGACCCGGATCCGTCTGGAGCACCACCTGGCGGTGGTGCTCAGCAGCAAATCCTGGCGATTGACCCGGCCGATCCGGTTCATCACCCGCTTGCTGCGCAAGTTGCTCAATCACCACGCCTGGAATCCTCTGGCCTGGCCGAAGCTGTTTGCGCGTCTTGTTCAAGGCATTCGGGCACATGGTTGGCGCCGGACCTTTGCACGCCTGCACCACCAGCCCTTGCCGGGTATCGAGGACTTGCCTGAGCCATCGCGCCCTATCGATCAGCCGGTCGGGGATATGGCTCACTCATCAACCACCGTGGATGATTTGGTTTCCGCTCCCAATGGGGAAGAACAACCGGAATGTCTCGATGGCATTGAATTCAAGGACTCGCGAAAGCCCGTGGCCAGTATCGTGATTCCGGTCTACAACAAGGTGCAACTGACGCGTGCCTGCCTGGAGAGCATTGCCCGAACGCCATCGAATATCGAATACGAGATCATCGTGGTTGATGACTGCTCCAGTGACCATACATCGGAGTTCCTGGCTGACTGCAGCGGAATCGTGGCTTTGCGCAATGAGGTCAATTCCGGATTCATCGATACTTGCAATCGGGGTGCGGAGCAAGCGCGCGGCGAGTTCGTGGTCTTTCTCAACAATGACACCACGGTCACACCGGGATGGCTGGATGCATTGATCGACACCTTTCATGCAGATCCCGAGGTTGGCGTCGTTGGAGCGAAGCTGGTCTATCCGGACGGGCGACTTCAAGAGGCCGGCGGTATCATTTTCAACGATGCCAGTGGCTGGAATTACGGTCGCAACGATGATCCGGACCAGCCCCAATATGCCTTCGTCAGCGAGGCCGATTATGTCTCTGGAGCGTGTCTTGCGGTACGACGTGACGATTTCGCCGAACTGGGCGGATTCGATACCCGCTTTCGGCCGGCCTATTACGAGGACACGGACCTGTGTTTCCAGGTTCGGGCATCGGGCAAAAAAGTGGTGGTTCAGCCGGCCGCCACCATTGTTCATCATGAAGGCGCCACCTCGGGCACCGATGAGTCCGGCGGGGTCAAGCGTTACCAGGCGGTCAACCGCGACAAGTTCCGCGCCAAGTGGGCCGATACGCTGGCTGGTCATCCACCGCCCGAACCCGACTTCGAGAGACAGGATCCGATCCGTCATGCACGCTATCGACGCTATCGACGCCGCATGCTGTTGATTGATGCGGTCACGCCGCAACCGGATCATGATTCCGGATCGGTGCGCATCGTGGCCATGATGACCCTGCTCAAGGAGATGGGCTACCAGGTCAGCTTCATGCCCGAGAATCGACAGTGGGTCGATCGCTATTCCGAGGATCTTCAGCAGGCCGGCATCGAAGTGCTGTGTGCCCCGCAGGTCGCCAATCTGGAACCCTGGCTGGCCGAACATGGCGCGGATCTCGACCTGGTCGTGGTCTCACGCCATTACGTTCTGGCGCCCATGCTGGATATGGTCCGTCACCATTGCCCACAGGCCCTGCTGGTGTTCGACACCGTTGATCTGCACTTCCTGCGCGAGGAGCGCGAGGCCGAGGTCACCGGGTCGGCGGCGATGGTCGAGCAGGCCCGCGCCACGCGCAGCCAGGAACTGGATTTGATTCGTGACAGTGATGTCACTCTGGTCGTTTCCCCGGTCGAGCAGGAACTGTTGACCGGCCTGTTGCCGGATGCCGATGTGCGTATCGTGTCCAATATTCATGATGTCCATGGCAGCGCTCGTGACTGGGAAGATCGCAGCGGGCTGATGTTTGTCGGTGGTTTCCAGCACTTGCCCAATGTCGATGCGGCCCGCTGGCTGGTTGACGAGATCTTCCCGCTTGTTCGCAACGAGATTCCCGACGTGGAGCTGCATCTGATCGGTAGTCGCATGCCGACGGAGATACGTTCAATCGATGTCCCCGGAGTGCAGGTGCATGGTTTCGTCGAGGATCTGAACCCCTTTCTGGACGGCTGCCGCGTCTCGGTGGCGCCGCTGCGTTATGGCGCCGGGGTCAAGGGCAAGGTCAACCAGGCCATGAGCCATGGTCTGCCGGTTGTGGCAACGACTTGTGCCGCCGAGGGCATGTTTCTAGAACACGGCAAGGATGTCCTGGTCGGTGATGATGTCGCCGCATTCGCGCGCGAGGTGGTGCGTGCTCACCAGGACCGCGAGCTTTGGGAAGGGCTGTCGAGCGGCGGGCTGTCGAATGTCGAGCATCATTTCTCTCGCGCTGCCGCTCGGCGCGCCCTGGAGGAGATCGACCACCTCGTCTCAGCACAGAGGCGACATTGAAACCAGGGACCTTGAACCGTCGATGAGCAACCGGCTTCAGTATGTCTGGCAGCGTTCGAAGAATGCCGCCCGCATGCTCAGGCATGGCGAGTTCGGGAAAATCGCACAGGTGGCTGTCAGCGAGCTTCGCTACTACTTCAGAGACATCCCGCCCTCGGCCTATCATGACCGGACCCGACTCGATTCACCCAGCCCGAGGCCGACCCGCTTGAGTCGAATGGCGCCGCCCGAAATCCGGGGTGATCGTCAACAGATCGGCGACAAGATCAGGGATATCGTGGCTGACATTGATGTCGACGAGGGGAGCGAGCCATGAGCGAAACGGCCACGGTCTCTGTCATCACCGTGACCTACAACGCGCGCCGCTTCATCGAAGCGTTCATCGCCTCGGTACGGGCGGCAGATCAGCGGGGCGTGGATCTGGAAATTCTCGCCGTTGACAACGGATCCACGGATGGGTCCCCGGAGTGGTTGCGTGAGCATCATCCGGACATCCGACTGATCATCAACGATGAGAACAACTATGCGCGCGCACTGAACCGGGGCATCGAGCAGTCCCGGGGCGAATACATCGCCATTTGCAATAACGATGGCGTGGTTGATGAGGGCTGGCTGCAGGGCTTGCTGGGTGTCTTTCGACAGAATGAGCGCATCGGAGCGGTGCAAGGCAAAATCCTTTTCGCCGGCAGCAAAACCATCAATAGCGTGGGCGTGGAGGAGGTCGGGGATTGTTACTTCGCGGATATAGGCTGGAAGTGCAGGGATGCTTGGGACTATTCAAGCCCTGCCCGGCGTGACTACGTGTCCGGCGGTTCGGTGATGTTTCGTCGAGCCTGTCTTGAAGACGTCGGGCCCTGGGATGAACGCTTCATCATGTACATGGAAGACGTTGATTACAGTCTGCGCTGCCGCGAGCGTGACTGGGAGCTCTGGTATGGCGCGGATGGCGTCTTTCATCATCACTACCATGGCAGCGTTTCGGACGAGCTTTGTGATTACCTGTGCAATCGCAATCGACTTCTTTTGATCGCCAAGCATTTCCCGCTCAAGCTGGCCGACGCCATTCCCACTTCTCATTTCTTCAAGGAGGGTGAGCTTGATCTGCTTTACCGCGCGTTGATGAGCAGCATCAGGGTGTTGAGTGAATGTCATGAAACCGACACTGTACTGAGCGTTCTGGATACGCTGCGTGAACCGTTATTGAGCTGCTTCGGCAAGGTGGGTGCCCGCAAGTTTTTTTCCCACCTGGAGTTGGTGCTTGGCCTGCGCGGTATTCGTGTGGGAATCTACGACCATGCCGGCCATTTTCCCGGTGGCGGTCAGCGCTACGTGGCCGAGATGGCCCGTGTTTTGCAAGATCGCTACGAGGTGACCTATATCTTCAACAACGAGGTATCGCTGAAGAAGTACCACGACTGGTTTGATCTCGATCTGTCACGTTGTTCGGTGAAGATCCTGCCGATACCGTTTTTCTCTGAACGTGAGTGTTTTCAGATCGATGAGGGCATGGCCATGCTCGAAGATCACAATGTGTTCGATGTGGTTGCCAGGGAGAGCCTCGAATATGACATTTTCATCAACAGCAACATGCTGGGCAAGGTCAATCCATTGTCACCGGTTTCGGTGTTTGTCTGCCATTTCCCGGATCGCAAGCGTGATCATTTCTTCCATGTGGACAAGTACACCCACTTGATCATCAATGGGGATTACACCGGTCAGTGGGTCCGCAAGCGGTGGGATCTTGAGCCGATGCTGAAGATCTATCCTCCGGTCCACATGTACAGCGCTGACAGTGATGCCGACACCAAGGAGAATCTCATTCTGTCAGTCTCGAGATTTGAGGTCGCGGGAAGCAAGAAACAACTCGAGATGGCAAAGGCCTTTGATCGACTGTGCCGTGATCATCCCGAGACTACCCGTGGCTGGAAGCTGGTTCTAGCCGGTGGCAGCGTGCCCGATAACCAGTACCTGGACCAGGTGCGAGCAGCCATCACGCAAAGCCCGGCCGACATCGAAATTCATGTCGATGTTTCGGTCGATCGCATTCGTGATTTCTACCGCCGCGCGGCCATCTTCTGGCATGCCTGCGGACTCAATGAAAGTCGTCCCGAGCGGGTGGAGCATTTCGGCATGACCACCGTCGAGGCCATGCAGAATTACTGTGTGCCCATCGTGATTGACGGCGGTGGCCAGCGCGAGATCGTTCAGCACGGACAAAACGGCTTTCGATTCGGTTCGCTGAAGGATTTGCAGCGCTATGCCCTGCGATTGATAGAGGATGACAATGAGCGTCGCCGGCTCGCCGAACAGGCCTTCGAACGCAGCCATCGCTTCAATCGCAAAGTGTTCCGGGCCGAACTCGACAAGTTGCTGCAACAGCTCGAACTGGAGTTGCTTGGCCAGGATGCGTTGTAGGTTGGGTGGTGAATAAAGGCAGGCTCAGGGCACCGGCCGGGTCAGCAGACCGTCCTTCAGGCCGCGCAGCATGGCTTTCATGTTTTCAAGCCGCGGCGGGATAAGGCCGAACAGCACGAGTTTTCCCATGGCCCGCAACAGGTCGTGAGCGATCCAGGCCAAGGGTGCATGAGAGCGATACAGAAATACCCGGTTGCGCATCATGGTGTAGAGGCGTTCGGGCGAATGGTGGCGATAGCCGGGGGCGCTGCGACCCGACCACAGGCGACGGTTTTCGCCGATGCTGTGCCGGAGTTCGGTATCGAAGCAACCATGAATTGAAAAACCCTTGGCCCGGGCGCGGAAACACCATTCCAGGTCGATGTTGTCGATGAACCAGGACTCGCGCATCGGGCCGATGTCCGACCAGTGTTCAAGATTGACCAGCTTTCCCGAAGTGATCAGGAAGTCACAGGCGACGACGCCTGAGCTTCCATGCAGGTGACGGTTCAATGGCAGTCGGAAACGTACGAATGGCGAGCGTTGACCGGTGGCTCGATCGCGAAGCGAGGGGCCGATGGCCGCGACCTTTTGATCATCTTGTTCCAGTTCTTGCAACCGTGTGAGCAGAACGGTGACCATGTCATCGGCCGGCAGGCTGTCCTGGTCGAGCAGCAGGGCGTGAGTGTGCTCCGACTCTTGGAGTCGGGCCACGCCCCGGTTGATGGCTGCAGCGACCCCGATATTGGCGCCCGGCTCAAGGATCTCGATATTCTTTCCCTGAGCTTCGGGCCAATGTCGAACCACCGGCGGCTGGGAGTTGTCGACGATGATGGTGTGGCCGACCTGGGATTGCAGCGACCGTACCAGGCCGGCAAGGTCATCATGAACGGGTCGCCAGGCAACGATGACCGCTCCTGTCCTCAACGGTCTGTTCATTTCTTTGCCAGGCTGCTGCCCAGCGGTTGGGGCAGGCGACGCAGTCGCCCGAGTAGTTTCATGCTGCCCAGGCGTCGGATGGATGCCAGTTCACGGCGCTTGGCGGGAAGTGCGCGCAGCGCGCTTTTCAGGACCGCCAGGGAGTGGCCGGGCCGGTTCTCGCGCCGCTGACGACCGAAGGCCAGCACACGAAGCATGCCCCCGATCAGCCAATGCCTGATGGTGCGCAAAAAAAACATCAGCAACCAGGCGGCCAGCAACAAAGGCGGCAGGTTCTTGCCGGCGACCCAGATGTGATTGCGCCAGCTTCGGGTGATGACCTCCGGGCTGCTCGAATCCGTCGAGCCTCCGCGCTTGTGCAGGACCACCGCCTCCGGCAGGTACAGGCAGTGATGGCCGGCGACCTGGGCGCGCAGGCTCAGGTCGACATCCTCGAAGACCAGGAAAAAATCTTCGTCGAACAGCCCGATGTCATCGAACAGGCTGCGGCGGTAGACGGCTGCACCGGCACAGGCCCCGAAAACCCAGGCTGGCCGGTTGTGCAGGCTTTCGGGTTCCCCGGCCCCGAGATTGTTGCCGGCGCCGGACAGGAGGTTGAAGTGATCGCCGGCTGAATCGATCAGGTGCGGGGGATCGTAGCGCAGCATCTTGCTGGCGACAAAGCTGGCTTCGGGCCAGTCCCACAGCCCTTGGACAAGCCGTTCCAGCCAGTCGCGCCGGGCGCGCGTGTCGTTGTTGAGCAGGGCGACGAATTCCGCACTGCTTTTGCGAATGCCGACATTGACGGCCGCTGAAAAGCCCAGATTCTGGGCCAGGCCGATCACTCGCACCCAGGGATAGTCGCGCTCGACCAGGCTGACCGAGGCATCGGTCGAGCCATTGTCGACCAGGATGGTCTCGAAATCGGTGAAGGTCTGTACCGCCAATGAATCCAGGCATTCCCGGAGATGGTGAGCACCATTCCAGTTCGGGATGACCACGGAGACCTGGACGTTTTCCCGGTTCATCGGGTTATCTTACGCGCCGAGCGCTATTGACGCTCTGGATGGATTGCATTTTCGCCAGCAGTCCGGAGAGCTGGTCGAAATCATCGACCTGTACGGTCAACTCGATTCTGACCTGGTCGGAATGGTCGGTGTGACGCGCATTCATGGCGGTGACATTGATGTGTTCGCTGGCCAGCAGGGTGCCGATATCGCGGATCAGCTCGCGCCGGTCCCAGGCATCGATCACGATGCGGGCCGGGTAACGTGATCCGGCCCGTGCGGCCCAGTGGACATCAATGATGCGCTCGGGATGCTGGTTGCCCAGGTGGATGAACTGTGGACAGTCCTGGCGGTGAATACTTATGCCCCGGTTGCGTGTGATGTAGCCGCCGATCAGGTCACCGGGCACGGGTTGGCAACAGCGCGCCATCTGGTGAAGCAGGTTGCCGACGCCCTCGATGCGAACATCATCAGTGCTTTCCGGTTCGCTGCGCGGGCGCTGCAACGGCAGGGTGGTGGGTGGCTCGTGACGATCGGCATCCTTGCGCTCGATGGCGCCGGCGATCTGGCCGGGGCTGAGGTCGCCACTGCCCACGGCGACCAGCAAGTCGTCGACCCGTCTGAAATTGAAGTGATCCAGAACGCTTTCCAGGCGTGATACCTCGATGTCGAGTCGCCTGAATTCATTCTCGATGGTCTGGCGGCCGGCGGCCAGGTTGTCCTCGTAATCGAACTGCCGGAACCAGTGCCGAACCTTGGCGCGAGCTCGCGCGGTGCGGATATAGCCCAGTCGGGGACTCAGCCAGTCCCGTGATGGATGGGGCTCCTTGGCGGTCAGGATCTCCACCCGATCACCGTTTCTCAGTTCCGTGGTCAGTGGCACGATCCGACCATTGACTCGCGCGCCGCGGCAGCGGTGGCCGACTTCGGTGTGGACCAGGTAGGCGAAATCCAGCGGGGTGGCGCCGCGCGCCAGGTCCTTGACTTCCCCCTGGGGCGTGAGCACATAAACTCGTTCTTCACTGGTAACGTTCTGAAAGCTTTCCAGCAAACTTTCATCGTCATCGTCCTGCTCGATGCCCTCAAGCAGTTTTCGCATGACGCCGATACGCTTTTCCAGCCCGGCATCACGGGGTCCGCCTTCCTTGTATCGCCAATGGGCTGCCACGCCGAGTTCGGCGTGGCGATGCATCTCGTGGGTTCGGATCTGGACCTCGATGACCCGGCCGCCGGTCCCGGCCACGGCCGTATGCAGGGACTGGTAAAGGTTGGGCTTGGGATTGGTGATGTAGTCGTCGAACTCGCCCGGCACCGGCTGCCAGTGGGTATGCACCAGGCCCAGAACGCCGTAGCATTCGGCCACACTGTCAACCAGGACCCGAACGGCGCGCACATCGAACAGTTCATGAAAGTCCAGGCCCTTGCGCTGCATCTTGCGCCAGATCGAGTAGATATGCTTGGCCCGGCCACTGATCGAAGCCTGGATATCGGCCTCGGCGATACGAGTGCGCAGATCATCGATGAATGACGAAATGAAGGCTTCCCGCTCGGCTTGGCGTTCGGCAACCAGGGCACGAATCTTTTCGTGGGTGCGTGGCTCCAGGTAGGCAAAGGCCCGATCTTCAAGCTCCCATTTCAATTGCCAGACCCCCAGCCGATTGGCCAGCGGGGCATGAATCAGGCGAGTCTCCCGGGCGATCGAGGTACGCGCCGATTCATCCATCTCGCCGGCCAGCTTGAGACGGGCCAGCTGCCAGGCCAGGGCCACCAGCACCACTCGGACATCGGCCACCAGCGCCAGCAGGAGCCGACGCAGGCCCTCGGCCCGGGTGCTGTCATCAGGCAGGTAAGTGCGACCGAAATGGGTCAGGCGCCGAAGCTGTTCGACCAGCTCAAGGACTTCCGGCGCCAGCCTGGAACGCAGCGAGTCCGGAATGGTGGAGTCATCGACCAGCCACGGCAATAGCAGGGCGGCGGTGACGGTTTCGGCGTCGGGAGACAGTCGCGCCAGTGCCTCCAGCGTGGACAACGTGGATTCAATGCGATTGGGGCTGGCTTCCTGGCGCCAGGTTTCGAGCTGGTTCAGCCACTCATCAATATCGAGCCGAATCGACTGGTTGGCCTTGTCCTGGTAGGCGCTCAGCCATTGTTTGAGTGCATCGATGGGTTGTTCGGCCATGGTTGCGCCCGGGTCCCCGTGGGCGAGGGATCATGTCCATTCAGGGCCGGCCCGGAAAATCGGGCCGGCCCCAAGAGTCGTCAGTCGATCAATTCATCAAGAAATGAATCGCGGAAGAGCTGGTCGCCGATGACCTCGATCGCCTGGGTATGCTCTTCGATCAGGATGAGATTGCCGTTATCGACAGCGACCAGCCAGAAGGTCAGTTGCCAGCTGCCGACTTCGGCATCCGCCTGAAGGCTGACCGGTTGACTGAAGATCTCGTCGATTGTGGTGAACAGGTTCAGGGTGCCGATGGCATCAATCAGGTCAGCGCAGCTTGGTGCCTGCAGCAGCGAATCACAGCCGAGTTCGCCGGCGGTCGGCTCTGCCAGGCCGGGACCATCGATCTGCCAGATGACTGCCAGTCCTTCCAATCCGTTGGGATCCACCGCGGTCAATTCGATATCCAGATCGAAGCTTTGTCCCTGAACCAGCATCATGATCTCACTACCGGCAGGCTGGCCGTTGGAGAGGACCTGCAGTGAGCCATCGGCCGGATTTTCATCGACATTGATATCCAGGGTCAGGGTGTCGATGATGATGACGCTGTCCTGCGGATCCGCGCCTTGTGGGTCGAAGCTGACCAGGTAGAAGTTGAGCGTCCAGTCGCCCAGTTCGGCATCCTGCCTGACCTGGATCAGCAGGTCCTCGATCAGATCGATATCGGCCGAGAAGGGATTGTCAAAGCTGATTTCGGTGAGAAGCTCGGCGCAATTGTCGGCTTCAAGCAGTGCCTCGCAGACAACCATGCCATCCTGGTTTGAGGAGTCGCTTGGACTCAAGCCATCAAAAACCACCGCCAGTTGCCGGTCGGACTGGACGCTGGCATCGAGTGCCGAAAGGCTGAACTCGACCAATTCACCCTGACGCAAGTCTTGAACGATGGACGGATCCAGGGTGTCCCCGTTGCGGGCTGCGGTCAGGAAGCCGGTGGCGGCGTCGGCAACGCTGCTGACGGTCAATTCCACAGTCAGTGTATCGACCGGCAAGTATTGCTCCTCGCCCGGCGTGTCGTCGGTAATCAGGACAAGCTCAAAGTTCAGATTCCAGACACCGGGTTCGGCATCGGCGCGAACGGTGATGTCATCATCGAACAGCGTCAAATCCGCATCAAAGCCGGCGCCGAAACCGAGGTTGTCCAGCAAGTTCGAACAATTGGATTCCAGCAGCAACTCGATGCAGAACTCTTCGATGGGTCGGGGCGTCGAGTCCACCGGGCTCTCTCCATGAACCAGTACGGCCATCTCGAACGATGGATCCACGATGACGTTGCTTGCGGCGATGCTCAGCAGGTAGTCGGAGGCCTGGTCGATGCTTTGCCCGTCTGCGGGAGTTGAATTCAGATCAATACTTAAATCGCCTTCGGGAGCCATCATTAGATCAAAATCGTTGCTGGAACCGATTAGGATCGGGTCGGTCAGTCGGAAAGCTTGCAAGGAAAAATTCTGACCGGACAGCGATCCAGTAATTTCGAAATCATTGAATTGGGCAATTCCGTCTGTTGCACCGCTGCTCTGAAGGTTGCCAACCAGGTCGTTGTTTTGATCTACAAGGCTGACATTGACTGAATTCGCGAAATTAACATCTACATTGCCGAATTGATCAACGGCACGCACTTCAAATGGCAGCAGCGTGGAAGGCGACAGCGATGGGTTGGGTATGTCGCTGGAGAACTCGAAGGCGGTCGCTTCATCGGCCTGGAAGTCGAGTGTCACCGAGTCACTGGCGGGATCGTTGGTGATTTCATCCAGCAGGGCAGGCGCGGTAAACAGGATCTCGAAATCTTCGGCTTTCTCGGACTGCACCCAGAAGCTGGCAATGCCGTTTGTGTCCGTCAGTATTGAGGCGGGGAAGTTGATATCTTCAGCCTGTCCCGAATTTGCGACCGCGGCCTGAATCTCGATACCGGCCTCCTGCAGGGGCTGGCCACTGTTATCCTGGATCTGTACGTGCACCACGGTGGAGATGATGCCGTCGGCCGATACGGTGGGATCGAGATTCTCGGCGCTGGCCTCGATCTGGCCGGTGCTGACGATCTGCAAGGTTTCAGTGGCGGCGGCATGGCTGCCCGGATTATCCAGATCGACCGCTACGAAGTGAATCGGCAGGGATTGCCCGAAGGCATCGACCAGATCAGCGCCACCGGACAGGCGCACTTCGCGTTCGACCAGGAACGTGATGCTGGCGCCTGCCGGCAGGAACAGTTCTTCACCGCGAATGAAGGGTTCCTGCACGTCGTTGCCGGCGATTTCGAATACTTGCGGGATGGCATCCGCGCAGTCCGCACCCGGTCCGGGATTGCAGGTGATTTCATCGTGGCGCAGTCCGACCGGGAAGTTGCCACTGGAAGATCGCAAGGTGTACAGCTCCTGCACGGCCAGTCGCTCGATGGGGCTGGAGCCACTGTTATGAACGACAATCTCGTAGACCACATCATCATTGATGCTGACATTGGGCCAGTTGGCCGGGGCTTGCGGCGTGACGGTGACGGACAGGTCGCCTTGCGCCATGCTGTTGCCGAAATACCCCATGCCGGTACCGGCATCGTAGAAGCAGGCGGTATCGCTGTCGCCATCGAGCGCCAGGGTATCCAGATCGAAAATGTACTGGAAGTCCGCGGTCAATCCGAGCCGAACGACTTCACCCAGTTTCTGGCCATCGACTTCGGTGGCGTTGTTATCGAACACATCGAGCACAACCGCAGAATCTTGCCAATCTTCGCGCAAGTCAAAGCAGGCAATAGGGCCCTGAACATTGAATGCAATTATGCCGGATTCCAGATCGTAGTCGACCAGTTCGCCGGCCGGATTACCAAGGACCGGAAAGCCCGCTGAACTGATCCCGTCGGTAGGGGCGATCACCATCAGCTCCAATACGCTATCGGCCGGATCGCCCATGGCGACGGCCTGCATGAGTTCGGGAGGATCTTCGGCCGCCTGGGCCGTGATGATCATGCTGGAACTGAACAAGAAGGCCAACAGCAACCTGGGGAAGAGGGGAGACTTGCGCACTGAAGCAGAACCTGGATGAGAATACCAACGCATATTATAAGTCCTTGATGGGTTCCGGTCACCGTTTAATTTTCATGAAATTGCGGTAAAAACCGGCATTTGCATCACGTTTTCACGGTCATTTGTACGCTTCTGGCGACGGACTCGGCCGTGTTCGGTTCACGGCCGTCCACGCTTGGTCAAGGCGTTCTGCAGAGACCTTTTCGGCGGTTCCGAGTTGCTGGGCGAAGGTCTGAACACGGAATTCCTCGACCAGCCAGCGGTAGCGGTCAAGTTCCGGGGTGTACCAGCCCTCGCTCTCCAGGAACTGCAGGTAATGCCGCCACCAGGGTTCGATCTGATTGGCTCTTTGACTGTCGCGTACCGGGTCGAGTTCCAAGGCATTGAGACGCAGTTTGATGGCTTTCAGGTAGCGCGGATAATGTTCCAGTCGATCAGCCTGGATGTCGCCGACGAAGCCGGCATACATCAGATCATCAAGCTGCGATCGAATGTCGGCCACGGCGGTCGGAACAGCCTGATCCAGGCTGTCGAGCTGGCGCATGATCTCGTGCCAGGCTTGCAGGCAATCATCGAGAATTTCGGCCAGTTGCTGGTAGCGTTCGATCAGGTTGCGGCGCGCCTGGCTGGACAGAGTTTCCAGCGCATTTCTGTCGCGAACCTGCCAGGCGCCGTCAGCCTGTTCGCGCAGGCAAAGCTCGCGCAGGGCTTCGGCAAGGCCGGCGATGTCTTCGATTCGCGTCCAGGCCAGTTGTGCGGCCCGGGACAAGCCGATATTGCGAGCCAGGTACTTGAGCTTGTCTTGCAGCAACTCGCGCAAAAGCGTGACGATGCCTTCGCGATGGGCGATGATCGCTTCGTTTTCGCTGTCAAACAGGCGAACTCCGACCTGTCGGCCCTGCCCGATCAGGGCCGGCCAGGCGCGATGGCCGCCGCGTGTGGTGACCGACTCGGGCAATTCGGGTATCTGTGCGGGGCCGAGTCCGTCCTGTTGCCAGCGCTCGGCCTGGCGCTCCATGAATTCGCGCCGTGCACGGTCGGCAAATCGTTCCCTGAGCTCTGCCAGGTTTCGGCTTTTACCGATCAGCCGCCCCTGATCATCATAAAGACGGATCAGGAAACTCAGGTGCGGGTCCAGCTTTTCGGTCTTGAAGTCCTCAACCCCGATGCCAACACCGGACATGCGCTGCAGCTGCTCGGCCAACTGCTCGAGCAGGCCGCCCGAGGGTTGGCCAAGGGACTCGAGTGCGGCGCGAGCATATTCGGCCACCGGAATCAGCATGCGGCGTTTCGACTTGGGCAGACTGGCGATCAGGGCGGCAATCTTTTCTTCGCGCAGGCCGGGCACCAGCCATTGCAGTTGTTCTTCATCGAGCCGGTTGAGCAGGTGCAGCGGGCAATGCACGGTGACACCGTCGTCTTCGTGGCCGGGCTCGAAACGATAGTCCAGCCTGAAGGCCTCGTTGCCGATTTTCAGTTTTTCCGGGTAAGCTTCCTCGCCGGCCAGCGGCGCTTCCTCGCGCAACAGGGTGGCGCGGTCGTAGAGGAGCCGGTCCTTTTTGTCACTTGAGAGCTTCCGGTACCAGCGGCCGAAGGCCTTGGTCGTGAAAATGTTGTCCGGCAGGGTTTCATCAAAAAACGCCTCGAGTTCCTGCTCTCCGGCAAGGACATCGCGGCGGCGGCGCTTGTGTTCATGGGCGGCCAGTTCATCGCGAAGCTGCCGGTTTTTCTTCAGGAAATCCGAATTCAGATGAATCTCGCCGCGAACCAGGGCATGGCGGATGAACAGCTCGCGGGCGGTTTTCGGGTCATGCGGTCCGTAATGAACCCGGCGTTTGTCAACCAGGATCAAGCCGTGCAGGCTGATCTGCTCATAGCCCATGACCCGCCCGCTGCGCCGGTCCCAGTGCGGATCAAACACCCGTCGCCGGACCAGGTGAGCGGCTTGTTCTTCCAGCCAGGCCGGCTTGATGGCGGTGACGGTGCGCGCATAAGTGCGGGCGGTTTCGACCAGTTCGGCGGCCATGACCCAGCCGGGTCGTCGCCGCGCCAGGGCCGAGCCCGGAAAGATGCGGAACTTGTGGCCGCGTACGCCGCGGTATTCGCCATCTTCGATATGCTGACCGACCATCCCCAGCAGCCCGGACAGCAGGGCCCGAAGAATGGCTTCGTCGCCGGCTTTGCCGATGCGACCGGTCTTCCAGCCCTCGTCTCGGGCAATGCGCTGCAA
This sequence comes from Gammaproteobacteria bacterium, assembly GCA_003561495.1. Classification (GTDB taxonomy): domain Bacteria; phylum Pseudomonadota; class Gammaproteobacteria; order Xanthomonadales; family Wenzhouxiangellaceae; genus Wenzhouxiangella. Next base: position 21,692 of record PWWM01000128.1, read on the forward strand.
TTGCCCATGGAGCTGACCCCATTCGTGCAGGCGTTGCGGACTCAGGAAATGACGTCGCGCCAGTTTGTCGGCCTGGTTGCGGTTGTTTTCGCTGCGCACCTTTTGCCACCACTGCCAGAGTTTGATCAGGGTCAGGAAGTCGGATTCCGGAACCGTGAATTGTTCATGAGCCTGGTCGGCCGCCTGCTGCTGGTCCAGTGGGCGTTCGCGCACATCGGCACAGCCCAAAGCGGCAACCAGCACCAGAGTTTCGGCCATTGACCCGCGATGGTCGGCCTCGATCAGCATGCGGCCATGACCGGCATCGACCGGCAGACGGGCCAGCTGCCGGCCCATGCGGGTCAGGCGACGCCGATCATCGACCCCACCGAGCTCGAACAGGCTCTGCCAGGCCTCGCCCAGCAGCTTGCGCGGCGGGGCGTCGACGAACGGGAACGCCTCGGGCTCGCCGAGCCCTAAGGCAAGCATTTCCAGCACCACCCCGACCAGTCCGGAACGCTGGATCTCCGGCTCGGTATGTTCGGGACGCAGTTCGAAGTCGGATTCGTCGAACAGTCGGATGCAGGTGCCCGGACCGATCCGACCGCAGCGACCGGCGCGCTGCTGACAGGACGCCTGCGACACCGCTTCGATCGGCAAGCGCAGCACCCGCGAATGGGCGGCATAGCGCGAAATCCGGGCCAGCCCGGAGTCAATCACGAAGCGGATGCCCGGCACCGTCAGCGAGGTTTCGGCCACGTTGGTCGCCAGCACGATGCGCCGTTCGCTACCGGGTTTGAAGATACGGTCCTGTGCGGCGGTGGGCAGGCGGGCATACAGCGGCAACACCTCGGTATGTGCCAGGCCGGCGCGCTTGAGGGTTCGCGATACCTGGAATATCTCGCGCTCGCCGGGCAGAAACACCAGGATGTCTCCGCGCGGGTCGATACGACTGACGGTATTGACGGCCCGACGGACCTGGGCTGGCAAGGGCTCGTCATCGGACGGGGTCTGGTACTGAATATCGACCGGCCAGCCGCGTCCCTCGACCTGGATCACCGGCGCATCGTTGAAGTGACCTGACAGCTTCTCGGTATCGATGGTGGCCGAGGTGATGATGACCTTCAGGTCCGGCCGTTTCTCGACCAGGCGCTTGAGGTAGCCGAGCAGAAAGTCGATATTGAGACTGCGCTCGTGGGCCTCATCGATGATCAGAGTGTCGTAGGCATCGAGTGATCGGTCATGATGGATCTCGGCCAGCAGGATGCCGTCGGTCATGAACTTGACCAGACTGTCCGGCGAAGTCCGATCACTGAAGCGCACCTGGAATCCGACCATCCGGCCCAATTCCGTGCCCAGCTCCTCGGCCACCCGACGGGCCACCGAACGGGCGGCGATCCGGCGCGGTTGGGTACAGCCGATCAACCCGCGTCGCCCACGACCGGCGGCCAGGCACAGCTTCGGCAACTGGGTGGACTTGCCCGAACCGGTCTCCCCGGCGATCACGATGACCGAATGTTTTTCAATGGCCTCGACAATCGACTCGGCATGATCATCAATCGGCAACCCGGCGTTGAATTCGACCCTGGGTGCACCCGCATTGCGTTGCGCCAGGGTCTGGCGAGAACGCTCCAGCCTGGCCTTGAACTCCGACATCAGGCGCTCCCGCTTCTCGGCAGACCCGCGGAACCGGTTCAACTGCGCCCGCCGCCGCTTCAGCCAGGCGACATCACGCTGCATGAGCTCCGATGGGTTGATGTCGGGGAGTTGGTGCATGGGGTGGTGACGGGAGACGGGAGACGGAAGACGGAAGACGGAAGACGGGAAAGGATTGTAAGGGGTCAGGGCGAAAGGGCGAAAGGGCGAAAGGGCGAAAGGGCGAAAGGGCTAATGGGCTAATGGGCTAATGGGCTAATGGGCTAATGGGCTAATGGGCTAATGGGCTAATGGGCTAATG
>PWWM01000077.1 GCA_003561495.1 Gammaproteobacteria bacterium
CGCCCTGCCCGGCCACGTGAACCAGCTCGGGTGCAGTCAGCTCGGCAACGACCCGATTGACCAGCTTCCAGCTTGCCCGGGCCAGGGAACCAGCCCAGGTGGGTGATCCGGTCTGGTCGGCAACCACCTTGAGATCCTGCCCACTAGCGGCGCGCCCCAGTATGGCACTGAGAAAATTGCCGGGCAAGGCGCTGTAGACCCATGCCGTACGCACCACCAGCCCCCGGCAACCACTCAGCATGACCTCGCGCTCGCCGGCCATCTTGCTCAATCCATAGGCACTTTCCGGGGCAACCGGGTCATCCTCTCGCCAGCCACGGCCGAGCTGGCCACTGAAAACGTAATCGGTGGAGTAAGTGACCAGGCCGGCCTCATTGGCCCGGCACCAGCCGGCCAGAGCGGCCGGCAGGTCCCGGTTGAGTTCGAGCGCGGCCTCGGCATGCTCTTCGGCATCATCCACCGCAGTCCAGGCGGCGGCGTTGATCACGACCTCCGGCCGGACATGCTTGAGAATTCGGGCCAGCGAAGCTTGGTCGGTCAAATCGCAGGGATGGTCGCCCCCGGTTCGGGTGGTGGTGAACAATTCGATCCCGTCCGGTGCGCTGGCCACCAGGTGTCTCCCGAGTTGCCCGCCGGCCCCGGTCAGCAGAACCTTCATCGTGGCAGTCGGGCAGCCGGGATCTCCGACAGGCGGGGTGCGGCGGCATCCTTGGGCGAGAGATCGGGATGGTCGATCGGCCAGTCGATACCAATGTCGGGATCATTCCAGGCCATTGCTGCATCGGCCTGAGCATCATAGGCGCGTGTGCACAGGTAGTGAAAAGTCGCCTCTTCACTGAGCACCAGAAACCCGTGGGCAAAGCCCTCTGGAATCCAGAGCTGGGTATGGCTTTCACCATCGATCTCACAAGCCATCCATTGGCGAAAATGGGGCGAGTCCGGGCGGATGTCGACCGCCACGTCCAGCACCCGGCCGCGCGATACCCAGACCAGCTTCCCCTGGGGATTGGGCCACTGGTAATGCAGGCCGCGCAACACGCCCTTGACTGAACGCGAACTATTGGCCTGAACAAACTCCGGACCAATGCCGTGCTCGCGATAGCGTTGCTGACGCCAGGTTTCCAGAAACCAGCCGCGCTCGTCGGCGAAGACCCTTGGCTCGATGCGCAATACTCCGGGCAGTGTGGTGGTCTCGACCTTCATGGCGCTCTCAGCGTACTGGCCACCATGCGAAGATAATCGCCATAGCCGCTGGAAATCAGAGGTTCGGCCAGACCCAGCAGTTGCTCACGCGTGATCCAACCCTGACGAAAAGCGATTTCTTCCGGACAGGCCACTCGCAACCCCTGGCGGGCTTCCAGGGTTTCGATATAGCTGGCCGCCTGTTGCAGCGAAGCGTGGGTGCCGGTATCCAGCCAGGCATAACCCCGGCCCATGGTTTCGACAGTCAGATCGCCGGCCTCGAGGTAGCAGCGATTGAGATCGGTAATTTCCAGCTCGCCCCGTGCCGAGGGCTTGAGATCAGCGGCGAAATCACAGGCACGGCCATCATAGAAATACAGTCCGGTCACCGCATAATTGGATTTCGGCGTCTGCGGCTTTTCCTCCAGCGACAGCACACGTCCGGCCTGGTCGAGTTCGACCACACCGTAACGCTCCGGATCCGACACCCAGTAGCCAAAAACCGTGGCGCCGCTTTCACGAGCAGTCGCCCGGGCCAGCAATTCGCGCATGCCACCGCCGTGGAAGATGTTGTCGCCCAGAATCAGGCAGGAAGGCTGGTCGGCGACAAACTCACGGCCAATGATGAACGCATCGGCCAGCCCGCGTGGGTGCTCCTGGACGGCATATTCGATCTCGATTCCCCACTGGCGGCCATCACCGAGCAACTTGCGAAACAAGTCTTGCTCGTGCGGGGTGGTGATCAACAGAATCTCGCGAATGCCGGCCTGCATCAGGGTGCTCAATGGGTAGTAGATCATCGGCTTGTCGTAGACCGGCAGCAATTGCTTGCTGATCACCTGGGTCAGCGGGTACAGGCGCGTACCCGCGCCACCGGCCAGAATGATGCCGCGCCGGCTCATGCCGAACGTCTCCCGCCGCGCCCGGTGCCCAATCGTTCGGAGCGATAGCGTCCATCGCGAATGCGCTGCCACCAATCGGTGTGCTCGAGATACCAGTCCACGGTGGCGGCAAGGCCGCCGGCAAAATCCACCTCGGGCTTCCAGCCCAGCTCGTTTCGAATACGCGAGGCATTGATGGCATAGCGACGATCATGACCCGGCCGGTCCTGAACGAACTCGATCAATTCGCGGCGCGGTCGATCGGCCGGCTGACGTTCATCGAGCAGGTCACACAAAAGGTGTACGACTTCCAGGTTGGTCATTTCGGCATCGCCACCGATGTTGTAGACCCGGCCCGCCTGGCCGTCATCCAGAACCCTGAGCAAGGCCTTGCAGTGATCGGTCACGAACAGCCAGTCACGCCGTTGCTGGCCATCTCCGTAAACCGGCAGCCGTTCGCCATTGAGGGCATTGATCAGCATCAATGGGATCAATTTCTCCGGGAACTGGTAGGGCCCGTAGTTGTTGGAACAATTGGTGATCGTCACCGGCAAACCGTAGGTGCGGTGCCAGGCGCGCGCCAGGTGATCGGCAGCGGCCTTGGAGGCGGCATACGGCGAATTGGGTGCGTAACGATGATTTTCGTCGAATGGCGCATCATCGGTTTTCAGCGTGCCATAGACCTCGTCGGTGGACACGTGAATGAACCGAAACTCGTCTCCGGCGCCGTCCTGCCAGTAATCCAGGGCGGCATCGAGAAGCACCTGGGTGCCGGTGACATTGGTGCGAATGAATGCACCCGGGTCGTCGATGGATCGATCGACATGGCTTTCTGCGGCAAAGTGGACGATGGCATCCGGTCGGTGTTGCTCGAGCAGACCCCGCACCAGCGCCATGTCGCAGATGTCACCATGGACAAACTCATGGCGCAGCTCGTCCAGGCCGGCGAGGGACTCCAGGTTTCCGGCATAGGTCAGCAGGTCGAGATTGACCACCCGATCATCACGATCGGTGATGACCTGGCGAACGAAATTACTGCCAATGAATCCGGCGCCGCCGGTGACGAGAATGGTTGACATGATTGGCTGGCACGGCTGTTAATCTGTACTTTCGATGTCGGGTCTGGCGGGTCGGTTTGCAAGTCCCGACCGATCCGCTGCGCGCGCCAGAACGGCGTCAGCGAATCATCGCTGCCAGGCATCAGAACGGAATATCGTCCTCCAGATTACCTCCTCCCGACGAGCCCGGTGAAGCCGAGTCGCCGGAATAGCTGCCCGGCCGATCCTCCAGTGGTTCGCTTCGACCACGGCTGTCAAGCATTTGCATGTCGTTGGCGACGATCTCCGTGGTCCAGCGATCCTGACCGTCCTGGCCCTGCCACTTGCGTGTCTGCAGACGACCTTCGATGTAGACCTTGGAGCCCTTGCGCAGGTACTCTCCAGCAATCTCCCCGAGCTTGCCGAACATCACCACGCGATGCCACTCGGTGCGCTCCTGCATGTCCCCGGTCTGCTTGTCGCGCCAGCTGTCAGAGGTGGCGACACTGACATTGGTCACCGCATTGCCGCCGGCGGTATGGCGTGTTTCCGGGTCGGCGCCCAGATTTCCGATCAGGATGACTTTGTTGATTCCACGGGCCATGGCTTGAGGCTTCTCCTCTGTGAATTGAAGGGTTTGAGAACTGCGTCAAAGTCTAGCACAGGGCTCTGTCGGCCCTGATTATGAAAACTCTTGCGATCCAATAGGAAATCGACTCGTATAATGGACATCCATGAACGATCTCTCCGCCATTGCCCAGCCGACCAGCCTGGAAGATGTACTGGAATTGACTGCAGAGGACCGCGCTGCCGTGGATCGCCTGATTCGCGATCGGCTGGCATCCGATATCGTCCTGGTCAACCAGATCAGTCACTACATTATCGGCGGCGGCGGCAAGCGCCTGCGCCCCCTGCTTCACCTGATTGCCGCCCGCGCGGCCGGCTACCCGGGTCGCGATCATATCCAGATGGCCGCGATCATCAAATTCATCCATACCGCCACCTTGCTGCATGACGATGTGGTTATTGAATCCAGCCAGCGGCGAGGCAAGGAGACCGCACATCGTATCTGGGGCAATGCCGCCTCAGTGCTGGTTGGAGATTTCCTGTACTCGCGCAGCTTCCAGCTCATGGTCGAGATCAACCGGCTCGAAGTCATGGAAATTCTGGCCAATACGACCAACACCATTGCCGAAGGCGAGGTGCTGCAACTGATGCAGATGGGCAATGCCGAGCTGGATGTCGAGGACTATTTTCGGGTCATATCCGACAAGACGGCCTGCCTGTTCGCCGCAAGCGCTCGACTCGGCGGTGTACTCGCTCAATCGGACCGCGAAGTCTGTGATCACTTGCACCAATTCGGATTGCTGCTGGGCCAGGCCTTTCAGATCACGGATGATGTTCTGGACTACCGCGCCGATGACCAGGCCCTGGGCAAGCGCCTGGGTGATGACCTGGCTGAAGGCAAGGTCACACTGCCTCTGATCCTGGCCATGCAGCGGGCGGATCGCGAGGAAAGCGAGTCTTTGGCCAACATGATTCGCCAGGGCGGCAGCGATCGCCACGAGGATGTCCGCAGCATCATGGAACGCACCGGAGCACTGGATGGGGCCATGGAGCGTGCGGCAGGCCTGGTGGCCAGTGCCAACAAATGCCTGGATGGACTGGAAAGCAACCCGGCCCGCAGGTCTCTCGAGATTCTCGCCAATTACGCCATTGACCGATCGGTGTAAGCCAGCACGGTTTTCCTGAACGCCTCACCACGCTGCTCGAAATTCCGGAAACGTGGGAAGCTGGGTGCGCCCGGAGACAACAGTACCGTTCCGCCAGGGCGACTCAATCCAATGGCGGCATCGACCGCCTCACTCATGCCCGATACAGCCTGCACACGATCAGTTCCGATGATACCGGCTTCGATCAAGTCATCGGCTATGGCTCGACCATTATCCGGCAGCACCACCAGGCCGGCTAATGGATGCTGAGCACACCAGTCGATCACCGGCTGCCAGGAGCAAGGGCGTGCCTGTCCTCCGATAATCAGGGTCACGCGGGTATTTGCCAGAGCCTGCAGTGCGGCCAGGGTGGAGTATGGTGTCGTCGATATGGCGTCATTGACCCAACGACGCCCGCTGACCTGGGCGACAAACTCAAGCCGATGCGCCAGGGGCCGAAAACGACGCAAGGCATCGAGCATGGTTTCGAGCTCACACCCGCGCAAATGTGCTGCCTCGAGCGCCAGCACGGCATTGTCCAGGTTATGACGTCCGATCAGCGCCAGTTCCCGACCACTGATCAACGGGGCCTGATCCAGGTAAATACGTTGGTCCTGGCGGTGGAAACCAGGCGGTCGATTGCCCTCGATTCTGCCCGGAATGGCCAATGTGGCCTTTCTGAGTAGCGCATCGGCCGCATTGATCAACAGGGGATTGCCGTCCAGAAGATCAGCGATACGCAGTTTGCAGGCGAAATACCGTGTCCGGCCGCCATGCCAGTCCAGGTGCTCGTCGAAAAGCCGGGTGATCAGTCCAAGACTGAGTCGACCCTGAAGATCCGCCAATTGATAACTCGATAATTCCACAACCATCACGCTGGCCCGAGTTTCGAGATGGTCCAGCATGGGCACCCCGATATTTCCGGCCAATTCGACCTGATGGCCCGCATGCCGCAGCAAGTGGGCCAGAAGCGAGGCCGTGGTGCTTTTGCCCTTGGAGCCAGTGATGCCAATGACCGGAACTTCCGGTCGTTCACTGAACCAGATCGATGCGGGATTGATGATGCGCCCGCCGCGACGGCGAAACTCGACCAGTGCAGGATGGTCAACGGGAATGCCGGGTGAGCGAATCAGCAGGTCCCGGGCCAGCAATTGTTCGCCGAATGGCGCTCGCACACCCGGCCAATCATTCGGCAATTCGCCGTCTTCCACGAATACGGTCAGATCGGCATCCGACCGATAGGCCATGATGGCGGAGGCTGCGCTGCGTCCCTCTCGCCCGAAGCCCAGCAATCCGATGCGGTGTCCGCAGACCTCCTCAAGCCGCATGCAACCACTCCGCCGGGATCAAGTGGTCACCTGCGGGTCGGCACAGCTGTCGAATCGTTGGCACTGGGGTCTGAGACAAGCGCCTGGCCAGCATATCCACCACGACATGCTCGGACCAGGGGCCTGAACCAGCCAGCGCCATGATGGCGGCCCGGGCCTCATCGGCTTCGCCCACGCACTCCAACGGCTTGGCGCCATCCAGAGCCAGCAGTTGTGCAAAACCATCGACACGCTCGGGATCGGCGAGCAGGTCACGGCCAAAAATGGCCGTCAGGCGAGCAGGCTCCATGAAGGGTGCAAGCCCGAGAAATACGAACAGGCACTTGGGGCATTGTCCGCACCAGCGATCGGTACGCGGCCCCTGCAGGTGAAAGTTGCGATTGCAGGAGGCGAAGACCGAATGAAACTCGACCAGGTCCGAAAACTCCTTGCAAATGGCCAACTCGCGGTCTCTTCTGAGGATGGAAAAGACCTTCAGTTCCGGCTCGATCGAGCGTCTGATCCACTCATCCAGCATGCGCTCGAATTCAAAAGACTTGGAGAACTGGTGATTGACCGGGCGACCCGACTCATCGACAAGACTGGCCTCATCGGCCGATCGCTCGTTGGCAAACACAACCCGGTCGTAATCCATGAGCAATGCCGCCAGGACGCAGATCGCCGCATTGATGGCCGTGACCGGAACATGGCCATTCCAGGCGCCCTGATCATTGAGCCGACCCAGTTTTGGATCCAATTTGCGTGCGACCATCCAGTGTCGTCCTTCAAGTTGCCGGCCGATGCGCTCAATCACCGGGGACGAACCGATCTGAATGGTGTCGGGTCGCTCACCGGCCCTGACCAGCCGCGACCAGGCGACCAGGGAATCCTTGCCGCCACCCAGTGGCACCAGGCTGCGTCGCGCCAGTCCGGTCGCTACAGGCGCGTGCCGCCCGGCTTCAACGTTGGAGTTGAACAGGGGCCAGGATTCGACATCGAGTCGATTCCTGTAAGCAAACTCCGCCAAACCCTGACGATACAAGCGGTTCAACCAGGCAGCCTCCCAGGCATCCGGCGCACGGCCGCTGAAAACCATCTCATCTGGACAACCGGCCTTCCAGTAACTGACACCGGCGACCCAATGCAACAGATCCAGGGCACTCTCGATCGCTTCGCGGCGTGCATCATCAACTGGCACAGACGGAAAATCGAGTATTTCGCTCATCTCCAGGCCGTCCAGTTCATAGACCAGGCGGACCTGGCCACGCGCTTGATCCAACCCGCGGCTCTTGAATACGAATCGCCGGCTGGCCGAGCGATCCCAATCCTCCACCCCGACACCGGCCATTGGCTCAGTGCTCTTCGGGAGCGCGCATTTCGGCTGCATCCTCGACATCGCTTCGCGCCCGCGGCCAGGCTCGCAGGACCGCATTGACCAGGGTTGCCAGAGGTATGGCGAAGAACACGCCCCAGAATCCCCAGATGCCGCCAAACACCAGCACGGCCGTGATGATGGCAACCGGGTGCAGATCGACAACCTCGGAAAACAGAATGGGCACGAGCACATTCCCATCGAGCGCCTGAATAATCAAGTAGGCGATCATGACGTACCAGAATTGCGCACCCAGCCCGAATGCCACCAGGGCCACCAGCGCAACGGGGATTGTGACCACCGCCGCACCGATGTAGGGGATGATGACTGAAAATCCGACCAGCATTGACAGCAACATGGCAAATGGCAGATCGAGGAGCAGAAAAACCATGTAGGTCACGATCCACACAATCAGGATCTCCAGGACCTTGCCGCGCACGTAATTACCGATCTGGGCATCGACTTCCTGCCAGACGCTGGTCACCAAGGCCCGGTCACGCGGCATGTAGCGGCTGAACCAGTCGATCAGGGCCCGTTTGTCCTTGAGAAAGAAAAAGACCAGGACCGGCATGATGACCAGGAAGATCAGCAGAGTGACGACACCCATCACCACGGACACTGAAATCAAGGCCTCGCCAAAGCTGACCAGCTCCGTTTCAAGGTTTTCCAGCATGCGTGACAACTGTTCCTGCGAAATCAGGGCAATCTGGTGGTCGGCCTCCTCCACCGCAGCCAGCTCTGCTTCGGTCAACGCTTCACCATTGTCTTCCTCCTGCGGCGGCACCGGAGCGACCCATTGAGGATAGCGCTCGGGCAGCGTCGCCAACCAATCCTGGGCCTCCTGAACATAACCCGGAACCTGCTGAACCATGGTGGCCAACTGACGGGTCAGCATCGGTACCAGACCGAACACCAGGAAGAACAAGGAGGCCATGAAGGCCATGAACACCGTGATCACGCTGATCAGGCGCGGCAATCCCAATCGTTCAAGCCGCTGAACAGGACCCTCGAGAAGATAGGCGATGATGATGCTGGCAACCACCGGGGTCAGCATTCTGCCGAACAGCAGCACGATGGCCACGCCAAGCGCCAGAAACAGCACCAGGATGACCACCTGCGGGTCGGAGAAATGCCGTTGGAACCAGCCGCTGATTCTGGAGAACATGATCAGGAATTATACGGGCACATTCCCCTTCGTGCCCGGTGAACCTCTCCCCGCGAAAGGTCACCGGGTCTGCCGCCCATCCAAGGAGTGTTGTGTTACGGGGATGGCCCTCTTTTGCTAGAAATCAAAACTCAGGCTGGCCTCGACCTCGACGCTCTGGCCGAGCTGGTCGGAAACAATGCCCATGACATTGCCGCCAAAGGCAAATTCGGGAGGCGCATAGGCTGCATTTAAGCGGAATCGCGACCGCTCACTCAAACCCTTGCTGAAGCCGGCCATGAAGGCGTTCTGTGCCAGTTCAGGCTCCAGCGCCGAAGCCAGCACGGGTGAGCTTGGTTTCGGCTGGGTTCGAGTGAAATAATCCACATGAAACGCCAGGTCATTATCTGATCGCCATTGCCATCCGACACTGTAGACCAGCAGGTCTTCCCAGTCGAACTGCGGACTGCTGCTGTCACCCAGAAGCGCGTTGAAACGGGCCGGCAGGCTGCGGCTGGGAAAGGCCCCGACCTCGCTGTAGAAGATCTGCGAGACGCCAAGGTTCAGGGACGAACGGCGGGTGGCCTGCAGTTGCAGCCCCAGTTGAATGCGTGATGGAATGTCGAGTTCGGCACGCGTTCCGTGCACACCCTTTAGCGTGGCCAGCTCAGCCATTTCAATGCGGGACTGGAAGGCGGCCTCATAGGTCAGATTTGACATCAGTTCGCCGGACAGCGCCAGACGGATGCCGGCTCCATGAGAAACCTCAGGGTGTCCATCGCGGAATTCATGGTAGGCGGATCCCTGGAAGGTGCGCACCGAATTCACCGGCGAATGGGTCTCCTGCAAATTCAGAATACCGGCACCGTACCGTTGCGAGGCCAGAATGGCCGAGACTGTCATGGCGCTGCGCTCCGACACCTGGTGCGTCAGACCCGGCATCAGCATGGACTGCTCGAAACGCGCTCCACTGCCGCTCATGCCATTGCTCTGGCCCAGAGAATTCAGAGAGACCTTGCGATTCTGGAGTGACACGACCAGCGCCGAACGAGGCGGCTCAAGCAGGGAAATCGCGAAATCAGGTATGATGAAGCGGTCTTCCACCACCAACCAGGAGACCCGTGGGCTCCGGTGCTCAGTCAGACGCTCCAGTTGTGGCGTGATTTCGTTCAGCAGGTATTCGTCCCAGGGACCCAGCTCGAACGCCACCATGAACCATGACATGCCGGCATAGGACGACGCCTGCGGACCCGGTGTCATTTTCATGGCCGCCACAGAATGGCTGCTCACCAACAGCGCCAGAAAAAAGACCGGAATGATGACTCGTGATTTCACGTAAAAATAACGCACCTGAATTCCGGGTATTAGTGTAATACCGAGTTTGGTAAAAATACAACGTTCCAAGCATGTTTTTTGTAAATCAACGCCACTGCGGGCAATTTATTGCAATCGCGGGCCTCTCACAGGCCTGTCATTGTTGTAAATACACAACAGATTTGCCATGAATCCAGCCATGACCTACCACGCTCTGACCATAGCCGGCTCGGATTCCTGCGGCGGCGCGGGGATCCAGGCCGACCTCAAGACCATGAGCAACTTCGGAGTCTGCGCCGCGAGCGTCATTACCGCCATCACCGCACAAAACACAACCGGGGTTCGTGATGTGGCCGTAATGGCGACGACCATGGTCGAAAGCCAGCTCACGGCCGTACTGGAGGATCTTCCGATTACGGCGGCCAAGACTGGCATGCTGGCCAATACCGAAATCATCCAGACTGTTGCCAGAGCTCTGACCCATTCCCCGGATATCGCACTGGTCGTTGACCCGGTCATGGTGGCCACCACCGGCGCCAGACTGCTCGACAGCCAGTCCGAGGAGGTGATGATTCAGGACTTGTTGCCCCGCGCCACCCTGGTAACCCCCAACCTCCCCGAGGCCAGGGCATTAACCGGCATGAAACAAGACCGTGCTCCGCTGGACCTGGCTGATCAATTGCTGCAACTTGGCTGCCAGGCCGTGTTGATCAAGGGAGGGCATGCCCGGGGTGAGCAGGTCGAGGACTGGCTGGTGACACCAACCGGCCGCCAACGTTTCACCAACCGGCGGATCACCGCCAGCGTGCACGGCACGGGTTGTGCACTGTCAGCCGCCATCACGGCCGGTCTGGCTCGCGGCCTGGAGTTGGATGAATCCGTGGCGGCAGCCATTGAGTGGCTGCACCGGATGCTGCAACAGGCCTGGTTGCCGCAGACTGGCCGGCTACGGATGTTGCCGTTTTAGCAAGGGTGTACGCCAGCACCCCCCCGGTTGAACGGCTACCGCACCAGGCGCTCGCAAATGGCGTCAGTGAAAGATTCCGTGGTCCCATTGCCACCCAGGTCCGGGGTGGTCCGGTCAGCCTGCTCGATCACCTCGGCAATGGTCTTTCGCAACCGACTGGCATTGTCATGCTGGTCGAGATGATCAAGCATCTGGGCCGCGGCCAGCAACAGGGCGCAGGGGTTGGCGATACCCTTGCCGGCGATATCGGGTGCCGAACCGTGCACCGCCTCGAACATGGCGGCATTCTTGCCGATATTGGCGCCCGGCGCCAACCCCAACCCGCCGACCAGTCCTGCGCACAGATCGGAAATGATGTCACCGAAAAGATTGGTAGTCACAATGACATCGAATTGCTCGGGACGCATGACCAGCTGCATGCAGGCGTTGTCGACGATCATGTCATTGAACTCGATGTCATCATATTCACTGGCCACATCTCGCGAGACTTCAAGAAACATCCCGGTGACATCCTTGAGGATATTCGCCTTGTGCACCGAAGTGACCTTTCTGCGGCCGTTCTTGCGAGCCAGATCGAAGGCAAAGCGCACGACCCGCTCGCAACCCGAACGTGTTACCACCATTTTTGACTCGGCCCGTGATCCATCCGGAGCCGTATACGCCCCTTCGCCAAGGTATGCGCCCTCGGTGTTCTCGCGGACAGTGATCAGATCGACATCTTCATAGCGCGAGCGAGTGCCCTTGAAACTGATCGCCGGACGAACATTGGCGTACAGATCGAAATGCTTTCGCAAGGCAACGTTCAAGGACTTGAACCCCCCACCCACCGGAGTGGTCAGCGGCGCCTTGAGGGCGACGCGATTGCGCTCGATCGAGGCCAGCGTCTCCTCCGGCAGTAATTGACCCACAGCTTCCCGTGCCGCCACACCGGCATGCTGTTCGTCGTAACTCAGGCCGGCACCCAGCGCGTCCAGCACCTTGAGAGTGGCACTCATGATTTCGGGGCCAATGCCGTCGCCCCGGATAACGGTGATTTGCTGACTCACTACTTGCAGATTCCTGTGGATCGCGATAAGAAGATTTTGGTCAACCGAGCATTATACCGACCTTGGGTGGCTGGCCGATACTCACGACAACATGCGGTCCAGCACACCTTCCTGATCCAGTGCATCCAGATCATCAAAGCCGCCGATATGCTCATCACCAATGAAGATCTGAGGCACCGTGCGACGACCGGTTCGGCTGATCATCTCGGCGCGCTTGTCCGGCTCGGCATCCAGCGAGACTTCGGTCCAGATCACGTTCTTCGAGCGAAGCAGGTTGCGAGCAGCCATGCAGAAAGGGCAGCTGGCGGTGGAATACATCACAATGGCGTGGGATTTCATGTCAGGTTCTCGGGTGACGGGTCGAATCAAAAACGGAGCGCATTGTCGTGATTGGCGCTTACAGACACCAATCCGGTTTTTTCAGACCGGCGTAGCAACAAGCCTGGCGAACCGGATTGTCGCTGAACAGTCGATACAAGTCACGACTGGACGCGGCAGCATCGCCTCTTTTGTCACGCAGAGCCGAAACGACTACGCGCATCAGCGGCGGCGTGCCATAAGTGTGGTGGTAGTCACGCACGAATTCAATCAGCCACCAGTGATCCGGGCCCAGTTCGATTCCATCCCGATCTGCCAGTGCGCAGGCAACCTCCCGAGTCCACTGTTGTGGGTCAGCCAGATGGCCATCGTCATCCAGAACCACTTGATCTTCTCCGATCCGGATGGATGTGGTTTTGGCCATGGTCGATCCCGAGGTTCCCTGAATCAAAGCTCGACAAGAGTGCGCGTTTCGAGCATGCGACCCCAGGCCTTCGAGGCGATCGGCCTAGCCTCCACCTTTTGAGAGCTGAATCCGTTCCAATCACCGCAGAACCACAGCCGCGCCAGGCCATGATCAAGCAACTGCTGCCACTGACCGGCAGCTTCATCGCCCAGAAAGGCGACGGCCCGTCCCTCAAGAAGCACATCGATATCAAGCTCCAGGCTTGCACCCGCCAGCACGAATTCCAGCAGTTCTTTCGCCTCACGGGCATCCGGATGATATCGAATCACCACAGCGAAAGCCTCACTTGCCATGTCGTGCTCCGAAGGTCAACACCTGATCGGCATCAATGGCCAGTTGCCAGAACTGAACCAAGCTGGACAATTCGAATCCGGTTGCCACCGACCGATCAAATCTTCTTTTCCAGGCGGCCTGACAAACCAGAAACTTGACCGATCCAGCCTCCTCGCCCCCGGTCCAGTCCGCTATCCGCCCAGCGGCCGCTTCGGCCACCGCATCACCATGAAAGAACACGACCACCTCATGCCGAAACCCGGAGCGAGCCTTTTGCACTTCGCGGCGCGCCTGCTGGGTAGCTGCCGAGTCCGGCGCTGACCGGACCAGAATGAGCACATTGTGTGAATCCTCATGCATCACGCGCTACACTGGGCAGCATGAAACAACCGGCGCGTTTTCGGGTCTGAGACAAGCATGAAAGGCATTTCTCACAAGCTCTTACTGACCCTGATTATTGCATTGTTCGCCCTGCCCGTGGCGTCTCAGGATCGGGTAATGCTGCCCGACATGGGCAGTACCAGCACTCGTGTACTGTCCCCGGAGCAGGAACGCACATTCGCCCGGGATTTCGAGCGCTTCATGCGCGCTCACAACCTGTTGATCGAAGACCCCCTCATCCGCTCATACTTCGAGGACATGGGCTTCAGGCTGGTCGCGAATTCATCGCGACCCAATGCCGAGTTTCACTTTTTCGTGATTCGCGAACCCAGTATCAACGCCTTTGCCAGTGTATCCGGAGTCATCGGACTGCACGCCGGCCTGATCCTGATGGCCCATGACGAAAGCGAGGTCGCCGGGGTGGTTGCTCATGAAATCGCTCACGTCACCCAGGACCATCTCGCCCGTGGACTGGAAAATCAGCAACAGGTCTCCCTGCCGGCGATGCTGGCAGCAATGGGCCTGGCCGTCGCGGCGGCCGCAGCCGGCGCCGGAGACGCCAGCCAGGCCATTCTGGTCAGCGGCATGGGGCTGGCCAGCCAACTGCAGATCAATCACACCCGGCAAGCCGAAGCCGAAGCGGACCGGGTCGGCATCGGCCTCATGGGTCGCTCCGGATACGACCCGGAGGGCATGACACGCTTTTTCGAGCGTCTCAATGTCCATAGCCGAGCCATGGGTCAGGGGCCACCGGAATATCTGCGCACTCACCCCCTGACGGTCAATCGAATTGCCGAAGCACGCAATCGGGCCGAGCGCATGACGGTTCAGAATCCGCGCGAGGATGATGAATTTCACTTTGTCCAGTCGCGCCTGCGCGTAATGATGTCCGAACACCCCGACAACACTGCCGAGTGGTTCCGTCTGCGTCTGGAAAACCAGGAACGCCCCGCCGAAGCGATGCGCTACGGTCTGGTCATGTCCCTGATCGAGGGACGTCATCTGGATGCGGCCGAAGAAGCCATCGCTCCACTGCTCGAAGCGGATCCAAAGCGCCAGATCTATCGGATGTTGCTGGCAGAACTCCGTCACCAGCAGGACCGGCGAGATGAATCACTGGACATACTCGCCAAGCTATACAGTGAATTTCCAGGTAACCGGGCGATTACCACGCAATATGCCAACACCTTGATGCATGAAAAAAATCCTGAGCATGCCCGACTGGCCATGGACATCCTGCGTCGGCACTTGCGCCGGTTTCCTCAGGACTTGCACATGACAGAGCTGCTCGCCCGCGCGGCGGACCGCGTCGGCGACA
The DNA here is from genome assembly GCA_003561495.1 of Gammaproteobacteria bacterium. Classification (GTDB taxonomy): domain Bacteria; phylum Pseudomonadota; class Gammaproteobacteria; order Xanthomonadales; family Wenzhouxiangellaceae; genus Wenzhouxiangella. Next base: position 14,719 of record PWWM01000077.1, read on the forward strand.
ATGTTCGCGCTGCTGAAGCACTGGCCGACAGCTACTACATGCGCGGTGGCATCAAGGAAGCCATCGAACAGCTCGAACGAGTCACCAAGCGGGAGGACCTGGATTATTACCAGCGCTCCCGGATCAATGCGCGCCTGGCTGATTTACGCTCAGAGCACATGCGCATGGCCAGGCAGGAGCGCTGACACGGTCACAGGATCTAAATCCTTGTCGGGTTACCCTAATTGTGCTGACATCGTCAAAGGTTCGGGATTCTGTGGAAAAAAAACGCGTCGAATCGGTCCTGGAAGTCAGCCAGCAAGCCCCCGAACTTCCCCAATGGCACGATGAGGATCTCAGCCCCCCGGAACTGCTGTTCAATCGCGAGCTGAGCCTGCTCGCTTTCACAAGAAGAGTACTCGAGCTGGCCCGTGGTGAAGCGGTACCGCTACTGGAACGTCTGCGATTCCTGTGCATTTCCTGCACCAATCTCGACGAGTTCTTCGAGGTTCGGGTGGCATCCATTCGGCAACGACTTCAACATGGCGTCAATCAGGCGGGCCCCGACGGGCTGACTCCCAGCGCAACCCTGGAGTCAATACGGGCTGCGGTCGTCGAGATGGTCGACGAACAATATCGGGTCATGAACGATGAACTCACTCCGTCCCTGGCCGAGGAGGACATTCGCATCCTGCGTCGCCAGGAGTGGACCCGCTCGCAGAAACGCTGGTTACATCGTCACTTCCGCAACGAATTGATGCCGGTACTGAGCCCCCTGGGACTGGACCCGGCCCATCCCTTCCCCCGCATTCTCAACAAGAGCCTGAACTTTGCGGTCGAGCTGGAAGGTCGTGATGCTTTCGGGCGCGACAGCGGCATGGCGCTGGTACGCGCGCCACGCTCTTTGCCGCGGATCATTCGCATCCCGAAAAGCCATTCCGGCGGCAGCGATGATTTCGTTTTTCTTTCATCGATTCTGCATGCCTTCATCGATGAGTTGTTTCCAGGCATGAAGGTGCGTGGCTGCTACCAGTTCAGGGTGACCCGAAACAGCGAGCTGTTCGTCGATGAGGAAGAAATCGAGGATCTGGCGAGGGCCCTCGAGGGTGAACTGATGGAGCGAGGTTTTGCCGAAGCGGTCCGCCTGGAAGTTGCCGATAATTGTCCCGATTCCACTGCCCGTTTCCTCGCCACCAAGTTCGGGATTGATGAACCCGATATCTACCGATGCAATGGCCCGGTCAACCTCAACCGCATGGTGGCCATCTGCGACCTGACTGACCGGCCCGACCTCAAGTATCCGTTGTTTCAGCCGCAAACGCCGAAAAGCCTGTTGCCGACCAGCAACCTGTTCGCCAGTATCCGCAGAAAGGACTGGCTGCTGCATCACCCCTATGACAGCTTTCAGCCGGTAGTCGATCTGATGCGCCAGGCCGCCAGTGACCCCAGCGTATTGGCCATCAAGCAAACCCTGTATCGCACCGGGGTGGATTCGGCACTGGTCGGACTTCTGATCGATGCCGCCCGCTCCGGCAAGGACGTCACCGTCATCGTCGAGCTGCGCGCCCGATTCGACGAGGAAGCCAACATCACCCTGGCAACCCGCCTGCAGGAAGCCGGGGTGCAAGTGGTCTACGGCGTCGTCGGTCACAAGACCCATGCCAAGATGATGCTGATCGTGCGCCGCGAACGGGGCAAGCTGTATCGATATGCGCACCTGGGTACAGGCAACTATCATCAGGGCACGGCCGGCGCCTATACCGACTGGAGCCTGATGACTTCCGATTCCGCCCTGACCCAGGATGTTCACCGCATTTTCCAACAACTGTCCGGGCTGGGCCGAGTGCAGGCCCTGAATCGGGTTGTCCAGTCTCCGTTCAGCCTGCATTCGTTTCTGCTTGAGCGCATAAAGCGAGAAACCGAAAACGCCAAAGCGGGCAAACCTGCCTGCGTTTGCGCCAAGATGAACTCGCTGACTGAACAGACCATCATCCAGGCCCTTTACCGGGCATCACGTGCAGGCGTTCGCATCCGTCTCGTGGTGCGCGGCATTTGTTGCTTGAGGCCCGGAATTCCCGGACTTTCGGACAATATCCGGGTGCGCTCCATCCTGGGCCGTTTTCTTGAGCACAGTCGGGTTTACCATTTCGCCAATGACGGCCAACCCGAAACCTGGGCTTCCAGCGCGGACTGGATGGAGCGCAACCTGTTTCAGCGGGTCGAAACCTGCTTCCCGATTTCGGAGTCGCAGGCGGCCAAGCGGGTCTTTCATGACAGCATCGAGCTCGCCTTCAAGGACAATGTTCAGGCCTGGGAATTGCATGGCGACGGCAATTATCACTTGATGCAACCGGCCGGCCAGGAAGAGCCGGTGTCCGCCCAGCAAATCCTTATGGACCGTAGCGCCAGTGACTGACCAGAACCTGTTTGCCGCTGTCGACCTGGGCAGTAACAGTTTTCACCTGATCATCGCCCGCATGGAGCAGGGCCAGATCCAGGTCATCGATCGAATTCGGGACATGGTGCGCCTGGCCGGTGGACTGGATGAGCGTGGTCGGCTGGACCCGCAGGTGCGCGAAAATGCCTTGGCCAGCCTGGCCCGCTTCGGACAACGGATTGCTGCGGTGCCGCCCCGGCAGGTCCGTGCAGTCGGTACCCAGACCTTTCGACGACTGGCCAATCCCGATGCGTTCCTGGTCATTGCCGAAACCGCACTGGGTTGTCCAATCGACATCATCAGTGGGCGAGAAGAAGCACGCCTGGTCTACCTGGGCGTCAGCCAGGGCACGGCACCGGCCGACGCCCGTCGCCTGGTCGTTGACATCGGCGGCGGCTCTACCGAGATGGTGCTCGGTGAGTCACTGGAACCGATTCGTGCCGAGAGTCTGCCGTTTGGCTGCGTCGGCATGACCAGAAGCGCTTTTGAAAATGGCCGTATCACGATCAACCGCTGGCGATCGGCCCTGCACGAAGTACTGGGTGCACTGCAACCGTTTGCCTCGGATTTCCGAAAGGACGGCTGGAGCCAGGCGGTCGGTTCCTCCGGCACCATTCGCGCCGTTGCCACCATCATTTCCAGCTTTAATTCCCGGGCCCATGGGACCATCAACCGTCATGACCTTGGTCAACTCAAGAATCGTCTGCTTGAAATGGGTCATGTCGATCGAATCGAGATGGACGGGTTGTCAAGCAACCGTCGTCCCGTCATCGCCGGCGGTGTGCTGGTCCTGGAAGCGGTCATGAGCGCACTCGACATCGATGAACTGCAAGTGTCCTCTTTCGCCCTCCGCGAGGGGCTGCTTTACGATCTGCTCGGTCGCCTGGAGCGCCGAGATCCACGCGAGCGCACGGTACACGTCATGGCCCGGCGTTACCAGATCGACTCGGCCCAGGCCGCGCGCGTGTCGGATTGGGCAGGCAGCGCCCTGGAGCAGGTCGCCGAGGAGTGGGATCTTGACTCGGCGCACGCCGACTTGCTCCACTGGACCTGCCAACTGCACGAACTCGGCTTGGCGATCTCTCATGATCGTTCTGCGGCCCATAGCGATTACATACTCGAATACTCGGACATGCCGGGCTTCGGACGCCTGGAGCAAAAGATGATGGCGGCTATTGCCGGACTGCAGCATGGCCGCATCGACCCGGCTCGAATCAAGCGATTGCCTGCGCGATTGCAGACTCCGGCACGCAGAATGCTGGCCATTTTGCGTCTGGCCACGACCCTGTTCCGTTCACGCACCGATACCCAGAGCACTGACTATGCCCTGATTGCGCGCGGTGACGGACTCGAGCTGCAATTGCCGCCGGACTGGTTAGGCAGGCATCCCCTGACCCAACGCGACCTGGAGACTGAGCGCAAGCAACTGAAGAAAGTCGGCATCAAATTTCGCGTCAGCACACTGAAAACCGGACCCGCGACATGACCTGGCGGCCCGATATTGATCCTGCCATGCTGGAAATCCGAGCCCGGTTACTGGCCGATATTCGACAGTTTTTCATTGAACGGGATGTTCTCGAGGTTACCACGCCGCTGATCACCGACTACGGAATCACCGATCCCAATATCGATAGCTTTGCTTTACACGGGCAGGCGGCTTTTCTGCGCACTTCACCGGAGTATTTTCACAAACGCCTGCTGGCTGACAATGTCGGCGACCTGTACGAACTCGGCCCCGTCTTTCGCGCCCATGAGGAGGGTCGTCACCACCGGCGAGAGTTCTGGATGCTGGAATGGTACCGAACCGGCTGGACCTGGCAGGCACTGGCCGATGAGGTCGTCGAACTGATCCGTTATTGTTGCCCGGTCTCTGACCTGCTGCAATCCAATGCGATCAACCGATCCTGGCGCGCCTGCCTGCAAGAAACCCTGTCCTGCGACCCCTTGACCTGTGAGGATAGCGAAATCGTCCGGCTCACTCCGACTCTGCCGGCTGACTGCGACCGTGATATGCGCCTGGATTACCTGTTTGCCACGCAGATTCAACCGCACTTTCCAGCCGACCGCCTGACGGTTGTCCATGGCTACCCTGCCAGTCAGGCGGCACTGGCCCGCCTGGACCCCGAGGATGACCGCATTGCCGAACGCTTCGAGGTGTTCTGGGGGGCAGTCGAACTGGCCAATGGCTACCGTGAACTCACCTGCCCCGAAACACAACGGCGTCGCTTCGACAAGGACAATCTGCGCCGCAGCAAACTGGGACGCCCGACCATGCCCGTCGATGAAAACCTGCTGGCGGCGCTGGATGCCGGACTGCCCGAATGTTCCGGAGTAGCCCTGGGGGTGGATCGGTTGCTGATGGTCATGCACGGGTCCGATCATATCGACCAGGTGGCCCCGTTCTAGGAAGCCGCTGAACCACTCTGAGGGGTCCCGGTTCCGGGCTCGCTGTCGCGGAGCTAACGGAGACGAGCCTGAAAGTCGCCGTGTGCTGAAGAAACACCAAAAACACGGGCCTGTGGAAAGCCGATTGGTAGGGTGGGATTTTGGGGAGAAGCATCGGGTGGTATCCGACCGCTCACGGCCTGACCCCCAAGATCACATCAATCCTCTTCGGTGGTTTCCAGGAATTTTGTTCTGTTTGAAATCCTGCGATGCAGTAATCAGACCAAGCACAGGAATCTGTTTGATAAAAGACCGGTCGCGCCCGCGCAAAGTTGTTCAGCCGGGCAATCGCCACGACTCGACCACGCGTTGCCCGGTCAACAGCACCCGTTCGATCAAGGAGATCTGGTTGGGCCGGTACAGACGATGAATCTCCCCAAGCATCAGCTCGGTCCTGGATTCATCGGCCCGCATCACCACCAGCACCGCATTGGCCGGATGCGGCGGCGACCGCCATTGGTCGAAAAGCCACGACGGAATCCCTTCCATCAATGCCGCATCGGGTTCGGACCGGGCGCCGACCAGGAATCCACGAACGAACTCGCCATCGTTCGTTTCAATGCTGACCAGCATGATGGGACGATCACGTGAAATCAGGGCCTGCTGCTCCCGAGCGCCTGGCCTGGCGACAACGAACTCGCGTCGTGCTTCATCAGAGGTGGTTTCGGCAATGATCCACTCCTCGACCGGCCAGGGCCACAGGGGCATCAATACATGCCGGGCTGGTGCGAACAACAGGAGTGCCAGGAGCATCAGGAGAACCAGTGCCTGCCCAAGTTTCGAAAACCAGTCTGTCACTGTCGGCATCATGATTTCGCCATGCTATCACGCAACAGTTTCCATTCGACCCTGTACGCAATGGCTGCAATCGCTTAGAATCTATTGCGTATCGCCTGTCTCCCGGGGGTGAAAATCTAGGCGTCAATAAATCAATCCGCCGGAGCGTGTATGAATAATGGCATCAGGATAAGGCCGGCCAGGAATGCGGAATTGCCGACCCTGGCCCGCCTGATCGAAAATCAACTACCTGACATGATGGCTGGCAGAAAAAGACCTGCCAATATTGAAAAACATCTGGCCAGTCTCATTCCTGATAAATCCCTGATTCTGGCCACCCGTGGCAATCGATTGGCTGGTTTGACTGCGGTCGATATCGATCATGCTCTGATTCTGGCCTGCTACCTGGATCCGGAAACGGCATCTCCGGAAACGCCCAAGCAACTATTCAAGGCCGCCGAACAGCTTGCCCTGTCTTATGGCATCCGCAAGCTGGGTTGTCAGGTCAAGAAACAGGTGTCAGGCTTTATCAAGTCGATGGGCTACCGGACGGGTTCCGAGGCCGGGGACTCGCCCACTCCAGTCCTGGAAAAAGACCTGCTAGATGGCGCTGACCCTGAACTGATCGCCCTGATCAAGCTGCAGGATGAACTTGGAATTCCCGCCGATTATGGGATCCGTTACCGCATGTGTCTGCAACCGGAGGCCAAGACACTGGTCCCGGTGGGCCGTGATATCTTTGACCGGGACCAGCGCCTGGTTCCGGCTGCGGCCACGGCCTGGACGCGCCTGCAAACCGCGGCTTCCGGTCATGCCATCGAGCTCAAGCTGGTGTCGGCCTTCCGCGGCGTGAACTACCAGGCCAATCTGTTTCGCCGCAAGCTCGAGCAAGGCCAGTCCATTGATGACATTCTCAAAGTCTCGGCTCCGCCCGGCTACAGTGAGCATCATAGTGGTCAGGCCATCGACGTGACCACTCCGGGCATCAAGCCGCTTGAACCGGAATTCGGCGAAACCAAGGCCTATCGCTGGCTGCGCTCGAATGCCGGCATCTACGGCTTCAAGGAATCCTATCCGCGAGAAAATCGCCACGGAATTGCCTGGGAACCCTGGCACTGGCGCTATCATCACCGACCCGGCTTGTAGAAATCGGCGTTCAGCCGATTTCAGTCACGCTTGATTCGCTCGTAAGCCTCAAGGGCTCGTTGCCGACTGCCTTTCAGGTCGACGATGGGAAGTGGATAACTGCTGATGCTTTCACCAGGCTGAAGAGGATGATGCAGCGTCTTTGACGGACGGTTGGACAGTTCAGTGCACCAGCGCCTGACATATTCGCCCTGTGGATCGAATTTCTCGCCCTGCAACACCGGGTTGAAGACCCGGAAATAGGGCGCGGCATCCGCGCCACACCCAGCCGTCCACTGCCAACCCTGGGTGTTGTTGCCCAGATCAGCATCGACCAGTGTGTCCCAGAACCACTTGGCCCCCTCCTGCCAGGGAATCAGAAGATTCTTGGTCAGGAATGAAGCCACCACCATGCGGACCCGGTTGTGCATCCAGCCGGTCGCCCAGAGTTCGCGCATGCCGGCATCGACCAGTGGTATACCGGTGCGGCCTTGTTGCCAGGCTTTCAGGTCATCCCGGTATTCCTTGCGATTCCGCCAGGGAAACTCCGAGAACCGGGATTTGAGAGGCTCAAGCGGCGTTTGCGGGTGATGAAACAGTAGGTGCCAGGAAAACTCGCGCCAGGCGATCTCGCGCAACAGGGACAGCCGTCCTTTGCCGGCTGGCAGCTCTCCGGCCTCATCGAGCGCAAGCGCCACTTGGACCGGCGAGATCTCGCCGAAGTGCAGATGTGGCGACAGACGTGAAGTCCCATCGCAGTCCGGCGAATTGCGAGTGCGATCGTAGTCATCGGCCCCATCGGCGCAATATCCATCCAGCCGCCGCCTGGCGCCCAGCTCACCCGGACTCCAGCGCTCGCTGAAACCGTCGGCCCAATCCAGTTTCGGCAGCAGGGAAAGGCTATCCAGATCCACCGAGGCCGGCCAGCGATCGGGGCCTTTCAGCTTGCGCGGTTCCGGACAGCTTTCCGGCGGCCGCCAGCGGCGCTGCATCTGCTTCCAGAAAGGGGTGAATACCAGGTAAGGCGAATCATCGTCCTTGAGCAATTCCCAGGGCTCGAACAGCAAGGCGCCATTTGAGCTTTCAGCCTCGATGCCGTCATCACGCAACGATTGTTTCAGATCTCGGTCACGCTCGACCAGGGCCGGTTCATAGAGCCGATTCCAGTAAACGGCCCTGGCCCCGGTGGCGTTGCGGATCCGAGACAGCGCTTCGGCCGTATCCCCTTGAGCGATGATCAAGCGGCTACCGCGCTGTTCAAGCCGATCGGACAATTCGGCCAGCGAATGATGCAACCACCAGCGACTGGCCGCACCCGGCGCCCACTCACCCTCGGCCTGCGGGTCCCAGATGAACACCGGCACGATACATTCATGTTCTTTCCGGGCCCGGTCCAGGGCCGGGTTGTCGGCCAGACGCAGATCACGCCGAAACCAGACGATGGCGGTGGACTTGCTCACAAGCGAACTTCCGATCAGAAACTCGCTCAAGTCTAACCGGCTGGACTCAACGCACCGTCACCATCACCAAGGCAATCGCCTCATGGAATCCGGAGGGCACTCAGCAGCCATCATTCTCTTCGTCATCCAACCATTGGAAGCGATCGCGGAATACGCTGTCGATTGCTGACTCGGTCAGAAATTCAACGAACTCCACACCGCCGGGACCCTCGATCGCATCACCCTGACCTTGCGGGTTTTCATCCAGCTCGAAAGGCCCAGTTTCATGACCCCACCAGTTGCACTGGGCCTGGATGACCACGCCTTCGGCGGTCTGGTTGCGAATCCCGAAAGGCGAATTGCCGGCGATGTCGTTGCCGGTGTCGCGGGTTCCGCCGACCAACGGGTTGGCCTGGTCCGAGGCGTTGATGCCGCCGCCGGCATTGTTGCTGATCCAGTTGCCGAACAGGTCCGGGGTGGTCGTTTCGCCCTCAAGGGAAATACCAGTACCCTGGTTGTCGAAAATACGGTTGCTTTCGATGGACACCTGGCTGTCGATGATCCGCAGACCATCGAGCGACTGAGTACTGATGC
>PWWM01000042.1 GCA_003561495.1 Gammaproteobacteria bacterium
CGTACGATCACTTCGATGGACTATCCCTTGAATACCGAAATCGTGACATTCGATGTCGCGACAGTGGACTCGCGTCCTGCGGTGCTCTATCTCGATGTTAGAGGAAGCTTTGGCGATCCCAATCCGGTACTGGAGTTCAAGCGGGCAAATGACGCTGCCGGCAACAGTTGGCCCGTTCCGGCGGTCCTTGTGCCCGGGCCCATCGATCCCTCGGCGCGGATTTCCATGGCCATCAGTGGCACCGGCGCTCCGGTCGCTGCGGTCCTTGAACCCGAGGGGCTGTTCTACAGGCGGTCATGGAGTACGACCGGAAGCGGTTGGTACGCAATCGGACCCGACCTCTCCAACCCGGCCATCGGAACGTCCGGACAGGTCAGCCTGCTGTTCGCGGATGGGGAACCGGCAATTGCATACGGCAGCCGCTACCTCAGATCCGGCCAGCTTCCAATCGGCTCGGTCAACTGGTTTGCCGTGCAGCCGTAGGGTACCTCTGGAATCCGTGTAGCCAATCGCGATCCAACTTCCCTGCAGCAAACAGATGGGAAATTTCCTAGGCCGATTCGGGCCAGTCTCCCATCGCCTGTGGCGGCCGAATCGTCAGACAATCCATGCCTGACTTGAACTTGCAAGGAGCTTTCGGCCAATCATGGGTCTGGCAACGGTATTTTCGCGCGCCCAGGTGGGCATTCATGCGCCACTGATTCGAGTGGAGGTGCATCTCGGACCGGGGCTGCCCGGGTTCGGGATCGTCGGGCTACCGGAGACCGCGGTGCGCGAGAGCAAGGACCGGGTGCGCGCAGCGCTGGATAATGCCGGCTACAAGCGCCCATCGTGGAAGATCACCACGTCGCTGGCCCCGGCCGATCTGCCCAAGGAGGGTGCGCGCTTCGACTTGCCGATCGCAATTGGAGTGCTGGCCTCCAACGGGCATGTCGAATGCGAACATCTGCACGAGTGGGAGCTGATCGGTGAGCTGTCGCTTGACGGTGAACTCCGACCGGTCAATGGTTGCCTGCCGGCGGTGATCGAGGCGCGCCGGTCGGGTCGAAAGCTGGTGGTGCCGGCGGCCAATGCCGCCGAGGCCGGGCTGGTCGACGGCGCCGAGGTGTATCTGGCCGAGCACGTGTGCGACGTGATTGCCGCGCTCAACGGTCAGCGCGAACTGCAACGAGCCGAGAAAGTGGCCGGCGATGAGGGGTTTCGCGGCCCGGATCTGTCCGACGTGATCGGCCAGCACCGGGCGCGACGGGCGCTGGAGGTGTGCGCGGCCGGTGGTCATAATCTTCTTTTCGTCGGGCCGCCGGGCACCGGCAAGACCCTGCTGGCCTCGCGCCTGCCCGGCATTCTGCCGCCCATGAACGAGAACGAGGCGCTGGAAGCGGCGGCCATCGCCTCGGTGGCCGGGATGGGTCTGGACCCGGCCAACTGGCGGCAGCGCCGATTCCGATGCCCGCATCACACCGCCTCGGGCGTGGCCCTGGTCGGTGGTGGCTCGAAACCGCGTCCTGGAGAAATTTCCCTGGCCCATGCCGGAGTTCTCTTTCTGGATGAACTACCCGAATACAGCCGGCATGTACTGGAAGTCCTTCGCGAACCCTTGGAATCGGGCCGCATTGTGATATCACGCGCGGCCCTGCAGGCGGAATTCCCGGCACGATTCCAGTTGATCGCTGCAATGAATCCGTGTCCCTGCGGCTACCAGGGCGATCCTTCCGGTCGCTGCACCTGCACGCCCGACCAGATTCGGCGTTATCGCGACCGCATCTCCGGGCCGCTTCTCGATCGCATCGACCTGCAGGTCGAAGTGCCGCGCCAGTCGCTCAACGGCCAGGAACCCGGAGAGCCCTCATCGCCGGTGCGCGAGCGGGTCATGGCCGCGCGCCGGATCCAGACCGAACGAGGCCAGTTCAATGCCCACCTCGATGTCAGCGGTATCCGGGAGCATTGCTGCCTGGGCGCCAAGCAGGCGCAGCTTCTGGAAACGGCCTGCGATCGACTGAATCTGTCGGCCCGGGCGCATCACCGAATACTCAGAGTCGCCCGGACCATTGCCGACCTTGATAACAGCGGCGATATCGAACTGGCGCATCTGACCGAGGCGATCGGTTATCGACAACTTGATCGCAATGCGCAATGAGCGCCCGGACTTGCAACCAACCTGGTCGTGATCAACCAGGTGCGGGAATGATAAGATATGGGTATATGGGTTAATCAATATGGCTGGATATATGAAAACCACGGTCGAGATTGCAGATCCGGTGCTCGAAGCGGCTCGAAACATTGCCCGTCAAGAAGGCACCACGGTCAAGGCGCTGATCGAGAAGGGCCTGCGTCAAGTCATCGATGAGTATGAAAGCGAGCCCGGCTTTCAATTGCGCAAGGCCAGTTTTCGAGGCCAGGGCCTGCAACCTGATGTAGACGGCCTGTCCTGGCAGGACATTCGAAACCGGTCCTATGAGGGTCGCGGGTCTTGATTGCCGTCGATACCAATATCCTGGTGTATGCCCATCGCGAAGACAGCCCTTTGCACGAGTCCGCCAGTGCGGCCATCGAAGATCTGGCTGTTTCCCGAACGGACTGGGCCATTCCCTGGCCCTGTGTGCACGAATTTCTGGCCATCGTGACCCACCCGAAGATATTCAACCCACCCACACCGCTGGACCTGGCCATCGACCAGGTCAATGCCTGGCTGGAGTCACCCTCGCTGGTCCTGTTGCGGGAATCGGTGCATCACTGGGAAGTGGTATCCGATTTGCTGGAAGGCGGCAGGATCATCGGGCCCCAGGTCCATGATGCGCGAATTGCCGCACTGTGCATCCAGCATGGGGTGCGTGGGCTCTGGTCGGCGGATCGTGATTTCAGCCGAACACCCGGGTTGACCGTCACCAATCCCTGCGTGGGTTAAGCATCCATTCACGACATGGCAGAAGTTAGCGGTTAGCATAGACGTTTGGTTGCGTGCAGCAGAAATTCTCTCTTGGCTCGATTCCTGATCCTGTTATTCCTTCCGATTCTGGCCGTGACCGGCCGGGCCGATACCGTGGTGACCGAAATCTCAGGTGTGGATGGCTCCATGCTGGCCAATGTGCGTGCCCACCTGTCGCTGATCAGGGCCGAACGGCTGGAGGAAGTTTCAGTCTGGCGCTTGCGGCAGATGTCGGAAGACGCCCGCGGAGAAGTCCGCGAGGCCCTGAGGCCTTTCGGCTATTACCGCCCGCGCATCGAGGTGCGCCTGGACGAACCCAGCGCCGCCGGTCGTCCCTGGCGAGCGCGCATCAATATCTCACCGGGCGAGCCGGTCCGGATCGACCAGGTCGAAATCGAGTTTTCCGGAGAGGGCGCCGACGATGCTGCCTTGCTGGCCTGGCGCGATGACTGGCCCTTGAGAGAGGGTCGGCGGCTCGAGCATGCCGTCTATGAGGACGCCTGGCGCGAACTCGACAGCCTGGCCCGCACCCGTGGATATTTCGACGCCAGCTTTCGTGAACGACGGGTCATCGTCGACCCGGATCGCAACAGCGCCCGGGTTCGCATCCGCTTCGATACCGGACGTCGCTACCTTTTCGGTGGTTACCGGGCTCCGGAAGTCGAGTTTTCCGAACGCCTGATGAATCGTCTGACCATCATCGAACCGGGCGAGCCCTACCACAACAGCCGCCTGGACGCCCAGCGCGAGGCGCTGGTGCGGTCACGACTGTTTGAGCGGGTGATCGTGGAGGAAGAACGCGACCGCGACGATGCCCGTGTCGATCTGACCTATCGCCTGGAGACCCGGCCCCCGAACTCCTACCGGATCACCGCCGGTTTCGGCACCGACACCGGGGCGCGCATCCAGCTTGGCTGGATTCGTCATTACCTGTCCTCGCGTGGCAATCGACTGGATTCCGGCTTCGGCGCCCAGCAGCGCAACAACGAGTTCGTGCTGCGTAGCGAGTATCAGCATCCACGTGGCAGCAAGCCCGGAGATTTCTGGAGCGTTGGCGCCGTGCTTCGCCGCGAGCAGGACAATTTCCGCTTCAATGATGAGAGTCGTCGCGAGGCCATTTTCGATTCCTTCAGCGGCCGCCGTGAACAGGCCGAGCTGACCCTTGGTCGACTGGAGGAACGTCGCCCGTTCGGTGGTGACTTCGGGCCGCTGGAAGAACGCATATTCATTGCAGCACTCAACGAATCCTTCAATGCCTTTCGCGAAGCCAGCTTCAGCGAGGAAAACGAGGCGCTGCTGGACGCTCATCCGGAACTGACTGATTTTCTGGAAACCGAAACCAACACCGTCGCGCTGGGCGCACGCTGGCGTCTGCCCCGGATTCGCGGTTCGGGCTTTTTCGCCGAAGGCCAGATTATGGAAGCCCGGCTGCTGGGCGCCAGCGCCTCGGCCGGCTCGGATGTCAGCTTCGCCCAGGCCTGGATCAGCGGGCGCTGGCATCAGATTTTCGGAGATCGACACAAGATGCTGTTGCGCGGCGAAATCGGCTACACCGAGGCCAAGACGCGGACGGTGAACCTGACCCTGGATGAGCGCGAACTTGAACTCAACATCACCGAGTTGCCCGAACGCTATCGCTTCAAGACCGGGGGCGATCGCACCATTCGCGGTTACGGCTTCGAAACCCTGAGCACCAATCGCAACGGCGCCAATCATATTCTCGCCGCCACCGCCGAGTATGAGTACAGGGTCGGCAATGACTGGTCCCTGGCCGCGTTTTTCGATATCGGCAATGCCTTCAATGACTTCACCGACCCCAAGCTCAAGCGCGGTGTCGGGGTTGGCTTTCGCTGGTACACGGTGATCGGCCCCATCCAGGTCGACGTGGCCCAGGCGCTCGATGACATCGACCGGCCCTGGCGTTTGCACTTCACCATCGGTACTCGGCTGCTATGAAGAAGCTGATGATCATCACCGGCATTGTCCTGGTCCTGCTGGCAGGCGCCGTGGCCGGCGCCTGGTGGTGGCTGACCAGCACCCAGTCCGGTGCGAACTGGGCGCTTGATCGCGCCGCCGGCGTGGTCCCCTCCCTGCAGTGGCAGTCCCTGAGCGGTGGGCTGCGCCGTGGATTGACACTGGAATCGGTCGCCCTGGACGAAGCCGATACCGAGATCCGGATCGGTCGGCTGGAACTGTCGGCCCATGTTCGCCTGCTGCCGTCGCCGGCCGTCGATGTTCAGTGGCTGCGCGCCGATGATGTCGAGATTCATCTGGCCGAAGGCGAGCCCCCCGACCCCGAGGCCAAACCTTTCGAGATGCCCGACATCAGCGCCCCGATCCCGATCCGCATCCATGAATTGCGGGTGGCGGACTTGCAGATCCACACCGGTCCGGATCATGACGAGCCGGTCCGGATCGATCGCATCGCACTCAGTGGCCAGTATCACGAACAACTGGATCTGGAGTCTCTGGCCGTCGACCTGCCCGACTCGCAACTACGCGCCAGCGGATACTGGCAGCTCAAGGCCCCGTTCGGCGGACGCCTGGATATCAGTGCGACCCATGACATTGACCCGGACACCCGCCAGCAAATCGACCTGGTCGTCGACGGACGCCTGGCGTTGCTCGAAATCGAACTGACAACCGCCGGACCGGCCGAGCTTGAAGGGCAGGTCAAAGTGCGCGGACTACCATCGGATATCGACGCATCGGTCGATCTGAAGGGTCGCTTTGGCGACTGGCCTGATCTGGACCTGGTCGTCAAGGACCTGACCCTGAGCGCCAGCGGGGGTCCGGATGCCTGGCAGGCCCGCGTGGGTGCGCAGGTCGAAGGCATGGATTTGCCCCAAAACCGACTGCGTGCTGAATTGTCCGGATCGACGCGCCGAATCGAGATCGAGGAATTGATTGCCGAGGTCTTCGACGGTGAAATCACCGCCGGCGGGCAACTGGACCTGGATCCCGAACTCAACGCGAGACTCGATATCGACCTGAGTCGACTGGACCTGACCACGGTTTACCCGGACTGGCCCGAGCAGGCACGCCTGGATGGCCGCATGCGGGTGCACGCCGATGCCCGGACGGTCGAACTTGAGGAGCTTGCTTTGAGCGCGCCGCCAACACGACTGAATGTCGAGGGTTCCGGGCGCCTGGACCCTGAAAACGACCAGGTCTCGCTGGATCTCAACTGGCGCAATCTCGACTGGCCACCGATCACCGATGACAGCAGGCCCCTGTTTTCCAGTCAATCCGGCCGGGTCCGCCTGGATGGGGCATTGAGCGACTGGCAACTGGAAGTCGACGCCATGTTCGAGGCGCTGGAACAACCGACCACCAGCGTCGAACTTCGAGCACACGGTGATGACCGCCAGGCCTGGATCGATGGTCTGCGCGTTCAGGCCGGTCGCGCCGGCAGCCTGAACATCGACGGACAACTGGCCTGGCAGCCCGAACCCGCCGGTCGGTTGGCCATTGAATTGATCGAGACCGATCCGGGCCAGTTCATCCCTGAATTGCCGGGCCAGGTTTCCGGACGAGTTCAGTTGGAGTTTGATTCACTGGAAAGCATGGAATTGGAACTGGTCGCGATCGACGGCCAGTTGCGGGGCCAACCCCTGGATGGCAGCGGACGGCTGCGCATCAGTGAAGAACTGCCCGAGGCCGGTGAGCTCGACCTGGCTCTGGGTGACAATCGCATGTCGCTTTCCAGCAGTGACGGGCGTGCCTGGCGCTGGCAGCTTGAGGCGCGAGCCCTTGATCAGCTCTGGCCCGAGATCGATGGGTATCTGGATCTTGAAGGCCAGATTCACCCTTTTGCCGGCACTTTCAAAGCCCGCGGCCGTTTCAACTCCCTGTTCTGGAACGATATCGCGTTGACCGAAGGTGAGCTCGAGACCTCATTGAGCTGGCAGGATCCGGTCGAATTCGATTTCGACCTGAAGCTTCGCGATCTCGATCTCAACCCCTGGGAGCGCCTGGATACTGTTGAACTGAACTTGTCCGGCGATTGCGACAGTCACCGCTTCGGCCTCGTCACGCAAGGACGGCGTGCGCACCTGGAGCTGAGTGGAAATGGCGCCCTGCCGAAATGCCTGCAGGATGTCCGATCATGGCAAGGGGCGATGGAGCAACTGTACCTGGCCAATACCCTGGCCGGAGACTGGGAACTGA
>PWWM01000168.1 GCA_003561495.1 Gammaproteobacteria bacterium
ACCATCGAGATTCTCAATGGCCTCAAGCACCGTTTCGAGGAACATCACCGGGTTACCTACAGCGCCGATGCGCTGGAAGCGGCCGCGACTTTGTCGGCACGCCATATCAATGACCGCCACCTGCCGGACAAGGCCATTGACGTCATCGACGAGGCCGGCGCCCGTGAACGACTCAAGCCGGAATCGGAACGTCACCAGGAACTGGGCGTTCATGAAATCGAAGACGTGGTGGCGCGCATGGCGCGCATTCCGCCGCGCCAGGTCTCGCGCTCCGATCGCGATGCGCTGAAAACACTGGAACGCGACCTCAAGATGGTCGTTTTCGGACAGGATGAGGCGATCACCACCCTGGCGGCGGCCATCAAGATGTCACGCTCCGGGCTGGGCGATGCCGACCGGCCGATTGGTTCTTTCCTGTTTGCCGGCCCGACCGGAGTGGGCAAGACCGAGGTGACACGTCAGCTTGGCCTGACCATGGGCATCGAGTTGATCCGCTTCGATATGTCGGAGTACATGGAAGCCCATTCGGTCTCGCGCCTGGTTGGCGCCCCTCCGGGTTATGTCGGGTTCGACCGGGGCGGGCTTCTGACCGAGGCCATCACCCAGTCGCCGCACGCGGTGCTGCTGCTCGACGAGATCGAGAAAGCCCATCCGGATGTCTATAACCTGCTGTTGCAGATCATGGATCACGGCAAGTTGACCGATGCCAATGGGCGATCTGCCGATTTCCGCAATGTCATTCTGGTCATGACCACCAATGCAGGCGCCTCGGCCATGAATCGGCGCGGGATCGGATTCACCAAGTCTGATCACAGTCCCGATGGCATGGAGGCCATCCGACGCCAGTTCACGCCCGAATTCAGGAATCGCCTGGATGCGATCATCCAGTTCCATTCCCTGGGCATGGATGTCATTCTCGAAGTCGTCGACAAGTTCCTGATGGAGCTGGAAAATCAGTTGGCCGACAAGGGTGTGACGCTGGAGGTCTCCAAGGCGGCAAGAGCCTGGCTGGCTGAAAACGGCTTCGATGAGCAAATGGGCGCCAGGCCCATGAAGCGCGTCATTCAGGACAACATCAAGCGGCCATTGGCCGACGAATTGCTGTTCGGACAATTGTCGGAAGGCGGCGGGGTGGTCAGGGTAGATCGCAACGAGGAGGGCCAGGGCCTTGATCTTGCGGTCGAAACCCGTTCTGACAACTCGGAAGTTTCGGCAGCGCCTCCGGTCTGAGCAAGGCGCTTAGGGCTCGCGTAAGGATAACTTCCAATTTTGGCGAGCCCTTACTTCATGCGGTAAGTGATGCGGCCCTTGGTCAGGTCGTAGGGAGTCATTTCAACCTTGACCCGGTCGCCGGTCAGGATGCGAATGTAGTTTTTTCGCATGCGGCCGGATATGTGTGCGGTAATGATGTGTCCGTTGTCGAGTTCGACCCGGAACATGGTGTTGGGCAGGGTATCGAGTACCTTGCCTTCCATTTCTATGTGATCGTCTTTGGGCATGGCCATCCGTGCTATTCGTTAAAACCGCGTTATTGTGCCAGCTTTCTGGCCGGCTGCAAATACCAACAGCCAAATTTGCTCGCTTCAATCGGTCTCGTGCGTGCCATCCGGCCGGCGCACCTGCTCGGGTCGAAAACCCTCGGCTTTGCGATAGTAGAGCGTGCGAATCGGTTTACCATCGCGCTCGATGGTGCGCTCCTTGAGTGGGCCGAGGTTGATCAACACCGATTCCAGCCACTGTTCGCCGATCAGTTCGGGCCGGTAGTTGACCAGAAGCACCGGTCGTTTCGGGTCGGTGTCCGGGTCAAACCAGTACTCCCACATGGAGCCACGCATGCCGATCAGGTTGCGACCGGTGACGTGCCGGCCGAGCTCCGGTGGTCCATGGAAGGAGAGGGCGGCCGGCACATCCCATTTTCTGGTGGCCGCGACGATCGGTTCCCGTCCGGTTGCTGCGGCCAGTTCCTGCCGGATTTCCTCGACCGCCGCAGTGGTTTCTTTCCAGCCCAGGTAGCCGCTGTCGAAATCCGAGGTTTTCAGTCCTGGAAGACCAAGGGTGAGGTAGTGAAGCAACAGTCCGAACAGGATGACCAGCAAGGTCACGCTGGGCACCCAGAGTGCCATCAGCGCACGATGAAAGCGACTGAAGTTCTCACGCGCCTGCCAGGCATGTTGAACCAGGGCGGTCATGATCATTGGCAACATTGCAATCCAGGCCGGCAGGGTCCAGTGGAAGCGAACCTCGGTAAACAGTCCGTAAATCACGAAGGTCAGCAACGGCACCAGCGTCATGACCATCATGAAGCGCCGATTTCGCTCGTCCGGGGTCAGTATGCGTCGTATTTTCGTGAATGCGTACACTCCGGCAACGGCTACGACCGGCGAGAGCAGGAGAAAGGCGTAGACGAACACCATGTGGCTGGTGGTTTTGGGGTTCTCGAGCAGTCGCCGTGTGCTCTGGAAAAGAAACGATGCCCATTCGTTCTGCCAGTTCCAGATCAGAACCGGCATGAAGATGAGCGTGGCGATCAGGACCGCCAGGTAGGGTTCGGGCCGGAAAAACCATTGGCGTGATCGTCGATCGATCAACATGAAGGCCAGGGCGGCCGGGGCGAGCAATGCAATCGTGTACTTGGCCAGCAGGCCGACGCCCATGGCGATGCCGAGGCCATAGAAGGCACGTGGATCATCGTCAATCAGGCCACGCTTGAAAAAGTACAGCGCGGCCGCCCAGGCGGCGATCATGGGTGCATCCGGTGTCATCACGATGCCGGAGACGGCAAAAAACGGCAGCACGGCGAAGGCCAGTAGGCACAGCAGTCCCACGGTGCGCCCGCCCATGGTCGCCCCGTATCGAAAAAAGAACCACGCCCCGATCAGGACCAGCGGAATCAGGCTGGCTCTCACACCGAAGATGGTATCGCCAAAGACGCTGGTGCTGGCGGCAATCAGCCAGGCAACCAGGGGTGGGTGGTCCAGGTAGGACAGGGACAGTTGCTGGGCATAGACCCAGTAATACATCTCGTCGGGAATCAACTCGAGATGGCCCATGTAGAGAATGCGCAGCACAAGTACATAGGCGAACAGACCGATGGCGGCCAGGTGCCAGCGAACCCGCGGGATCACGCCTGAGGCGGTCGATGCGAATACATAAAAGGCTGAACCCAGGTAATTGACACCGGCGGTAATGACAATGGCCGGCACGATGGCCAGCATCGGGGAAAGCCCGAAGACCTCGACCAGCAACACCAGCACGCCACCGCGGATGAGCAGGGCCAGCACCGCGACTGTGAAAAATCGCAGGTAGCGCGCCGACAGGCTGATCGAGGTGTGCGCATCCCCGCGGAATGTCCAGCGATAATTCAGTATGAAGTTGGTCACGGTTGCGACCATGAAACTGCCGATATGGGCCGAACCCAGGCGTGCGCCTCCGGCCATCAGGAAATGAAAAATCAGCAGGTCGACCAGCATGCCGCTCAGTCCGACCAGGATGAACTTCGAAGCGCTGTCCATGGAGACCCGACCACCGGCCAGGTAGGTCAGTCGCTTGAGGTAGGTGATCTGTTGATTCAGGCCGAGCTTGGACTGGCCAAGTTGGCGGTCCTCGAAACGAATCGGAACCTCCCTGACGCGAATGGAATCACCCCCCTGGACCAGCATCTCCAGCAGGATCTTATAACCGGTGGCCTTCCCCGGCAGCGCCAGCAGACGTTCCCGGGTCGTCGCGAAAAATCCCGCCATCGGATCGCGGACTTCGGTAAACGGCCAGGCCAGCAAGCTCGCCACCCATGAGGTCAGGTGCCGAATCCACGGCCAGCCTACCGTATGGCCGCCGGGCGCATGACGAGATCCAATGCTGACATCATGAGTGCCGGCACGCAGTGGCTTCAGCACGTCAGGAATGGCCTCGGCCGGATGGGACCCGTCGGCATCCATGACCAGGATCCAATGGCCGCGCGCCGCTTGCGCGCCATCCAGCACGGCGCCGGACAAATCGGGTTTCCCGGTCCGTCGAATGACGCGCACCGGGTGGCTGTCACTCCAGGACTCGGCCCGTTCACAGGTGTCGTCAACCGAGGAGTCATCGACAATCAGCACCTCCATGGCCTCGGACGGCCCGACAGCGGCGAAAATCCTTTCGAGCAGGGGACCGATGTTCTCTCCCTCGTTGAGGGTGGGAACAATGATCGAGTATTCAATCGCCCCGGCTGGTCCGGCAGGGGTGGTTTCGCCTGATGTCATCGGGATGCGCGGGCCACAGGCCCAAGTGTCCTGTTACGGTCAACCGTCTATTCTCGCTGATTTTGCGGTTCAAGTCAGAACGACAGGGCGGCAGAATCGTCCCGTCACAGGCTGCATGGCTGCGTCAAACTGGGGCTTGACAGATGCATGAAAAGTCATAAAATGGGCGGCTCGATTGCGGGAATAGCTCAGTTGGTAGAGCACAACCTTGCCAAGGTTGGGGTCGCGAGTTCGAGTCTCGTTTCCCGCTCCAAGGTTCAAGTTGAAGGCCCCGGATTCCGGGGCCTTTGCATTTGATGTTCCGGTCTTTCCTGTGACGTTGAATGCGGTAGAATCAGATTCCAACCACCAAGGCTAGGTGGCAGAGTGGTTATGCAGCGGCCTGCAAAGCCGTGTACCTCGGTTCGACTCCGGGCCTAGCCTCCATTTTTCCTCCAGAGTTGTAGGTCGGGGCTACGTCCCCGACGGTCGACAATCAATCCGTCGACACGAGCGGATTTGAGTGCTCGATCGCACCAAGAACCGCCCAACCGTTATCATGTCCCGACATCAAGCCCGGGTGGCGAAATTGGTAGACGCAAGGGACTTAAAATCCCTCGGAGGCAACTCCGTGCCGGTTCGAGTCCGGCCCCGGGCACCAGCTACTCGGTCCTTTTCTGCCTGGCGCGGGCATGATTGTTGCGTAAATGGGTCATGTAACCGCGCAGGTCCTTGTGGGTGGCGGCCTTGAAGCCCAGTGTGGTGACGGTGGGCAGCAGATGCACGGTTTGACCCTGGAGCTCGAAGCGGGCATTGTCCAGTGCCTCTTCCAGGCGCAGACGCACGATGTTGGCATTGCCGTGTGGGGTCATGGGCATGATGATGAGGGGAACGGCCTGATGTTCGCGATCCAGTGAGCCGATCAGGTCCAGGTCACGCAGCAGACGCAGCAGGAGTCGATACAGGTCCGGCAGGAGTTGATGGAGCTCTGCCTGGTGTGGCTTGCGCGCCAGGCCTTCGGCGCCGGAGATTCTGTCGATCGTGATCATGGCGCAGGAAAACGGTGTTTCGTATCGCAGAGAGCACTTGACCTCGCGATTGAGAAAGAAGGCCATGCTGGATGCATTCATGACCCGCTCCGGGAGGGTGTCGTCACGAGTCTTTTTGGCGGGTTTCAGGTTGGACTGAAGCAATTTCTCCTCCACTTTCCGCGCCAGCCTGGCATTGACGGTGCGAAGGCTCATCAATTCGATCAGTTCCTGCTGGAAGGCCTTGAGTTGTTCGGCAAGTTGCTCGGCATCGGGAGACTGGCGACCGGCATTTTCCTCCGCGGCCAGTTTGCGACTCAATCGACCGATGTAGCGGGTCAGAGACTGAACCAGTTGGTCGTCATCCCCGGCGTCGGCATCGCGAAGTTGGGCCGCCAGCGTGACCAGTCGAGCGGCTTCGGTCGGATTTTCGTGAATACGGCTCATCAGTTCGGTCAGCAGCGGTGACAGATCTTCCGGCACTGGAGCGCTTGAGGCGGGACTTTGACGGGAAACCTCCTCACTCCTGACAATTTCCTCGTCATCGGTGACCTTGCGGTAGAAGACGTAATTGAGCTTCAGGCTATCGATCTGGTGTCGTGCAAGCTCCTTGCGAACGTCATCGAGGGTGGGCCACTGCCTGGGGTGTGCCAGCAGATTCAGAAAAGTAATGAGTTGATCCTTTTCGATGCCTGGTTTGAACAGCACGGATTCCAGGTTCAGATCCCCCATCAGGTGGATCAGGCGCTGTGGGTTGAAACGTGCTCCAATCGGGTGATTGTCGAGGTAGAGTCGATCACGATCCAGCAGCAGTGTGACGCCGTTGTGTTCCCGGGCAGCTTCTTCAAGTTGAGCAAAGGCGGAGTCGATGGCCTTGCGGGTGATCGGGTGTTCGGGCCCGTAGCCGCTCAGGTTCATCAATGCGGTGAAGAATTGCCGGCCCAGCAACTCCGCTTCCTTGCCGGATAGTTCGGATTCGCTCATCTTGTCCTGTTCCCGACCGGAGTTTTTCCGGGATCTGATGTTGACATCATCCGCCCTGGATCGGATCCGGTCAAGCAGGTGACGGCGGACAGATCAGGCCTTACACTAGGCGGCCCAGGAATGATTCCAGCAAACAACAATTTTCAAGGTCAGTCGATGTCGGTTCAGATCAATCTCGATTCGGAAATCGGTCCGCTGGATGCGGTGGTGGTGCACACGCCTGGCCAGGAAATGGAAAACATGACACCACAGACGGCCGCCGAGGTCCTCTATGACGATATTCTCAGCCTGCCGCTGGCGCTGGCCGAGCATCGCCAGCTCAAGGGGGTCTTGCAAAAGGTGGCCCGGGTGGTCGAGCTGCGTGATCTGCTGACCGATGTCCTTGACCAGGAGCGGATTCGCCAGGCCCTGGTCGATGAATTGTGCAGGCTCTACGACTGTCCGGATCTGGTGCAATCATTGCTGGACATGAGTTCGTCGGACCTGGCCGGCCGGTTGATCGAGGGCACACCCAAGGCCATCAATAGCCTGGAGCGGTTTCTGGACCCCTCGCGCTATACCATTCCGCCCTTGCCGAATACATTTTTTACCCGTGATGCCACGATGTGCCTGAATCGGCGCATCATTATCGGCTCCATGGCTTACAAGGCCCGTGTGGCCGAGGCCTTGTTGCTCAAGGCAGTATTCAAGTACCACCCCTCAATCGACAGCGAGGGCTTTTATTTCGATGGCACGGACAACCGTGACTCGGAAGTCACCATTGAAGGTGGCGATCTGCTGGTGATTCGTGAAGACCTGGTGGTGATCGGTTACAGCGAGCGGACTTCGGTGGCCGGAATCGATCAGTTGATGCGCCAGATTGCCGGTCAGGGACCGGTGCGCAATTTCGTTGTGGTCGAGATTCCCAAGACCCGCGCCACCATCCACCTGGACATGATCTTCACCATGGTCGACAAGGACAAGTGCGTGGTGTTTCCACCGCTGATCACCGGCTCCAAGCGTTCCCGTGCCTATCACTGTGCATTCGATAATGGTTCCATGACCGGAATCACCGAGTATTCAGGCGTAATCGAGGCCTTGCATGCGCTCGGCCTGGACCTGACCCCGATTGCCTGTGGTGGCGATGATGATTTTCATCAGGAACGTGAACAGTGGGCCAGCGGCGCGAACTTCTTTGCTTTCGGGCCGGGTCAGATTCTCGGGTTCTCCCACAACCAGTACACGGTCGAGGCGCTCAGCCAGGCCGGGTTCAATGTGGTTGAATCGGCCAGCGTGATGTCGGGTGAGCGTGACATTGACCCGGCCGAGAAAGTGATCGTGACCATTGGCGGTGCCGAGCTGTCGCGAGGCGGCGGCGGATGCCGCTGCATGACCATGCCACTGGCTCGCCAGCCGGTTGACTGGTAGCTATTGGAACACCTTCATGTAACAAAAGCTCGGAATTCACCACAGAGTCTTCCGTCCCGGTTTCGGGCTCGCTGTCGCAAAATCAATGAATTAGAAATCTGTTTGATGAGAGGCACAGAGGGCACGGAGAAAAGAATTTAACTTCTTGATTCCTTCTCTGTGTTCTCTGTGCCTCTGTGGTTTACTTTCTTTTCTGCCATTGCGAGTTCAGGAAGTCTGCGAGGGTCAATCTTTTTCGATCAGGCGCCCGATCAGGTAAGGCTCCATCATGGCCCAGGCAGCCGGGCTGTGGTCGCGCCCTATACCCTTGGTGCGCATGGCTTCGGTGGCTTCGCGACCACACCAGGCTTCCATGATGCGCGGGGGTGTCGGGTGGTCGGGAATATATTCGGTAAAGTCGTAGACCTTGCCCTCGATGACCTTCCAGCAACTGTCCAGGCTGTCGTGTTCGGCCACTTCTTTGAGCGTGTATTCGGGCAATGCCGAGTCATCGCGCATGGCCGGTTCGGGCGATAGCCAGGACATGGCGGCCACGGTCATCACGCTGGCCCAGAAGGCGACGAAGGCTGCAAAGGTGATCTTTTTCATAGCAGCTCGAATTCCTCGGTATGGATTCGCGAGTAGGGCAGTCCGATTGAGCGCAGGTGAGATTGCACGGTCCGGTTCAGCGGCATCGGACCACAGATATAGACCTCGCGCTGCTCGATATCGGAACAGTTTTCTTTCAGGAATTCGACCGAAATGGGGCCTTCCTGGTAGAAATAATGAAAAGTCAGGACAAAGTCGGGAATTCGGCCGGCCAGTTCGGCCAGTTCGTCGGCGAACAGCAGTCGCGCCTCGTCCTGAACGCAAAAGACAAGCTGAATATCGCCACTTTCCCCGAGTGCGGCCAGGTGGCGCATGCGCGCAAGGAAGGGCGTGATGCCGATGCCGCCGGCCACCCAGAGTTCGGGCGTGTCCACTTTGTTGCTGGTCGGAAAGAACCGGCCATAGGGCCCCTCGATGGCCACCCGACATCCCGGCTCGATGGTCTGAATCGCCCGGCTGGCGTCGCCGAGGTCCTTGATGGCGACACGCAGATTCTCCTCGGTGGGCGAGGATGACAGGGTGTACGGATGTTCTTCGCCATGACCGGCCTCAAGTTTTCTGTCGAAGGGCGTCATGTAGATGAAGTTTCCGGCATGATACTTCAGGTGTCGTCGCCCCGGCGCCAGGGTCAGTTCGACCACGTTGTTGGCGACCCGATCAACAGCCACAAGCTTGTGGTTGAGCCGTCCGATGCGTCGCGAAAACACGAACCGCCAGGCCATGGCGCCAACCGCCAGCAGGGCAAGCAATGACCAGATCCAGACATCCAGGTTCATCGGCATGGTGCGGCTGAACAGGTAAGTGTGGACCAGGGCCAGGATGGCCGCCGGTCCGGCCAATGCGTGGATGCGTTTCCAGCGCTCGTAGTTGGGGGGTCCGAAGAAGGCAAAGCTCGGCGCCAGAAAAATCATCATCAATACCAGCGCCAGCCAGCCGCTCCAGGTCGCGATGTCCGAGAGCGGTGGAAACAGGGTCGCCATGGCGACATCGTGACCGTGCCCGGCGGCGGCCAGCATCAACAGAACCGGGTGGGCCAGTAACAGCAGCAGCGAAGCCGCGCCGAGCAAGTGATGTGAGTGCCAGAGCTTGGTCAGCCCGCCAAAGGGCTGGTCAAAGCCGGGCACGCGCGCACTCAGGGCGGCTGAGAGCAACAGAAAGGCCAGCCCCAGGACTCCAGTGAGTCGGCCCAGCATGTTCAGCAATGCCTGGCCATCGGCGAAATCCGCCCTGGTGAGTCCAGACAAAAAGAAGGCCAGTGGCAACAGTGCAATGGCCCAGACCAGTTTCCTGGCCATACTTGCGCTCATGAGGAATCTCCGTCGTTTTTTCTTTGGGGGGACTACCCAAGTGTCGGCTTCAATGCCCTTAAATGCTACAATAACCGGTTTGCCCTGACCGAGAATTCTCTGAGATCGAGCCATGGAACAGACTGCCCTGAAAAGCCTGCTTTCGGACCTGGAGCGCCGCGTTGCTGCGCTTAGGGGGTATCTTTGACTTCGATGGCAAGGTAGAACGTCTCGAGGAAGTTACCCGCGAACTCGAAAACCCGGATGTCTGGAACGATCCGGACCACGCGCAGAAGCTGGGCAAGGAGCGTTCGGATCTGGATCGTTCGGTCAGTGCCCAGCGCGAGGTATTCGACGGGGTCAGCGATGCCGGTGAGTTGCTGGAGATGGCACTGGCCGAAGACGATGAGGAAACCCTGGCCAGTGTTGCCGGCGACCTGGAAAGCCTGGAGCGCAAGGTGGCTGACCTTGAGTTTCAGCGCATGTTCTCCGGTGAAATGGATGACCGCCCGTGTTTTATCGATATCCAGGCCGGTTCAGGTGGAACCGAAGCCCAGGACTGGGCGGAAATGCTGTTGCGCATGTACCTGCGCTGGGCTGAGCAGCGCGGCTGGAATTCCGAATTGATCGAGGTGTCTGCGGGTGAGCAGGCCGGAATCAAGAGTGCGACCATCCGGGTCGAGGGCGATCATGCATTTGGCTGGTGCCGGACCGAGACCGGGGTCCACCGCCTGGTGCGCAAGTCACCGTTTGATTCGGGCAATCGCCGCCACACCTCCTTTGCCAGCGTGTTCGTCTCGCCCGAGGTCGATGACAACATCGAGATCGATATCGATCCTTCCGAGCTGCGTATCGATGTCTACCGGGCATCGGGCGCCGGGGGACAGCACGTCAACCGGACCGAATCGGCGGTGCGCATCACTCATGAGCCCAGCGGTATCGTGGTTCAGTGTCAGACTGATCGTTCGCAACACCGCAACAAGGACCGGGCCATGGGGCAGTTGCGCGCCAAGCTCTACGAGATGGAATTGCAGAAGCAGCGTGACAAGGCCCAGGCCGCCGAGGAAGAGAAGGCCGATATCGGCTGGGGTAGCCAGATTCGCAATTACGTGCTGGATCAGTCCCGCATCAAGGATTTGCGCACCGGCGTGGAGCGGACCGACACGCAGAAGGTGCTGGACGGGGATCTGGATGAGTTCGTGGCTGCCTCGTTGCAGGCCGGGCTTGAGTAATGATTGAGGGGTCAGTGATCAGGGGGACGGGATTAATTGATTGCAGGTTTTGGAAATGAGTGACGAATCGAAAGTGACGGAAGCGGTTGATGAGAATCGGTTGATTGCCGAGCGGCGGGCCAAGCTCGATCAGCTGCGGACGCTGGGGCAGGCCTATCCGAATGACTGGCGCGTCAATACCGATGCCGCCCGACTGCAGGAGCGCTTCGGCGATTCCGGTCAATGGACCAATGAAACGCTGGAGGAGCTGGATGAGTCGTTCAGCGTGGCCGGGCGGATCATGTCCCGGCGCATCATGGGCAAGGCCAGCTTTGTTCATGTTCAGGATGGATCCGGGGAACGTTTTCAGCTTTACCTTCGTCGCGACGATTTGCCGGACGGCGTGTACCAGGCATTCAAGGGCTGGGACATCGGTGACCTGATCGGCGCCGGTGGTACGCTGATGCGCACCCGCACCGGTGAACTCAGCCTGCATGTCGGTGAACTTCGCCTGCTGGCCAAGTCGTTGCGTCCACTGCCGGAGAAGTGGCACGGTCTGACCGACCAGGAAACCCGCTACCGGCGCCGTTACGTGGATCTGATTGTCAATCCGGAAGTGCGCCAGACCTTCGTGCGTCGGACCGAGGTCATTCGCGGCATTCGCCGCTTTCTTGATGATCGCGGGTTTCTGGAAGTCGAAACTCCGATGATGCATCACATCCCCGGTGGCGCCACCGCACGGCCCTTCGTGACCCACCACAATGCGCTGGACATTGACCTGTACCTGCGCGTGGCCCCGGAGCTGCACCTGAAGCGCTTGGTGGTCGGCGGGCTGGAAAAGGTCTACGAGATCAACCGAAATTTCCGCAATGAAGGCGTGTCAACCCGACACAACCCCGAGTTCACCATGCTGGAGTTCTACTGGGCGCATGCCGATTACAACGATCTGATCGAACTGACCGAGGAGATGCTCAGGGCGGTGGTGACCCAATTGCCGGGATTGGAAAGTGGCAAGGTCGATTACCAGGGAGAATCGATTGCATTTGACGGGCAGTACCGACGCCTGAGTGTGGCCGATGCGGTCATGGAGTATTGCCCCGATCCGGAAGGCGTGGATCTTCGCAACCTCGATCATCTGCGCAAGCTTTGCGAGCGCGATAGCATTCATGTTGAGAAGGCCTGGGGCTGGGGTCGCTTGCTGATGGAACTGTTTGAACACCATGCCGAGCATCACCTGATCCAGCCAACCTTCGTGACCGGTTATCCCATTGAAGTTTCGCCGTTGTCACGGCGCAATGACGAGGATCCGGAGCTGGCGGATCGTTTTGAATTGTTCGTGGCCGGGCGCGAGATTGCCAATGGATTTTCCGAACTCAACGATCCCGAAGACCAGGCCGAGCGATTCCGCGCCCAGGTGGCTGCCCGCGATGCCGGTGATGCCGAGGCGATGCATTACGATCATGATTATGTTCGCGCACTGGAGTATGGCATGCCGCCGGCGGCGGGTGAAGGGATCGGCATAGACCGGCTGGTGATGCTGCTGACGGATTCACCCTCGATTCGGGATGTGTTGCTGTTTCCCTATCTTCGCCCGGAAATCGATCAGGACTGAAAGCCCGGTTTCAGGAAAGTTTTTCTTGATCGCTGTCGGCTTCGGGTTCATCATTCCGGCCATGAACACAAACCACGCCAAGCGAGAAACTTTTCGGCCGGTGGATTTCGATCCACTGACTCGCATCGCTCATGAAGTCGATTGATGTACTGATTGTCGGGGCGGGCTGGACCGGCCTGACCGCGGCCAGCGCGCTGAAGGCGGCTGGCCGTGAAGTGGTCGTGGTCGACAAGGCGCGCGGCCCGGGAGGGCGTTCATCGACGCGTCGCCAGGATGGGTTTTCCTTTGATCACGGCGCCCAGTATCTGACCGCCCGGGATGAAGCCTTTCGCGCCCAGGTGGAAGCCTGGCGTGATCTGGATCTGATCGCAACCTGGCAGCCACGTATCCGGGTGGTGGGTGCACGCCCGGATTCGGCCAATGGCAGCCCGGATGAGCGCCTGGTTGGGGTACCCGGCATGAACGCCGTGCTCCATTACCTTGCCGGTCATATTGACTGCCGATTCGGTAAAAAGGTGGCGAAAATCGAGTGGTCTGATGATCACTGGACCATTGTCGACGAGCGGGGTGATCGCTTGAGCGCCCGAAACCTGATCCTGACCCCGCCACCCCAGCAGACCGCGGCGCTGCTCGGATCACAGCACCCACTGTACGATCAGGTTTCTGCCGTTCCCATGGCTCCGGCATGGGCGCTGCTGCTGGCCTTCAGCATGAGAACGCAGACCGAATTCGATGCCGTGTTCGTCAACGAAGGGCCATTGGGCTGGATTGCCCGCAACGGCGACAAGCCGGGTCGGCAGGGCAATGTCTGGGTGGTGCATGCATCGCAGCAATGGTCAAGGGAAAACCTTGAACGGGACGCCGAGGATGTGGCCAGTGAGATGCTTGCCGCCTTCAATGAGATCGTGAATTTTGCCAGGTCCATGCGTCCTGCCGTCGCCACCGCGCATCGTTGGCGTTACGCCTTGTGTCCCGAACCGCTCAATTGCAGGGCGATCACGTGCCCGGAGCAGAACCTGGTCATCGCCGGGGATTGGTGTGCCGGTAATCGGATCGAGGGCGCCTGGCTGAGTGGTCGGGCTGCCGCCGGGGTTGTTTAGGGGTCAGGATTCACAGGTCGGGGGTCAGGGGAATGAGGTTGATTCGACTTTGGGTGTTTCGTTCCAGCCTCAATAACTCCACTTGACCGTTGACAATTCGCACGGCGCTGCCGTGATCGTCGTGCCAATCACCCAATACCACGCGCCGACAGGATTTACCATCCACCTCGAGTTCGTGGATGGCCGGGCGGTGGGTGTGGCCATGGATCAGCCACTGCACGTCATGCCGGACAAAGGTCTCGGTCACTGCATCGGCATTGACGTCCATGATGGAATCGGGCTTGTTGCGATTTTGACGACGGCTGATGGAACGTGCCAGGCCGGCCAGTATCCTGCGCCACCACAAGGGCCTGGAGAGCACTCGTCGTTGCCAGTCAGGATTGCGAACCTTGCGTCGAAAACGCTGGTAGGCATGATCGTCGGTGCACAAGGTGTCGCCGTGCATCAACACAGCAGTCAGGAGATTGTCATCAAGCCGGAAGGGCTCGGTGATCGGGACCAGTCCGGCGCGTCTGCAATAGTCTTCACCGACCAGGAAGTCACGGTTTCCGGCCATGAAGTACAGATCGGCGCCGGTTTCGGCAAGAGACTTCAGGGCCTTGGCAACCTGATGCTCCATCGGGCCGGCGGCATCATCACCGATCCAGGCCTCGAACAGATCACCAAGAATATAGAGCGCGCGGGCCCGGGAGGCCGGGCCGCGCAGGAAGTCGAGCAGAAGCTGGGTCGTTGACTCGCGACCTGCATCCAGATGCAGGTCAGAGATCAGGTAGACCGGTCGATCACTCAGGGATCTCGGCCCGCTCGATGATCACCGGCTCGGTGGGCACGTTCTGGTGCGGACCATGGTTGCCGGTCGCCACCTCGCGAATGGTATCGACCACGTCCATGCCGTCGGTGACCTGGCCAAACACGGCGTAACCCCAACTCTGGCCGGAGTGCTTGCCGCGATGGTCGAGGAAGTTGTTGTCGGTGACATTGATGAAAAACTGCGAAGTGGCCGAGTGCGGGTCATTGGTGCGCGCCATGGCCAGAGTGCCGCGCTTGTTGCTCAAACCATTGTCGGCCTCGTTGGTGATCGGATCACGGGTTGGCTTCTGCTCGAAGTCGGTGTCAAATCCGCCACCCTGGATCATGAAATTGGAGATGACCCGGTGGAACAGGGTGCCATCATAATGGCCGTCACGGGCATATTGCAGAAAGTTTTCGACGGATTTCGGGGCCTTGTCCTCGAACAGTTCGATGGTGATGGCGCCATGGTTGGTATGCAGAATCACGCTGGGATACTCCGTTTTTTCGCTATCGTCGGTTTCGTTGGCCTGCGTTTCGGCAACTGCCACAAGTGGCAGGGCCAGGAGAAGAAAAGCCAGAATACGCATCACTTGAGCATGCTCCGGTTGAATGTTTGAAGGGTCTTTAATGATACTTGGTTTGTGGATTTGATGTGTGCACGATCGCTGATTCGAGGTCGGCAGAAAGGTAAAATGGTTGACATGAGTGACGACTTCTCCGCACCCGAGAACGGCTTCCAGGCCATTCGTTTCGATGGCCGATGTCTGGAGCTGCTCGACCAGAGAGTGCTGCCGGTCCGCGAGTCCTGGTTGAGTGTCGATCATGTCGATGGGGTCATCGACGCCATCGCGGACCTCGTGGTGCGAGGCGCACCGGCGATTGGCATCACCGCTGCCTACGGGGCGGTTATTGCAGCCCATCAGCGGGTCGGTGACATCAGGGCGTGGCGAGGGGATTTGAATCGCCTGGAAAGCGCCCGGCCCACGGCCGTCAACCTGAGCTGGGCGATCGCGCGGATGCGGCGGGTCATGGAATCGGCGGATGGCCCTGATCCCGAGGTGTTGCTGGCCGAAGCCAGGGCCATTCACCGTGAGGATATTGCCGCCAATCGAACGATGGCCGAGCTGGGCAGCGAGCAGATCGACGCTGGCTCAGGCGTTCTGACTCATTGCAATACCGGCTCCCTGGCCACGGGTGGCATCGGAACCGCCCTGGGCGTGATCATGGCAGCTGCGCGCAAGGGCAGAACGACCGCCATTTATGCCGATGAAACCCGGCCCTGGCTGCAGGGATCGCGATTGACCGCCTGGGAGCTGGCCCGCGCCGGCATCGAAGCCCGGGTCATTGTCGAGGGTGCGGCAGCGGCTCTGATGGCGGCGGGGAGAGTGCAATGGGTGATCACCGGTTCAGACCGGATTGCCGCCAACGGTGATGTGGTCAACAAGATCGGCACCTATTCGCTGGCCGTGCTGGCTCGCCAGCACGGCGCCAGGTTCATGGTTGTGGCGCCCACCAGCACCGTGGACCCGTTGATGGCCTCCGGCGACCAGGTGGCCATCGAACAACGGGATCCAAGCGAAATCTGGAGGGCGGCCGGAATGCAAAATGCGCCCGATGGTTTTTTGGCCTGGAACCCGGTCTTCGACGTCACACCTGCCGAATTGGTGGATTGCATCGTGACCGAGCAGGGGGTGTTCACGCCCCCGTATTCGTTCAGGATGGCTGAGAAGGGAAGAGGGTGAGAGCGGGTCATCAATGGTTTTCCTCTTCCGTCTCCTCCTCTCCCCTTCTCCCCATAAAGTTATAATTCACTCTTTCCAAACGCATCAACTCAGGACACCCCAATGACCCAATTCCGAACCGAGCGCGACAGCATGGGTGAGCTCAAGGTGCCCGAGGACGCCCACTGGGGCGCCCAGACCCAGCGAGCGGTCGAGAATTTTCCGATCAGTGGCCAGCCCATGCCGCCGTCCTTCATCCGTGCATTGGGCCTGATCAAGGCGGCTTGCGCCGAGGCCAATCGCGATCTGAAATTGCTTGATGAGGGCCTGGCCGAAGCCATTGTCGAGGCCGCCGGTCAAGTCAGTGACAACAAGGTCGATGATCACTTCCCGGTCGATGTCTACCAGACCGGTTCCGGAACCAGCTCCAACATGAACGCCAACGAGGTGATCGCCAGATTGTCCGACCCGAATGGCTCGCTGGGTGTGCATCCGAATGATCACGTCAACATGAGTCAGAGCTCCAATGACGTGATTCCGACGGCCATCCAGGTCAGCGCCTGTCTCATGACGGCCGAGCATCTGATGCCGGCTCTCAAACATCTCCACCAGGTTCTCAAGCGGCGCGCGTCGGAACTCGACAAGGTTGCCAAGACCGGTCGTACCCATCTGATGGATGCCATGCCGGTCACTCTGGGTCAGGAACTGGAGGCCTGGGCCGCCCAGATCGCCAGTGTCCATGATCGCCTGGTTGATGCCCTGGCGCGAATGCGAAGACTGCCGCAGGGCGGGACGGCCGTGGGGACCGGTATCAATGCTCCCGAAGATTTCGGCGAACGGGTGGCTGCTCACCTGGCGCGGGTGACCGGATTCGAGTTCGAGTCGGCCGATAACAAGTTCGAGGGCATTGCCAGCCAGGATGCCGCGGTTGAGTTGTCCGGACAACTCAAGACCCTGGCCGTGGCGTTGATGAAAATCGCCAATGATCTTCGCTGGATGAACTCCGGACCGCTGGCCGGGCTGGGTGAGATCGAGCTGGAAGCCCTGCAACCGGGCAGCTCCATCATGCCCGGCAAGGTCAATCCGGTCATCCCCGAAGCGGTGTGCATGGTCGCGGCACGAGTCATCGGCAACGATGCCACCATCACCGTGGCCGGTCAGTCCGGTAACTTTCAGCTCAATGTCATGCTGCCGGTGGTGGCCGCAAGCTTGCTGGAGAGCCTGCATGTTCTCGGCAATGCCGCCAACCTGCTGGCCGACCGCGCCATTGCCACCTTCAAGGTGCGCGAGGATAACCTGGAAAAGGCGCTGGCGAAGAACCCCATTCTGGTCACCGCCCTGAATCGAGTGATCGGCTACGAGAAAGGCGCCGCCGCGGCCAAGAAAGCCTATGCCGAAGGGCGACCGATCATTGATGTCGCCGAGGAATTGACCGATCTCAGTCGCGCGGAGCTCGAGGAACTGCTCGACCCGCTGAAACTGACTCGGGGTGGACTCTAGGTCGGGGCTGCATGGCTCGCTGGCGTCCTCCGGCGCGTCCCTCCAGCCCCTACATCACCGCAGCCGGTCATCGCCGACTGCAGGATGAACTCAAGGCGCTCTGGAGTCGCCGCCGGGAGGTGGTCAAGGCGCTGACCGCAGCCGCCGCCGAGGGCGATCGTTCGGAGAATGCCGAATACATCTACCGAAAGAAACAGTTGCGCGAGATCGACGGTCGGATCCGCTATCTGCAAAAGCGCCTGGATGTGGTCGAAGTGGTCAATGCTCAGCCGTCCGACCCGTCGCGGGTGTTTTTCGGTGCACTGGTGAGCCTGGAGCAGGAGGATGGCGAACAGGTCACCTACCGAATCGTCGGCGCGGACGAGATTGATGCCGACCGCGGCTGGATCTCGGTCGATTCCCCGGTCGCCCGTGCACTGCTGGGCAAGAACCTCGACGACGAGGTCAGCGTGCCGGTACCCGGTGGCCAACGGCGGCTTTTCATCGTCGATATTGCATACTCATCCACGGTCGACCCTTGAAACTTCCTCAGGACGCAACTATCTAACTGGGTGAGATCGCCGCGAGGGATCTCGAGTGGTGTCCGGCCTGATGGGCAGGCGGGCGCCGAAATCAACCTGAAAACCGATTGCTTCATAGGAGGATACGGTTATGACTACTTTTGATCTTTCACCCCTGTATCGCACGGCCATTGGCTTTGATCGCATGGCCGATATGTTGTCCAACGCAGCCCGCGTCGACTCCAACGGTTACCCGCCGTACAACATCGAGTCGCTGGGCGAGGACCGTTACCGCATTACCATGGCGGTGGCCGGTTTCTCTCCGGACGAAATCGAGATTGTCACCGAACGCAACACCCTGACGGTGTCCGGCGGTAAGTCGGAGTCTGAAGAGCAAGGCGAGGGCGAGTTTCTGTATCGCGGAATCGCCACTCGTTCGTTCGAGCGTCGCTTCCAGCTCGCCGATCACGTCGAGGTCGATGGCGCCAACCTGGAAAACGGTTTGCTCCACATTGAGCTCAAGCGTGAACTGCCCGAGCAGATGAAGCCGCGCAAGATCGAGATCGGCTCCGGCAAGAGTCGCTTGATCGAAGGCGAGCGCAAGCAGAAGGTCAAGGCTGCCTGATCGAGTCGGCAGCTCTTGAGAGCGATGACAGGGGCGCCCGGATGGGCGCCCCTTTTTGTTACCGCGTTGTGTACGATAGACTCATGACTGATTCGACGAGCTCGGCCGCTCGGCCGCTGCTGGCCCTGTACCCGATCTGGCAATGGCTGGTCTATATGCCGCTGGTTTGTCTGACCACGCTGGTCGGCGCATTGCTGGCTGTGCCAACGGCCGTCCTGATTTCGCCACGTCTGGCCAACCTGTACGTGGCGGTTCCCTGGGGAAGGATCCTGTGCTTCTTCGCACCCTTGCGAGTGGAAGTGCAGGGCAGGGAGCATGTACAGCCCGGGCAGTCGTATGTCGTGGTGGCCAATCACCAAAGCCAGATCGATATTCCGGTCATTTACGGTTTCTGTGGGCTGGACTTGCGCTGGGTCATGAAAGCGGAACTGCGCAAGGTGCCTTTCATTGCCCAGGGTTGTCGGGCCATCGGGCATATTTTCGTCAACCGCAGTGATCCCGATCAGGCGCGTGAAGCGATCAATGCGGCTGTGTCGCGCTTGCGACCCGGCACCGGCATACTGTTTTTTGCGGAAGGGACTCGCAGTCGTTCAGGGAAGCTGCTGAGCTTCAAGAAAGGGGCGTTTCGTGTGGCCATCGACCAGGGCATGCCGGTCCTGCCCGTAACCGTGGTGGGAACCCGCGATATCATGCCGGCCGATTCGCTGAAGATTCGACCGGGCCGGGTCATCATGCGTATTCATCCTTCGGTCGCGACTGATGGAATGTCTGTCGAGCAGGTTCGTGATTTGCGTGACCGGGTCAGGGAAATCGTGGCCAGTGGGCTGGAGCCCGGGGAATCCGCTGCATGCAACTGAACGTCCCGGACCCTGAGTACACGGCGTCCAATCGCGCCAAGGCGAATTTCATTCTGGCCATCAAGATCACGATCGCCTTTGTGGCGCTGATGTGGACGGTGTTCGTGCTTCAGCAGATTCTGCCGTTCGATCTGGCTCGCCTGGGACTGCGGCCACGTGACCCGATGGGCTTGCTGGGCTTGCTGACCACGCCGTTGTTGCATGGCAACCTGTCTCACATCGGCTCCAATACAATGCCGCTGTTCGTTGGCGGCGTGGCCATGCTGTATCTCTACCCCAATTCCTCTCTGCGGGCATTACCGATGATTTATGTCGGGTCGGCCGCGCTGGCCTGGACATTCGCTCGTCCAAGCATTCATATCGGCGCTTCGGGGCTGGTTTACGGCATCCTCACCTTCGTGTTCATTTCCGGCATTCTGCGCCGGGACATGCGCTCTGTTGGGGTCTCGCTGATGGTCTGGTTTTTCTATGGGTCCATGATCTGGGGGGTGTTTCCCGCCGGACGCTCGATGAGCTGGGAATTGCATGCCAGTGGCATGGCCATCGGCCTGGTGCTGGCATTGATGTTCTGGTCCTGGGACCGTCCGCCGGTCAAGAAATATGACTGGGAGGATGAAGATGATGAGGAGGATCTGGATTTCGATCCGGGACAATCAGACTCAACCTGGCGCGATGATCGCTGGCATTAGAGGTCCATCATGATACGCAGACTATTCGCCGTCCTGCTGGCCATCGTGGTGGTGATCCTGATTGTCGGGTTCATGCTGCCGCGCCAGGTTACGGTGGAGCGCAGCGTGACCATCGACCAGCCCGCAGAAGTGATTTTCGAGGTGCTCAGCGACTTTCGCCACTTCAGCCAGTGGTCGCCCTGGCACGAAGCCGATCCGGATGCCGGATACCGTATCGAGGGCCCGCCATCCGGTGTCGGCGCTACCCTGGTCTGGAGTGACGAGGCCGGTAGCGGGGCGGGGCGCTTGTGGATCGTCGGGGTCAGTCCGAATGAGCGCATCGACATGGAAATGGAGCTCGGTGACAGCGAGGTGGAGAGCTACTTTCGCCTCGAACCGGACGGGCTCGGGCAGCGCGTGACCTGGGGCATGCAGGTGGAGTTTGGCGTGTTCGACCTGACCGGTCGCTACATCGGTCTGATGCTGCCTTCCCTGATCGGGCGCAGTTACCGTGACGGGCTGGAACGCCTGGCCGACTATCTCGACCGCACCCCGGGTCAGGTTCCACCGGTACCTGAAGATCTGGAAATGGACCCTTTGCCCATTCGAGATCAGGCCGAACGCCCGTGAACCGACCGACTGTGCATGTCCTGGGCTGTGGCCGAGCCACTCGCAGTGTGCTGCGCTGGTTGTTCGAGAACGATCAGATCGATATCGGCCAGGTCTGCAACCGCAGCCTGGACAGTGCTGCCGAGGCCGTCGAGTTCATGGGCGCCGGCCAGCCGGTCGAGGTGCTGGATCACGAAATCACCGGCGGCTGGCTGTTGCTGGGACTTCCCGACGGTCAGCTTGATGGTCTCGCACGAGGATTGGCCTGTCGCATGCCCGGTCAGCCGGAGCTCGCCTTCCACCTGTCGGGCTCGACGCCTGCCGCCGTTCTCGAGCCACTGGGCACACCGATCGCCTCGATCCATCCGGTGCGCGCTTTTTCCGATCCCGCACGGGCCGTGGCCCAAATGAGCGCGACATGGTTTGTTGCCGAGGGTGCGCCCGAGACCTGCGCGCAACTGGAGCCGGTATTCACCCGCGCCGGGGGTCGCTGGCTGACTCTTGGTAGTGGCGACAAGGCGCTTTATCACGCCGCCACTGTGGTCGCCAGCAACTACCTGGTCACGCTGACCCAACTGGCCCGCACTCTGGCGACACAGGCCGGCCTGGAGTCCGAGTCAGCCGCGGAATTGCTTGGTCATTTGCAAGCAACAACCTTGGCCGGACTTGAAGCTTCTTCACCTGCACAGGCCTTGACCGGCCCGATCGAACGCGGTGATCTGGCCGCCTGTTCCCGGCTGGTCAAGGCCGTCGACCAGGCCAATCCCGACGCTGGCCGGCTATTCCGCAACCTGGCCCTGGCCACCCTGGACCTGGCCATGGAAAAACGCGGCCCAAAACCGACTGATCAGCCCTTGCGTCAACTCCTATCTCCGCCAGATCCGTAGGTCGGGGCTACATCCCCGACGGACAATGTCGAATCCACCCCCACTGCATTGTCGTCGCGTTCTAACCGGATTCGTGCTCAACACACGTTGAATTGAAGTCGATGATTGATACGTCGTCCGTCGGGGACGTGGCCCCGACCTACCGGTATTCACCAATCAGCAAGATCCACCTCAGACAAGCGTTCACTCCACGATCCGACTACATCGGTTTGATCAACGCCGGCTTCCAGAACGGCATGAAATTCATCCAGGCTCAACAGGCCGACGCCCAGCCGTTCCAGATGAGGATTCCAGATCTGGCAGTCGGCCAGCAGAAAACCCCAGCTTGCCAGGCAGCGCATCAGCACTGCCAGTGCGATCTTGGAGGTATCGCGGCGGTGATGGAACTTGGATTCGGCAAAAAAGATCTTGCCGATGGCCACGCCGTACAGACCGCCACTGAGCTCACCGTCGTGCAGGATTTCGATGCTATGGGCATGGCCCAGCTTGTGCAGATGGTTGTAAGCCTCGATCATCGCCGGAGTGATCCACGTGCCGGTCTGATCTTGGCGAGGCCCGGCGCAAGCCTGAATGACGGCATCGAATTGCGTGTCCATCCTGACGGAGAATCGAGCCTGGCGCAGGGTGCGGCGCAGGCGGCTGGGTGGTTGCCAGTGTTTGGGAATCAGCACTGCGCGTGGTTCCGGTGACCACCACAGGATGGGCGAGCCGTGTTCATACCAGGGAAAAACGCCCTGCCGGTAGGCCTTGAGCAGGCGGACCGGCTCGAGATCACCGCCCCAGGCGACAAGGCCTTCCGGATGGCCGATTTCGCGCGGATCGGGAAATGCACACTTCGGGTCCGGATCGAGTTGTGGAATGTGATAGCGCTTCATGCCGCGTGCTCGCCGAAGGGGTTGAGTCCATCCAGGTGCCGTCGGTATTCCTGCAGCGCGTTGTCCTCGGCGATCAGGTAGCGAGCGATCCCCTGGCGCAGGCCGGGATGGCGAATGTAGTGAAACGATCGGGTTTTCTGCGGCAGAAACCCGCGCCGAATCTTGTGCTCACCCTGGGCGCCGGGCTCGAACCATTGCAGGCCATTCTCGATACAGTATTCAATGCCCTGGTAGTAGCAGGTCTCGAAATGGACATCGCGGGTATCCTCCAGGCTGCCCCAGTAACGACCGTAGAGGCGCTGATCGTCGCGCCAGAAAATCGCTGCCGCCCGGGCACGATCATGCTGCCGTGCGACGCACATCAGAAAGTTCTCTCCAAATCGCTCGGCGTTGAGCGCGAAAAAATCGCGATTGAGCATCGGCAGGTTACCGTACAGCGCGAAAGTGGACTGGTAGCATCGATCGGCAAATTCGATGTCGGCATCTCTCATCGCAAGCCCGTCGATCCACTCAAACCGCCAACCCAGGTTGAATACCTTGCGTCGCTCGGCACGAATGTTTTTGCGTGGCTTGCGCTTGAGGGCATCGAGAAAATCCTGAAAGTCCCGGTAGCCTTGATTGTGCCAGTGAAATTGCCAATCGTAGCGGCCCAGCCACTCGGTACGTTGCCCGATGATGCGAGCATCGGCGTCACTGCAGAAATTGATGCCGGC
>PWWM01000217.1 GCA_003561495.1 Gammaproteobacteria bacterium
GCGGCATTCGTAGGTCGGCCCTACGCGGCCGACGGACAACGTTCAAATCTGCCCCCACCGCTTTGATGGCGTGTCAACCGGTCGGTTCATCGTAGCCACTCAGTTCAAGATAACCGCGACCCAGCGGTTCGCCGCTTTCACGATCGGTAATATCCACCATGCCTTCCCAGTACGGCACGGACTGATACCAGCGCTGGGCATCAAAGACCGGCTGGACGCGAATGGAAAGCTCGGCCGGGAAAATTTCCAGGTCCCATGCCAGCGGCCACTGCACACCCCTGGGGTCGGTCCACCAGCGGGTGATTTCGGCGCTGAAATCTTCGTAACCGAGAATTCTCGCGCTGCCGTCGCTCTCGACCACCACCCCGGCCGACCAGCGCGACGCCTCGCCGTCGTGGTCGCGCAGGCGATAGACCATGACATCGCGGCCGTCATCGAACTGCAGGGCAAACCAGTCCCAGCCGGCCAGGGTGTCGGACAACTGGTTGGAGCCCCATTCGCGATCCAGCCAGGCCTGTCCGGTGACCTCGCGCCATTCATCGTCCAGGCGGACCCGGCCCTCGGCGGTCATCCTGGTGGCCGAGTAATAGCGCGAGGCATTGCCCGGTTCCGGGCCCTTGCGGCTGTAACCCTGGTCGCCCTGGAACACGATCGGTCGGGTCTTTTGCAGATCGAGATCCAGGGCGAAGGGACCGGCATCCATGTCCAGTGACCAGCCATCGGGGATGGCTTCGACCTGCCAGTCGCGCAGCCACCAGCGCTCGGGCTCGGCGCCGGCCAGGCCCAGTGCGCCGCGGGCGAAACGCTCACTCTGAAAGAATCGTTGCTCGCGGCCATCGCTCAGGGCCAGATGCGCCATCCACAACTCATCGGTGGTCCAGTCCGAATCGCGCGGCGCCGATTCATCAA
Source organism: Gammaproteobacteria bacterium (assembly GCA_003561495.1). Lineage (GTDB taxonomy): Bacteria > Pseudomonadota > Gammaproteobacteria > Xanthomonadales > Wenzhouxiangellaceae > Wenzhouxiangella. The sequence goes on from PWWM01000217.1 coordinate 910, forward strand.
GACCGAATCGAAACAAGGTGTACTGAAAGCCGAGCCGATCGCCGTCGGCGGTGTCCAGGTTGCCGACGAAATACCACCATTCGCTGCGATATTCAGGATGTGACCCGTGGTCAGCGGGAAAGGCCAGCGGCACGGGCTCGGTCACCTGGCGAAAGTGCTCGGGTGCTTCGCCGAGTACGTCGGCCAGGCTGATCTGGCCGGTTTCGGGTTCGGGTGAGATCGTCTGGCGCGCCAGCCAGCCGACCAGCACGGCCACGATCAGCAGCAATATGACCAGGTCCTTTTTCATGCGCTGCCCTTGTTCATGAACTGCTTCATCAGTTGCCTTTAAGCATTCCAGCCGGATCGCGGCGGGCGATCTTCCAGGCCGGGTAAATTCCGGCCAGCAAACCGGCCAGCAAGGCCAGTGGAATCAGCACCAGCCACGGTCCGATCGGCAGGGTGAAGCCCACACTCCAGCCGAATGCCCGCGGCTGCACGGCCAGTGACAAGACGGCATGAATCATCAGGCTGATCGGCACGGCCAGCAAGGCCGCGGCCGCGGCCAGGCCGGTGGTCTGGACCATCACCCAGCGGGCCAGGCCGCCGCGGGTCAGGCCCAGTGCACGCAGGGTGGCGTATTCGCGCCCGCGCTCCAGGCCCAGCGCCAGCAACGCGCTGATCAAGGCAATGGCGGCAATGATGCCGACCAGCACGGCCAGCGCCCAGGTGATGCGGAAGGTGCGATCGAATACCTCCAGGGTTTGTCGGCGGACTTCATGGCGGTCGGTGGTGACGACGGCCTCGTCGAGCTCGCCCAGGCGCTGGTACAGAGCGTCGCGATCGATATCGTCGGCAAAATACAGGCCGATGCTGTCGCGGTAGGGGTCATTGAACAGATCGCGGTAGACGGCGTTGTGCAGGGCGATGGTGCCGCGATCGCTGGCATAGTCGCGGTATATGCCGACGACCTGGGCGCTGAAAGTCTGATCGGGCGTGGGGATGTCGATGCTCTGGCCGATCTGCAGGTTGCGATGCCGGGCCAGCGGTTCGCTGACCAGCAAGCCCTGGCCGGTCAGGAATGCTTCACGGGCTGATTCCCCGCCACCGGCCAGCCATTCGAATCCCTGCCAGGCCGGCTCGGGCGTATCGTAGGCGGCCAGGTTGACGCCTTCGCCGAGATCGCGCTGGCGCACGCTGGACAGTGACTCGATTTCCGGCCACTCGGCCAGTTGGTCGAACAGCTCGGGTCCAATGCGGCCCTGGCTGAGAGTCAGGTAGGTATCGGCGCGCAGCAAGCGTTCGACCCAGTCATCGACCGCGACCCGGAATCCCAGCACCATCATGGCAATGCCTGCGCTCAAACCCAGGGCCAGGCTCAATGCCGCAAGGGCCGGTCCCAGCCGTTGTCGCGCAGCCCCCAGCATGCCCAGCGCGCGTCCGGACAGCGTCAGTGGTCGAAAATGCTGCCAGGCGCGAATCAGCGCCATGCCCAGGGTCGGGGCCAGCAGGGCGCAGGCACACAAGAGCAGGAACATGCCGAACAGTACCCAGGCCAGTGCGGTCGAAAACAGGATGGCCACCAGGCCGGCGCCGGCCAGCAGGGTGACCAGGATCATGCGGACCGGGCGAGTAAGAGAAACCTGCCCATCGCTTTGACGGGAAAGCAATCCCGGCGGAATGCCCAGTGCGGCGCGCAACACCGAGGCGGTCGATGCAGTGGCCGCACCCAGCGCCAGCAGAAAAATGCCGCCATAGACCGGCCAGGTCGGCATCACATGACTGGTGGTGACCAGCCCATACAGTTCCGCCGCCGGGGCGCGAACCAGGCCCACCAGTTGATCGGCCAGCCAGGTGCCCAGTACCAGGCCCAGCAAGGCGCCCAGCCCGGCCAGCACCAGGGTTTCCCCGATCATCAGCCGGCCCAGTTGGCCGCGGGTGACGCCGATGGCCCGCGCCATGCCGATCTGGCGTCTTCTCTGCACCAGCAGAAAAGACAGCACCGCATGGACCACGAACAGGCCCACGGCCAGGCCAAGCAGGCTCAGGGCGGTCAGGTTGGTGCGCATGCCCTGGGTCAGGCGGGCCGCGCTGTCGCGACGTTGCTGACTGTCGACCATGACCAGCCCTTCCGGCAGGTGGGCCTCCAGCCAGTCGCGGGCATTGGCCGGAGCTTCGATCCAGGACAACTCGCCTTGCCGACCGAGCAGGTGCTGGGCATTGGCCAGGTCCATGATCAGGCGATTGTCCAGTTCGCGGCGTTGTTCGAAGGCCGCCGTCAGTTCCAGTTCGATATCGGCGCCGCCGGCGCGCACGGTGATCCTGTCGCCGATCTCGAGACCCAGGCGGTCCAGGGTGCGTTGACTGGTCATGGCGGTGCGTTCGCCGCCCACCAGCGCACCGGTGGCCGGGCCGCTCAGGCGCATCGGCCCACCCTCGGACAGGCTCAACGGATCAATCGCCAGCCATTCCAGGATCTGGTCGCCATATCGTGCCCGGGTTCGCAGGACTGGAATCAGGTCGGGCGCGCCGGAGGTGGTGGCCAGTTCGGCAAACAGGCGTTCATCCAGCGGCCCGCCGGGTTGTTCGATGCGCATGCTGTCGGTGCCGCTCAGGGCCTCGGCGGCGGCATCGAGTGATTGCATCAGCACATCGCGCATCAGCGCCACGCCGGTGACCACGGCAACCCCGGCGGCAATGCCGGTCAGCGCCAGCAGCAGTTGACCGGGGTGGCGATAGAGAAACCGCCGCGAGAACTGGATGAGCAGTTGCATCAGTCCGGGTGCAGCACGCCGTGGCGCAGGTGCAGCGTGCGTTCGCACAAATCGGCGGCCTCGCGGTTGTGGGTGACCATCAACAGGGTCGCGCCGGTTTCGCGCGCCACCCGGTCGAACAGCTCCAGCACCGTTTCGGCGGTGGTCTGGTCCAGGCTGCCGGTGGGTTCGTCGGCCAGCAGCAGGTCAGGCTGGTGGATCAATGCCCGCGCGATGGCCACACGCTGTTTTTCACCGCCGGACAGGCTTTCGGGCAGGCGCGCCATCAGGCGCTCGATACCGAGCAGACCGACCAGGGCATCAAGCCGATCGCGGTCGATCTTCAAACCATTGAGCCACAGCGGCAATTCAATGTTTTCGCGCACGCTCAGACTGTCAAGCAGGTTGAAGTCCTGAAAGACCAGCCCGACATGACGGGCGCGCAACTGGGTAATGTCGGGCTCGGGCAGGTTGGCCAGATCGCGCCCGGCCAGCGCCACCCGCCCGGAGTCGGGCCGGTCCATGCCGGCGGCCAGGTGCAGCAAGGTCGTCTTGCCCGACCCCGACGCCCCCATGATGGCCAGCCGCTGCCCGCGCTCGAGGCTCAAGGTCAACCCTTCAAGCACCCCGACGGTCTCCGACCCGGTCCGAAACCGCCGGCTGACATCGTCCAGAACCAGAACCTGATCAGAAGAATTTCCCATAGCAATCCAGTCTACCGAAACCCCAAAACGTAGGTCGGGGCTACGTCCCCGACGGGCGATGGTGGTTAAACCCCCACCTCATTGAGGTTGTCTCCGAATCTTGATTGGACATCGACGCACATCGAATTTGTGTCGTATTTTGATACATGGTCCGTCGGGGACGTAGCCCCGACCTACATTTAGAACAAAAAATCAACCAAACCAAACCAAAAAACCAAAAAGAAGGCCCCTGACCGGGAGCCGTGGTCAGGGGCCGAGATCGCACTCGAAGCATCAGGGAGTCAGGGCCTTGGAGGGGACACTCCGAATGCGGGACGGATCATCTCAAGCCCATGGTGAAAGCTGCGTGAATGTCGGCCGCGGTTCTGACCCATCCCGAACCGGGAACTTTTGCCCGACTCGGGATTCCAAGTGAGCGTGCACCGATAGCTTCGTAAAGTTGAAACGGAGTTGGCAATTGTCAGCCCTTGTGGTAGACTTACAACCAACCTAGGCAAAATCACAACGGTTAGGCTAGGTCGCAGGGCGCGAAGCGAGGTACATCACTCCGACATATTGCCCCTCCCTCGAAACGGGGAGGGGTTTTTTTTCGGCCCCGGCCGGTCATTCAACACCAGGGACTAAGTGACCATGCAAGTCAATATGCTCAAGGCCAAGATCCATCGCGCCACCGTCACTCGGGTCGAACTCGACTACGAGGGGTCCTGCGCGATCGACGAAACCTTGCTCGAGGCCGCTGGAATTCTCGAGTACGAACAGATACATATCTACAATATCAACAATGGCGAACGGTTCGTGACCTACGCCATTCGCGCCGAGCGCGACAGTGGTGTGATCAGCGTCAACGGCGCCGCCGCGCACAAGGCGTCGCCGGGTGATCTGATCATCATTGCCGCCTACTCGCGCATGGATGAAGCCGACGCGAAACGTCATAGCCCGCGTCTGGTCTACCCCGACGGCGACAACCGGATCGAACGGATCGCCGGGCATATTCCGCCCCAGGCCGCCTGATGGACTGAGTCGGTGTTGCACAAAAACAACACCGTGCCGGTTTCCGAATTGTTTCGTGCCGACCCCGATCGGGGTCGGCATTTTTGTTTGCGCGATGGACCTTGGTGTCTGGATTACTCTCGCTTGCCCCTGGATCGGGATGGTCTGGCCCGATTGAGCGCATTACCCGGCGCGGTCAATCTCACGCGATCAGCCGGCGAGCTGTTTTCCGGCCGCATCGTCAACCCCAGTGAAGGTCGTCCGGCGCTGCACATGGCCCTGCGCGGCAAGCTTCCCGAGGTCGATGTCAATGAGGATGTCGAGCAGCAGCGCCGCCGCTTTCTGGACGCGGCCGGTCGTCTTCATGCAGGCCAAACCGGTCTGACCGATCTGCTGCATATCGGCATCGGCGGATCGGACCTGGGGCCCAGGCTGGTCACCGATGCGCTCGATGGCGATGACAGCGCGGTGCGGGTGCATTGGCTGTCGACCCTGGACAGCCGACGTTTTGACCGTCTGATCCGTTCGCTCGACCCGGCCAGGACCGGTGTGGTCGTGGCTTCCAAGTCTTTTTCCACCACCGAGACCCTGATGCAGGCCCAGGCGGTGCGCAATTGGCTGGGCGGGCGTTTTGATGACCAGGCCTGGGCGGCCACGGCGCGAATCGATCGGGCGGTCGAATTCGGGTTGGATGAAGATCGGGTACTGGCCTTTCCTGAGTGGACCGGTGGGCGATTCTCGTTGTGGTCGTCGGTGGGTGTGAGCGCCGCAGCCCGGATTGGTGTTGGGCCTTTTTCCGACCTGCTGGCCGGCGCCGCGGAGGCCGACCGGCGCTTCAGTCAGCAACCCGATGCGTCCAGCCTGTCGGTGATGACTGCGCTGATCATGCACTTTCTGCGCCGCGAACTGAACCTGCCGACTTTGGGCGTGATCGCGTATGACCCACGCCTGGGATTGCTGTCGGATTTCCTGCAGCAATTGATCATGGAAAGCCTGGGCAAGGGCGTGGACCTTGCCGACCAACCCGTCCACGCAGCCACCGCGCCGCTGGTCTTCGGTGGCCGCGGGACCGACCTTCAGCATTCCATCATGCAGGCCCTGCACCAGGGCCCGGACAGCCATCCGCTGATCCTGGTGGGCAGTCTCGAAGATCGGCAGGCCCGTCCCGAGTGGCAGCGGGCGCAATTGGCCAACCTGCTGGGTCAGGCCGGGGCATTGACTCATGGGCGTGATACCGGCAAGGCGTATCAGCACTTGCCGGGCAATCGGCCGGTGGCGTTGTTATTGACCCAGGCTCTGGATGCGCGCGGGCTGGGGTATCTGCTGGCCGGTTTCGAACATGCCGTGTATGCCTTGTCGGTGTTCTGGAATATCAACCCGTTTGATCAGTGGGGGGTTGAAGAGGGCAAGCGCCTGGCGGGGGAGTATGAGCGGTTGTTGGGTGAAAAGCCGGTGGATATTGACGAATTGCCGGAATGAACGAGCAGTGGGGGTCGATTCATCATCGGCCGTCGGGGACGTAGCCCCGACCTACAAAACTTGAAGCTGGATTATTGTGTCGAAACACGAACAATCCTGTGGGGGTTGTTTCGACGTTGTCCGTCGGCCGCACGCGCGGGCGGTTTGCGAGCGGGCGCTTCTTGCCTTCGGCAAACCGCACCCGCTCTCCAACCTGCGCTGGGCCGACCTAC
>PWWM01000104.1 GCA_003561495.1 Gammaproteobacteria bacterium
ACCGACTACCGACTACCGACTACCGACTACCGACTACCGACTACCGACTACTGACTACTGACTACCGACTACTGACCTCCGACCTCCGACCTCTGAATTGGAGCGGGCGAACGGAATCGAACCGTCATCTTTGGCTTGGGAAGCCAAGGTAATCACCATTATACGACGCCCGCGCAGTCACTATCCTAAGCTGCTAAAGCCTGACTGACAAGAGAAGCGGCAATGAGAGTGAGGTGGCGGGGCGACGAGTGGCCTTGCCCGGGGCCGGGCAAGCCCACTCGTCGCTTGTCGGGTAGGAGTTGGTTGATGATGGAGCTTGAACGAAGCAACCACCCGATGCTTCTCCACACTCTCCAGATCCTCTCCATGCTCGCGGTCGCTGTCTGCATTGGGGACAATCCCAGCAAAGCAAAAGCCACCGCACCAAAGTGCGGTGGCTTTTAAAAGGTCTGATAAAGACCGCTACCGAGCCTGTAACTCGAGTAATCGCTTCTCGTGCGCCAATCCCTTGAACAGACTGACGCAGATCAAAAGCAGAATAATGGTGAACGGCAGCCCGGCACTGACTGCCCCGGCTTGCAGGGCCTGCAGGGAAGCTGCCCCACCGATAGTCAGCATGACAGCCGCGAGAAGTCCTTCGATGATGACCCAGAAAACTCGCTGACTGACCGGAGCATCAATCTTGCCACCGGAAGTAATGGAGTCGATGACCAGCGAACCGGAATCGGATGAGGTGATGAAGAAAACCAATACCAGGATCACGGCCAGGGCCGAGGTGATGGTCGTAAACGGCAGGTTCTCAAGCATCTGGAACAAGGCCAGCGACGAGTCGCCAATACCATCCGCCAACTGACCGATTTGTCCCTTGACCTGATCGATCCCACTGCCACCGAAAGCGCTCATCCAGATGGTCGTCACCACCACCGGCACGATCAGCACGGCGGTCAGGAACTGGCGCACAGTACGCCCGCGTGACACCCGGGCGATGAACATACCGACAAACGGTGACCAGGAAATCCACCAGGCCCAGAAAAAGATGGTCCAGCCATGGTAGAAGACATCATCCTCGCGACCGACCGGGTTGCTCAACGGCAGCATGTACTGAGCATAGCCGGCCACGGCGGTGCCGAAGTTGCTGAAAAAGGCGACCAGGCCGCCGGCGATCATAACGAATGCCAGCAAGAATACCGCCAAGACCATATTGATGTTACTCAACACCCGCACACCACCGTGGATACCACGCAGCACCGAGATCAGGGCAATGGCGGTGACGCCGGAAATGATGATGATCTGGGTGGCCAGGCCCGAAGAGATGCCGAACAGGAACTCGATGCCCCCGGCAGCCTGCTGGGCGCCCAGCCCCAGGGACGTCACCAGACCGAACAGAGTAGCCAGCACGGCCAGGGTATCGATGACATGCCCGAATGGACCCCAGACACGATCCCCAAGCAGTGGGTAGAAAACCGAACGGATGGTCAGCGGTAGTCCCTTGTTATAGGTAAAGAAGGCCAGCCCCAGAGCGACCACACCGTAAACTGCCCAGGGATGCAACCCCCAGTGATACATCGTCGCGCCCAACGCGGCGGTGGCATCATCTCCCCCAACATCCAGCGGTGTGCCGAACCATTCGGTGAAGTACCCGACCGGCTCGGCCACACTCCAGAACATCAGACCGATGCCCATGCCTGCGGCAAACAGCATGGCAAACCACGAAAGTATGGAAAAGTCGGGTTTGGCATCCTCTCCACCGATGCGAATCTTCCCGTAAGGCAAAAAGATCAGCAACAGACAAAACAACACGAAGAAATTGCCGGCCGACAGGAACAGCCAGTCGAACGTCTCACCAATCCAGACGCGTACGGCAGTCAGGTTTTCGTTGGCCGCTTCCGGGTTGATCAGGGAGAGCAGGACAAACAGGAGGATCAGCGTGGCGCTGACGACGAAGACGGGATTATGCAGATCAAGACCCAGCCAGCGGACATTATCCTGGCCTAGCTGATAATCGGTCTCGTAGACCTCTTCGAGCTCTTCGATCTCCTGATCGATCTGGCTCTTGTCATTGTTGTTTGATTCGGTCATTGCGAAAGCTCCTGGTTCAGTGTCGGTCGGCTCCGAAAGGCGCCGACCGTCGATCTCGGTTTGGGCTCGGCGCCACTCAGAAGTAGTAACCGATGTTGATGTTCAGGCGCGAGCGCCACTTGCCCGCGGTTCCGGCGTCTCGGCCAATGCCGTCACCACCGGCAAACCACATGTTCTTGCCAGCAATCCAGTCAAAGTATGCGAACACTCCGCCGGCCGCCACGGAACACCCGGTAACACTCTGAATGGACTCGTCACTGTTGCTGACGCGTGGATCAATAAAGGTACCTTCGTTGTAGCAGTTGGCCCATGTGATTGGCCCCCAGTCAACATTGAATGAGCGTGACAGACTGTAGGTATAAACATTGGCCTCGGAAGCCATCAGGAAGGGAAACGCAAAGGCGCCTTTCTGGACGAAGTCATCCGAAACGCCTTCCGGATTTTCGGGATTGTAGTTGTAGCGCATCGCCTGAAGGCGCAGGTTCCATGGTCCGAAGTAGGAATCCATGTGGCCCATGACAGCCCAGCGGTCGCCATTCTTTTCGGTAGCCCGGTTGTAAATCTGGCCGGCTTGCAGACTCAGACCGAGATTCATGTTCGAATCTTCAGAGAATGTCAGGTGACGTTCGGCCCGGAAGTTGAGCTGGTTGGTTTCGGTGTTGAATTGATCGCCACCGGTGACCAGGTCGAACGAGTAACGATCAGCGCGTGCGTCGTTGGCATATTCCGGGTTCTTGAAGAAGGCGTAGTGAAAAGTCCAGTCATCGTTGGGGTTGTGAATGAACTTGATGCCGGTATCGTAGTCATCCTCGTATCCAAGGTAGTAGTTGCCGGTAAACCAGAAACTGTGACTGGGGTATGGCAGGATGCCGAACGGCACCTGGGTGATGCCAAGCTGCATCTGCAATTCATCGGAGAAGTTGTAACCAACCCAGGCATGGTGGATGGCCTGGAAGTCGTTGTAGCGACGCCACTCGGCATCCAGCAGCACATCGCCAACGCTGCCACTGACATTGATACGAAACAGTTCAAGCTCGAAATCGCCGAATCGGTCCTTGTTCTGATCGTCATAGTCGCGCCATGCGTAGTTCAACCGAACGGCGCCACCAAAGTCGATGCCATCTTCGTCTTCGACAGCAGCCTCCTCGACCAAGGCGAGTCGCTCGCGCGCTTCCTCGCGCTCACGGCGAACTTCATCGCGTTCGGCTTCCAGCTCCGCCAATTGCTCCTGCATGCGGATCAACTGGCGCTGCACTTCCTCAATCTGCCCTCTGAGCTTTTCGGTTTCCTCATCAGTACCGTAACCATCGGCCTGGACCGTGGAAATACTGAACGCGAATAGAACGATGAACGAAACAAGTCCGATCTTGCGATTCATGACGTTTTCCCTTTGTTCTGAGTGTGAGTTGGAGCAACAGGGGACTCTGGACGCTAATGGAAAAAAGCGCGCGACCCAACCATGAATTGTCCCTCTGTTACAAATTGAGTATTCCTGATTGACTTGGCAAACCGAATATCGGATGACCAACTGCCTTGACGTCTATTCCTATTACCGTAACAAATCATGGGATCGGTTTGCAAATCCGAGCGGCGCCATCAGACGCCCCATGGCCCAGGGCGTACTTACGAGGCAGACCTGATTCGGTCCAGCAGCATTTGCTGACTCCGGGCTCGCGAGGCATCCGGGTCAGGCATGGTTTGAACCTGGTTCAATTGCTCGATTGCTGGCGAGGGAAACTGGTGGTATCGCGCGCCGGCCAGAACCAGATCGAGATACCAGCGGTACGGTCTTGACTGACTGCTTTGCCAGTGAGAGGGCGTCAGATAAGTCAGTACCGCGATTTCACTCCCGTCGATGGTCAAATCAAGCCAGAAGGTCTCGTATCCGCGACCGCATCCCTCATATCGATCCAGTGCAACATACTGGCGTCGGTGCAACCTGAACACCGCACCCCAGGCCTGGTGAGCACTGTCCGGGGCGGCTCGCAGATTGGCCTTGGCCGAACCATCCGATCCCCGCTTGTCGAAGCAAAGTCGCCAGCCGGGCAAACGGACCGCTCCCAGACAGTCGACCGACCCGACCCGATCCGACAGGCGCAACGGATGAAGATTGGATCCGTAAGCCAGGTAATGAAAGCAATCCCCGCTCACACCAGCCCGCGCGGTCGAAACAATCGATCATGCAGAGTCAACGCGAAGCGATCCGTCATTCCAGCGACATAGTCGAGGACCTGCACCAGGGGTTCGGAGTCCTCGTTGCGAAAGCTGTCGGGAATGTCTTCGGGGTGAGCCAGATGATGCTCGACCAGTTGATGAATGACCCCACGTGCCCTGGCGGCCTGAGCCTGAGCCTCGGGACGATGATAAACCTTGTCGAACATGAACTCGCGAAAGTGCTTCATGGCCAGCATGATCTCGGCATCCATGCTGACCCGGCCACGCCGGCAGGATTCAGCAATCACCGCCTCGATCATGACGTTGATCCAGCTTCGTCCCCGGACCGGCCCCAGCGTCGCCGAGATTTCAGACGGCACATCGGCGGCATCGATGACACCGGCACGCATGGCATCCTGCAAGTCATGGTTCAGGTAGGCGATGCGATCAGCAAATCGACACACCCAACCTTCCGCACTCGCCGGCGGCGGCTGGACTCGCCAGGTATGGGCGCGGATGCCATCGAGCACCTCGGCAGTCAGGTTGCGCGGTTCGAGGATCTCGAAGATGCGCACGCCTTGTTCGGAGTGCGTCCAGCCATCCGGATGGTCAAAGTATTCAGCCAGCGCGGCCTCGCCGGCATGACCGAAAGGTGTGTGACCGCAATCATGGGCCAGGCAGATGGCCTCGGTGAGCACTTCGTTGAGCCCCAGCGCCACGGCCAGGGCCCGGCCGATCTGGGTGACCTGCAAGGTATGGCTCATGCGGGTGACGAAATGGTCACCCTCGGGATTGATGAAGACCTGGGTCTTGTGCTTGAGACGCCGAAAAGCCTTGGAGTGCAGCACTCGATCGCGATCAAGCTCGAAGTCGGTGCGGTAGGTATCCGGCTGTTCGGGCCGAGCACGCCCTGCACTATGGGCGGATCGGGTGGCCAAAGGTGAAAGCCCAGCCTCGCGCGCTTCGCGGTCCTCGCGACGGACCGGTCGAAACGCAGGTCTTGTCGGACCGGAGTCATTCATGGACCGAAAGTCTACAGCGACTGCCTGACTGATTCGTTAAAACCCACCATCACCCGATTGCCGGTCTCGAAAACCGGTCGCTTGATCAGGGTTGGATGTTGTTCGATCACCGCCGCTGCCGTGGCCGGGTTCATGGCCTTTTCGCGGCTTGATTCATCGAGCTGCCTCCAGGTCGTCGAGCGACGGTTGATCATTTGCTCAGGTCCCAGTTCATCGAGCCAGCGCTTCAAACGAGCCGAATCCACGGGCTCCTCACGCAGGTCCCGCCACTGGTGGGATTTGCCGTTTTCATCGAGCCAATTGCGCGCCTTGCGGCAGGTATCGCAACTCTTGATGCCGAATATCTTCATAGGGGCCAGGGGTCGGGATTCAGGGGTCAGGGTTGGGCGGCGCGGAGCAGGTCGTTGACCGACGTCTTGGCGCGGGTCTTTTCGTCGACCTGCTTGACAATGATGGCGGCGTACAGGCTGTGGGTGCCATCCCCGGCCGGCAAGGTGCCGGAGACGACCACCGCTCCGGCCGGGACACGACCGGTCAGGATCTCGCCGGTCTGGCGATTGTAGATGCGCGTAGACTGACCGATGAAGACACCCATTCCGATAACCGCACCCTTTTCGACGATGACGCCCTCGACCACTTCGGAGCGCGCACCAATGAAGCAACCATCCTCGATGATCGTCGGGTTGGCCTGCAAGGGCTCCAGTACCCCGCCGATCCCGGCGCCGCCGGAGACGTGCACATTGGCGCCGACCTGGGCACACGAGCCGACGGTGGCCCAGGTATCAATCATGCTGCCGGCGCCCACATAAGCGCCAATATTGATATAGCTGGGCATCAGCACCACGTCCTCTCCGACATGGGCGCCACGGCGCACCGTGGCGGTCGGCACGATGCGGGCGCCGCTCTGGCCCGGCGGGTCGTTGTGATCGGCAAAGCGCAGATCGACCTTGTCGAAGTAATGGCTGATGCCGCCGTCCATTTCACGATTGGCGGTAATTCGGAAATGCAGCAGGATGGCCTGCTTGAGCCACTGATTGACCACCCAGCCACCAGCTCCGGGTTCGGCCACTCGCAAGTGCCCATTTTCCAGGCCTTGCAGACACTCATCGATTGCTTCGCGCAATTCGACGGGATGGCGGGTGGGGGACAGGTCAGCCCGGCTTTCCCAGGCTTGTTCGATGGTGGATTGCAGATCGGTGGGCATGGAAGGTTCTACGGTTTACGGTTTACGGTTTACGGTTTACGGTTTACGGTTTACGGTTTACGGTTTACGGTTTACGGTTTACGGAGAAGATTAAGGGCTCAGGGCTCAAGGCTCAAGGAAAAACCCCTTCTACCGTTTTCCTTCTCCTGTTTCCCGTCTCCCGTTTCCCGTCTTCCGTCTCCCCTGCCCTTCAACATCCAAGCGCTCCCGCAATTCCTCTTCCAGCACCTTGCAGGCGTCGTCATCCAGAGCCTGACCTGCACTATCTGCAATCAGGAAGATATCTTCAACGCGTTGACCGAAGGTGGCGATGCGGGCGTCAATCAGGCGCAGGTTGCGGGCGACCAGGGCCTCGGCGATGGCCGACAGCAGACCGGGGCGATCCGTCGCGGCGATTTCCAGCAAGGTCATGGCTTCATGCTCGCCAAGCGTAATTTCAGCCCGTCCCATGAACGGTTGCAAGCGTCTTGGCACAGGACGGGGCGGCAGTGGTCGCACCGTCTTGGCCGCCAGCTGCTCGGCCAGCAATTTTCTCAGACGGGCGGCATCGGAGCGGTTCAAGGGCTGACCGTTGGCATCCATGACCTGGAAGATGTCCCAGCTCTTTTGATCGCGAGTCGTCACGACCCGCGCAGCCAGCACGTTGAGCTGCATGCGGTCAAGCTCGCGGGCAACCACGGCAAACAGTCCGGCGAAGTCCTCGGCATGGACAAAAATCTCACTGATACCCTTGTGCTCAAGCCTGCGGCAAGCCACCAGCGGAATCCGATCGGCAGCCAGCACCTCGGCGCCACTCCAGGCCAGTTGCTCGGCATCCAGGCGCAGAAAGGCGCCGTCTGGCAGGTTCTTCAGCAGGATTTCCACATCGCTGGTTTCGGCGCCGCGTTCAACCAGCAGACCAATGGCTTCCTTGCGGGTTTCGGTCACACTGGCCTGGCGATCAACCGGATGCTCCAGCCCTCGGCTGAGTGCCTCACGGGCAGCCCCATACAGCTCCCACAGCAAACTGTCCTTCCAGGAATTCCACAGCTTGGGGCTGGTTGCCGCGATGTCGGCCACGGTCAGAACGAACAGATGATCCAGGCGGCGCTGATTGCCCACCTGGGCCGCGAATCGATTGACCACTTCCGGATCGGAAATGTCCTCGCGCTGGCTGGTGCGCGACATCAACAAGTGCTCAAGCACCAGCCAGACTATCAGGTCCCGATCAGACTGCGGCAGGTCGAGACGGTCGACGAAAGCGCGCGCATCCTCGGCGCCCAGTTCCGAGTGATCACCGCCGCGACCCTTGGCGATATCGTGAAACAGGGCCGCCAGGTACAGGACCTCGGGCCGTTCGATTCGCTTGAAGATATCAATGGCGTGCTCGAACTGATCCGGATACTTGGCATAGGCGAAACGACGCAGATTGCGAATCACGAACAAGGTGTGCTGATCGACCGTGTAGACATGAAACAGATCGAACTGCATGCGTCCGGTAATCTGGCCGAATTGCGGCAGCAGCGCGCCGAGCACGCCATAGCGGTTCATGCGCGCCAATTGGCTGTAGACCAGGCGCGGACTGCGCAGCAACTCGAGAAACATCGCCAGGACCTCCGAATCGGTCCTGAACTCCTCATCGATCAGGTAAAGATGTTCGCGAACCAGGCGAATGGTGCTGGCACGCACCCCTCGGATGTCCGGCTTGGCCGACAGCACCAGAAACAGTCGCATCAGCAGCTTCGGTTCCATCACGAAGGCATGTGGATCCTTGAGTTCCAGGTAACCCTGACGCAGGCGAAAGTGCTTGTCGATGTCAGCCGAAGGCAGGTGCTTGCGACCGGCGAGCAATTCCTCATCAAAGCTTTGCAGCAGTCGTTCGTTGAGACGGGCCAGCTGCATGGCGCTGCGATAGTAGCGCTGCATGAACTGCTCGACCGGCTGGTTGCTTTCGGAACATTCGCCAAAGCCGAATCGCTCGGCCAGGCGGCGCTGATGCTCGAACAGCAGGCGTTCCTCGGCCCGTCCGGCCAATTCGTGCAGCGCCCAGCGAATCGACCACAGATAATCGCGACCTTCGACCAGGTCATCATGCTCGCGCTCGCTCAGGAAACCATGCTCGACCAGCCCATGCAGGGTCGAGGTACCGAAATGTCGGTGAGTCACCCAGCCGATCATCTGGACATCCCGCAAGCCTCCCGGCCCATCCTTGATATTGGGCTCGAGATTGTAGATGGTGTCCTCGTACTGCTCGTGACGATCGTCCTGCTCCGCACACTTGGCGGCATAGAATTCATCCGCCGGCCACATCGCCGATGGACCGGTGGCTTCGCACATGGCCGAAAACAGTTCACCACGCCCCGACAAAAGGCGCGATTCCATCAGGTTGGTGGCCACACTGACATCCGAGCTGGCTTCGCTGATACACTCATCGACCGTGCGCACACTGTGACCGGGATGCAGATCAGCATCCCACAGCACCTGCACGAAACGTTCCAGAATTTCCCGTTGGCTGTCGGCATCTTCACGGGTCAGAATCAACAGGTCGACATCCGAATGCGGGTGCAGCTCTCCACGACCGAACCCGCCAACTGCGCATAGTTCCAGGCTTCCGTGCTCCGGGGCCAAACGCTCCCAGGCGATCAGTACCAGTTGCTCCAGAACCCAGGCGCGGGCATGAACCAGCTCACGTATCTCAACCTGATTGGCAAAAGCTTCCCCGAGGGCCCGGTCGGCTTGTTGCCGGGCCAGTCGAAGTTCGCGAGCCAGCCTGGTCGGGTCCGCCGGCAGCTCGGCAAGTGCAGCGAGATCCAGGCAATTGCGAGTGGCCGGGACAGCGTTGAGACGTTGGATCACAGCGCTTCGTCAGGCAACCGGGTCAAGACATCGACACCCTGGTCGGTGACGGCCATGGTGTGCTCCCACTGGGCCGAGAGACTGCGATCACGAGTGATGACGGTCCAGTCATCCGGCAACAAGCGCGTTGCCGCCCGACCCAGATTGATCATCGGTTCAATGGTAAATGTCATGCCCTTCTCCAACACCAGCCCTTCGCCGGGGCGACCGTAATGCAACACCTGGGGCGGCTCATGAAAAACCCGCCCGATGCCATGACCGCAATACTCCCGGACCACCGAGCAACGCTGGCCCTCGGCATAGGTCTGGATGGCATGGCCGATATCGCCGAGGGTCACGCCGGGGCGAACCATCTCGATGCCGGTGACCATGGCCTGGTAAGCGACTTCGCAGATCCGGCGAGCCTTGACCGAGGGCTCACCGACAAAGAACATTTTACTGGTGTCGCCATGCCAGCCATCCTGGATGACGGTCACATCGATATTGACGATGTCGCCGTCCTTGAGCACCTTGTCACCGGGAATGCCGTGACAAACCACGTGGTTGACCGAGGTGCAGATCGATTTCGGAAATCCACGATAATTGAGCGGCGCCGGCACGGCCTTGAGCTCGTCGACAATGAACTCGTGGCAAATCTGGTCCAATTCACCCGTGGTGATGCCGGGCCGGACGTGCTCGCGAATCATTCGCAATACACGGGCCGCCTGTTGTCCGGCCACTCGCATCGCTTCGATTTCCTCGGCGGTCTTGATGTGAATTCCATGGTTCATGAGTGATACTCGACCCTAGATTTGCCCGGGAGTCTACCCCAAGCCGGTTATTTTGGGGCCACCAGGCTGATTTTCCAGCGCGACGGAAAGCGACTCATCTATGCCTTCTGGCACGTGCAATCCGGAGAAGCCATTTGGCAGAATGAACGTTGAATGCGCATCTGCGCGAGCCCAATCAACAGGATCAGGAATCAATGCCCAAACGTTTCATCATGATCACGGCGCCTTTTGCGCTGATCGCGCTGGCCGTACTGGTGGTCGTGGTTCTGGCCATGAACCGCCCACAACCTCCCGAACGTGAGGTGGCTCCATCGGCCATGGTCGTGGACGTGATCGAGGCCCAGGCCAGTCAGGGCTTTTTCGAGATCCAGGCCCAGGGGACGGTTCGTCCACGGACCCGAACATCAGTGGCGGCCGAGGTCAGTGGTCGAATTGTTAAAGTCGCCGATAACCTGGTGGCTGGCGGTTTCTTCCGCGCTGGAGAGGTTCTGGCCGAAATCGACCCCAGCGATTACGAGGCCGCACTGCTGCAGGCCGAAGCCGACCTGGCCTCGGCAAGAGCGCGCCTGGCCGACGAAAAGGCGCGTTCCGAGCAAGCCGCCAGGGACTGGCAGCGCATGCATGGCGAGGATCGCGAACCCGGCGAACTGGTACTGCGGCTGCCGCAGGTGGCCGGCGCCGAGGCTTCGGTACAGGCCGCTGAAGCGGCCGTCATGCGCGCTCAGCGCAACCTGGAGCGTACCCGCATTCAGCTGCCGTACGATGGTCTGATTCAGAGTCGCGAAGTCGATCTGGGCCAGTTTGTCTCCACCGGCACGGTACTGGCGGTGGCGTTTGCCGTGGATCGGGCCGAAATCCGCCTGCCACTGCCTGACCAGGACCTGGCTTTTGTCGAGTTGCCCTCGCCGGGCGCCGATCGTCCATCGCCGTCCCCGGTCACGCTGATCGGCTCGGTGGCCGGGCGCCTGGGTCAGTGGCAGGGCCAGGTGGTGCGTACCGAAGGCGTGGTCGACGAGGCGACCCGCATGACCTACCTGGTGGTCGAAGTCGGGGACCCCTATGGCTTGCTGGGGGCCTCACGTCAGGTACCCCTGAAAATCGGCACTTTCGTCCAGGCACGCATTCAGGGACGTGATGCCTCGGGGCTGATGGAATTGCCCCGTGCCGCGCTTCGCGAGGACGATACGGTCTACCTGGCCAACCGCGAAGATCGCCTGGAAATACTTCCGGTTACTGTCATCCGTTCAACCGCTCAACGAGTCTACGTGTCAAATGAACTCGAGCCGGGCGATCGCATCATCACCACCGCTTTGCAGGCGCCGGTGCCCGGCATGCGACTACGGGTGCGCGAATCCACGACTCCCGACCCGCAATTGCGCCTGCTGCCGGCAGGCGAAATGGTCGCCAATCCGGACAATCGCTGATGACCACTCGCAACTGGTACGGCAACATCATTGCCTGGTTCGCCCACAACCCGGTCGCGGCCAACCTGTTGATGGTCTGCCTGATCGGCGGTGGGCTGGTGACGGCCATCACCATCACCAAGGAAATCTCACCGCGCATTGAAACCAATTACGTCACCGTGCAAGTGCCCTACCGCGGCGGCACCCCGCGCGATGTCGAGCAGGGTGTCCTGATCAAGATCGAGGAGGCCATCCAGGACCTGGAAGGCATTCGCGAAATCATCTCCACCGCCCGCGAGGGCTCGGGAACCGTGACCGTCGAGGTCGATGTCAATTACGACATCCTCGAGGTCATGGACAACATCAAGAGCCGGGTCGATTCCATCGCCACTTTCCCGGCCGAAACCGAGCGCCCGATCTACCGGCGCAACGTCTGGAGCCAGGAGGTCATCTGGGTATCGGTCTTTGGGGATGTCAGCGAGCGCACGCTCAAGGAGGCCGCCCGCCAGATCCGCGATGACATCACCGCCCTGCCCTCGGTCACACGAGCCGAGTTGACCGGCGCCCGTCCCTACGAGATCGGTATCGAGGTCCGCGAAGAAACCCTGCGCGCCTACAACCTGACCCTGGGCGAAGTCGCCCAGGCCATTCGACGCTCCTCACTGGACCTGCCCGGCGGTCGCATTCAAGCCACCGGTGGCGACATCCTGGTGCGCACCGTCGGCCAGGCCTACGTCGGACGCGATTTCGAGGACATCGTCATCCGCACCAATCCCGACGGCAGCCGGATTCGGGTGCGCGATATTGCCGAGATCCGGGACGGCTTCGTCGATCGCGACTTCTATGCCCGCCACAATGGCCAGCCCGCCGTAGCCATCCGCGTCATGAGTGTCGGGGAGCAGAATGCCCTGGCCGTCTCCCGCGAGGTTCGCGACTATATCGACCAGGCCAGCGGCGATCTACCGGCCGGAATCAGCGTGGACTGGTGGGCCGATGTGTCCTTCTACCTGCAAGGGCGGCTGGAGATGATGGGCAAGAATCTGCTTGCCGGCGCCGCCCTGGTGTTCTTGATCCTGACCCTGTTTTTGCGCCTGAAACTGGCATTCTGGGTCATGGTCGGCCTGCTGATCGCTTTCATGGGAGCACTCTGGACATTACCGGCCTTTGGCGTGACCATCAACCTGATCAGTCTGTTTGGTTTCCTGGTCGTACTGGGCATCGTGGTGGACGATGCCATCATCATGGGCGAATCGGCCTATACGGAGATTCGTGCGCGCGGACACAGTGTCGACAATGTCGTGGACGGGGTCTGCAAGGTCGCTGTACCGGCCACCTTCGGTGTACTGACCACCATTGCCGCATTTCTGCCCATTCTGCTGGTCTCGGGGGTACAGGGACAGTTTTTTGCAGCGATCGGCTGGGTGGTGGTGCTGTGCCTGATCATGTCTCTGGTCGAATCCAAGCTCATCCTGCCGGCCCACCTGGCTCACATGCGGGTCAGGAAATACGAGACCGACACGCCCAACCGCCTGGTCCGATTCCAGCGCGGCTTTTCCGACAATCTCTACAAGTTTGTCGACAATATCTACCTGCCTTCGCTGAAGGTTCTGCTGCGTAATCGATACCTGGCCCTGTCGGGTTTCATTGCCATCCTGATCCTGTCGGTGGGCTTGATTGTCGGCGGTTTTCTTCGCGTCGTGTTTTTCCCGGATTTTGCCGCCGATTTCGTGCGGGTGGATCTGGAGATGAATGAGGGCACCCCGGCCCACATCACCCATGCCAACATGGACCGACTCAATCAGGCCCTGCGTGTGGTCGATGAGCAGGTCCAGGCCGAGAACGACTTTGAAGAACCGGTGATACGCACCATTTTTGCCTGGTCGGGATCGGAAACCACCGGCGGCATGCTGGTCGAGCTCAACCGCGACGAGGACAACCGCATCCCCATCACGGACCTGGAGCGCCGCTGGCGCGAGGAGGTCGGTGAAATTCCCGGCGTCCGGGGTCTGCGTATCGGTGGCGCCGGAGGACCGGGCGGGGACGGACCGGATCTCAGTTTTCAACTGGTCGGTCGCGATTACGACCAGCTCCAGATCGCAGCCGCCGATCTCGAGGAACGGATTCGCTCCTACGAAGGCACCTACGATGTGCGCAATTCTTTCGAAACCGGCATCCGCGAATTGCAGCTGAGCATTCGCCCGGAAGCCGAAGCCCTGGGGCTGAGCCAACAGGATCTGGCCCGCCAGGTCCGCCAGGCCTTCTTCGGAGAGGAAGTCCAGCGCATACAGCGCGGCCAGGACGATGTCCGGGTCATGGTGCGCTATCCGCGTGAACAGCGCCAGTCCGAAGGCTACCTGGAAGCCATGCGTATCCGTACCGCCGACGGCCAGGAAGTGCCCTTCGGGGCGGTCGCCGATGTCGTGGTCGCCTCCAGTCCGGCCAGTATCCGGCGATTCGACCGGGAACGCTCGATCAGTGTGACCGCGCGCGTCGACAAGGATATCGCCGAACCGGGACGCATCTCCAGCGAGCTGCGCGAAATCCACCTGCCGCGGCTCGAGGCCGAATATACCGGTGTACGTTACCGCCTGGCCGGCGCCACTCGCAGCCAGCAGGAAGTCCAGGCCGACCTGTTATGGGGCACCCTTTTTGCCCTGTTCCTGATCTATGCCCTGATCGCCATCCCGCTGAAATCCTACCTGCAGCCGCTGCTGATCATGTCGGTGATTCCGTTTGGCATGATCGGAGCCATTTTCGGTCACTGGCTGCTGGGACTGCCGATCAGCATGCTCAGTCTGTTCGGGATCATCGCGCTGGCCGGCGTGGTGGTCAATGACAGCCTGATCCTGGTGGATTTCGTCAATCGTCATCGGCGCGAGGGCCAGGCCCGGATCGAGGCCGCCATAAAGGCTACCCGGGCACGTTTCCGGGCCATCATCCTGACCTCTCTGACCACTTTCCTGGGACTGGCGCCGATCATTTTCTTCGAGACCAGCCTGCAGGCCCAGATCGTCATTCCCATGGCCACTTCGCTGGCATTCGGTATCGTGTTCGCCACCATCATCACCCTGGGTCTGATCCCGATTCTTTACCTGATCGGCGATGATTTCGTACGAATGGTCCAGCGAATCCTCGGCCGCGAACGCCACGGCATGATTGAATCCGTTTCAAAACCGTAGGTCCGGGACCTGCCCCGACCTACGCTCGCGTCTTGAACAGCCAGTCACCGATCGGGTAGGTGATGTTGAAATTCTTGCTGGCCATCAGCTTCGGATCGTGATGGAGGTGATGCAAGCGGCGCAAGCGCCTGAGCAAGGGCAACCTGGAAAGGCGCGAATCATCCGGCAAATGATAAGCCAGGTGCAACAGTTCGTAGTTGAGGTAATAGCCCAGTGCGACTATGACGAACAGCCAGGCGACATTGGCGGTGGTCAACCAGGCCAGCAACAGACCGAGCGGCAGGGCAAAGGCGCCAAAGAAAAACACCATCAGCACGACCGGGAATAACACCACCTTGCAGTCACGCCAGCCCTCCAGGGCCATGTGCTGATCGGTGAAGAATCGGTGATGTTGACCGGCATGGCGCCTGTAAACCAGGCCCAGGCCCGGGACCTTCCGGTGCATGACCCAGCGATGGCCGGCGTACTCGACCAGGTTGGCGTACAGAAAGGCCAGCGGCAAAGTCAGCCATTCCAGTGGCTGTACGGCTTCCAGTTGCCCGATAGACAAGGCAATGCCGCCCAGGCTGAATGTGATCACGAATGCCAGGTGAACTCGTCCGGAATAACGCGGACCGATGTGTTCGTGGCGATATTGTTTGCGGTAGGCGGCGTTGCTGGTCATCCGTCAAGCTTGCCAGCACCGCTATCATCGTGCAAGCGCGACCTTTTCGGCGCTAGAATTCTTTCATGACTTCTGACGCTTCACTTTCAGGCAAGATAATCTCACTGGTTCTGGGCTCCGGGGGTGCGCGCGGACTGGCGCATATCGGAGTGATTCGTATGCTGGAAGAGGCGGACGCCCGGATCGAGGCCATTGCCGGCAGTTCCATGGGCGCCCTGGTCGGCGGCATTTACGCTGCCGGCAAGCTGGATGCCTATGAAGAATGGGTATGCGGGCTGGAGCAGTCCGATGTCCTGTCGCTGGTTGACTGGACCTTCTCCGGGGGTGGACTGATCAAGGGCAAGCGGATCATCTCCAAGCTGTCAGAGCTAGTCGGCGAGCTGGACATCCGGGACCTGTCACGCGATTTCACGGCGGTGGCTGTGGATATCGATCATGGTCGCGAAATCTGGCTGGATCGAGGTCCACTGTTCGATGCCATCCGCGCTTCGATCGCCATTCCCGGCCTGTTCACGCCCCACCATTACCGGGATCGCACCCTGGTCGACGGTGGATTGCTCAATCCGATTCCGGTGGCGCCCACGCTACGCAGCGTGACCGACATGACCGTGGTGGTCGACGTCAACGGTCCTCCCGACCCGCAACTGGATCGCGACCAGGCCGACGATGCCGACAAGGCATCCAATATCGTGGGTAAACTCAAGGAGTTCATCGACAGTTACTCCAGCGACAACAAGCCCGAGGAAAGCCAGCCCGGACTGATCGCCGTCTTGATGCGTTCTCTTGATACCATGGAAGCTGCCCTGACGCGACAACATTTGGCCATTTTTCAGCCGGACCTGGTCATCCGGGTACCGAAGAATGTGTGCATGGCCCACGAATTTCATCGGGCGCGGAACGTGATTGACCTGGGCACAAGGCTGGCCCGGGAGACCTTGTCCCGTAAACCGTCCGCGAATACTGACTAAAGGAGAAGACTCATGGAGCCGGATCTGGACGACCTCAATGCCGCCCTGTTCGACGACGCTGCCGACGAGGTGGTGGATCTGGGCAATCGCCTGGCCGCGGACAATCCGAATGCCGACCCGTGGGCGCTGGCCGATGGCCTGATTGCCGGTGCGGTCCATTTCTGGCTTTACGCCCACCAACCCCAGGATCAGCCCAACAACGATGATTTGCTGAGTTCGCGGGAGCGCCTGGATGAGCTGATGGCACTGATCCGGCAGTCAGCCGGTGACAGTGAGTACCTGCACTCCCCTCACGATGTTGACGTGGGGAGAGCCTGAGCAAAACTCCGGCTTCAGTCGAACTGGATGTTGTTGCGACCAGCCGACTTGGCCCGATACATCAATGCATCCGCACGCTTCATCAGGCTATCGGCGGTTTCAGACTCTTGACGGGTTGCAACACCCATGCTGACTGTCAATTGGTCCAACCCCTCGATTCCGTCGCTCATTGATTCAATCGAGCTGAACAGACGGTGGGCCTGTGAGTGCGCCCCTGCGCTTCCCGTGCCTGGCAGAATAATGGCAAACTCTTCTCCCCCCCAGCGAACCGCATGGTCACCACTGCGCAGGTTTTTCCTGAGAAATACGCCCAATGACTTGAGCACCTCATCTCCCCCCTGATGACCCAGACTGTCATTGATGGCCTTGAAGTGATCAACATCAAGCAAAACCATACTCATTGGCTCACCGGTTCGCACACTGGACTGGATGGCCTGTTTCAATGCCGACATGCCTGAACGGCGATTCAGCAGACCCGTCAATTCATCGGTGGTGGCTAGGCGCGTCAGACGCCGCTCCAGGTCCTTCCACTTGGTCACATCCATGATCGTGCCACTGACCTGCTGTGCCCAGCCCTGATCATCGCGCCGGGTGACTTGACCACGCACAAGCAGCCACATGTAACTGCCATCGCGACGCCGGAAGCGCAGTACTCGATCTATGCCCGAGCGCCGGCCCTTGAGATGAGCGGCCATTTCATCCGCCAGACGCTGCCGGTCATCAGGATGGACCAGACCCAGTATCGAGTTCAGACGGGTACTGACATCGCCTTTTTCATAGCCAAGCAGGCGCAGGGCGCGTTCATTGAAGATGAACTCATCGGTCGATTCCTGCCAGTGCCACATCCCCAGGTCCGCCCCGGCCACGGCCACGCGGAGCAGTGACTCACTCTCTTCGAGCGCCTCACGAACCTCTCGCTGCTTGGTGATATCCAGCGCCTGGCTGATGATGAAGGGGATCTCGCCGCTTTCGGGTCGAACCACGGCGGCATGAATCTGCGCCCAGACAATCCGCCCGTCAGCATGCAGGTAACGCTTTTCGAATTCGACAGACTCCACCTCACCGGATCGCAACCGGTCAAGACACCTCCGGCTGATCTCCAGATCATCAGTAAAGGTCAAGGACTCATAAGATCGTACCAGCAGGGCCGAGCGTCGGTAGCCCAGCATCTGGCAAAAGCGTTCATTGACTTCGATCCAGCGCCCCTGAAGATCCACCAGCGCCATACCGATCATGGCATGCTCGAAAGCCCTGGCTTTGCGCAGCAAGGCGCGATTGCCACCGCTTCTCGGCGGTGAGACTTGCGACAGGCTTGCTGTAATCAGTGCATTCATGGGTAGAGGTATGCAATTAACATACCATCCCCGCCGAACCCTGACCTGAAACGCAACTTTGATGTCACGATTGGGAAGGCAACCACACTGGTCTGGTCACCGGGTCGCGAGGCATGCCCGACCCGGTGACCAGAAAAAGGGCACTAGACGACCAAAATCGGTCAGGGTCGCTGGGCTTCGCGCATGGCCCTGAACTCGTTGCCGGGGTACCACTCCGGCCACTGATCGCCATCGGCCAGGTACCGGCCCACCTGGTAGAGCAAGGCCAGATCTTCGACCAGTCCGCGCAGGTCCCAGTCCGGATCATATTCATCGGCCGGACGATGGTAGCGGTTGGCAGTGTAGTCGGCCTGTTGCTGGAGACCATATTCACGGCCATGCTCACGGTGGTCAACTCCGCCCTTGGCATAGAGGGCTGGAATGCCGCCACGGGCAAAGTTGAAGTGATCGGAGCGATAGTAGAATCCTGCCTCCGGCGTCGGTTCGGGCACCATGACCCGATCCTGGGCCTGAACTGCGCGATCCAGAATCTCCTCAAGCTCCGATGAGCCATATCCAACCACGACGACATCGTGAGTGGGGCCGACAAAGCTGAGCGCATCCATGTTGATGGCCGCGACCGTCTGGGCGGCCGGAAAAACCGGATTGTTGACGTAATAGCGCGAACCCAGCAGCCCATATTCTTCCAGGGTTACGGCCAGAAACAACACACTACGCTCGGGCTGGCCGGCTTCCTGGTAAAGTCGGGCGATCTCGAACAGGGCCGCCGTGCCCGAAGCATTGTCAATGGCGCCATTGTAGATGCCTGCTGAACCGGGAATGGCCATATTGCGGCCGAGGTGGTCCCAGTGGGCCATGTAGACGATGGCTTCTTCCGGTCGCGTGGACCCTGGAATCGTCGCCAGAACGTTGTAGGACTGACCCTCACGCTGGCTGTTGCGGACCTTGGCTGTGGCCATGCCACCCAGGCTGACCGGGGTGAACGCATTGGTTTCGGCACGGGTCTTCTGTTCATCGAAATCCAGACCGGCCCTTGCAAAAAGATCCTCGGCCGTGTCCCGGGTGATCCAGCCTTCCAGCGCCATGACCGGCTCATCACCCCCGTTACCCAACTCGAACTGGGCGCCCGACCAGGAGTTGATCACCACTTCCCAGCCATAGGAAGCCGGCTCGGTCTCATGCACGATCAGGGCCGCAGCCGCACCCTGCCGGGCCGCTTCCTCGTACTTGTAGGTCCAGCGGCCGTAATAGGTCATGGCATTGCCGTTGAACAGATTTTCATCACCGGTGGCATAGCCCGGGTCGTTGACCAGGATGACCACGGTCTTGCCTTCCACATCCAGGCCTTCGTAGTCGTTCCAGTCATACTCCGGGGCCACGATACCGTAGCCGACGAACACCAGTTCGGAATCCTCGATGCCCTGGGGCTCGGTGCCCAAGCGGCGAGTACCGATGATCATCTGCTCGGGATAGGTCAGGGAATAGGCGTCTCCATTGTGCTCGATGGCAATGTCCGAGCGCATCTCGTTAGTCAGCTCCACCATCGGCACCGGCTGCAGGAAGCTGTCACCGTAGCCAGGCTCCAGGCCCAGTTCGGAAAACTGGCGCACCAGGTAGTTGACCGTCAGCCGATCTCCACGGGTGCCCGGCGCCCGGCCCTCGAACTCGTCGGACGCCAAAGTACGCACATGACTGCGATACCGCTCGACATCAATGCCATCTCCGGGAACCTCGGGCAGATCGACCTCGTCAACTTGCTCGGCCTGTTCCAGGACAGCATCCGATTCGGCAACAATGTCAGAGGGCCCCGGCACATCCTCAGATGGTTGGCAAGCAGCCAGGAACAGGGCGGACAAGGCCAGCAAGAGCAGTTTACGCATCATCATGAAATACACCCGAAATGAATCACAGCCCCCAATTCTAGCCTAGAATCCAGTATGAGCGGGCCTGCGGGCCCTAGAGCACGCCGAGCTCGAATGCCTTGAGCACGGCCCGTGTGCGGTCGCGCACACCCATCTTGGACAGCACATTGGAGACGTGATTCTTGACGGTGCCCTCGGCCACGTTGAACGCCTTGGCGATTTCCTTGTTGGAATATCCGCCGGCCATCAAGCGCAGAATCTCGGTTTCTCGCTCGGTCAGCGGGTCGGGCTGTTCCAGACTGGAAAATTCCGTCCTGATCTTCCCCAGGCCCTTGAGCAGGCGCTGCGTGACGGCCGGCTTGACGATGGTTTTGCCGGCGGCCACTTCCTTGACCGCATCGACCAGCTCTTCCAGGGCGACATCCTTGAGCAGATAGCCTCTCGCGCCGGCACGGATTCCGCTCAACACCAACTCATCATCGTCGAAAGTGGTGAGAATGATGGTCGGAGGCAGCAGATTCTTCTGGCCCAGCTCTACCATCACATCCAGGCCGCTCTTGCCGGGCATGCGCATGTCCAGCAGCAACACGTCGGGGTTCATTTCCGGAATCGTCTCGATGGCGCTTTCACCATCGGCGGCTTCACCGATCACCTTGATTTCATCGGATAGCTCGAGCAGGGAGCGCACGCCCTGGCGAACCAGGGTTTGATCATCGACCAGTGCCACCCGGATCATGTCGCCCCTTCCCCAGGCATCCATGCCCTGATCTGAAACCCGGCACCCGGCCGCGTCACGATCTCCAGGCGCCCACCCAGTTCCCTGAGGCGCTCACGCATGCCTTTCAGGCCGTTGCCCGGCAACAGATCCACCACCCCCTGGCCATCATCACGCGCCTGCAGGGACGTCCCGTCCGGACCGCTCTGCAGGGAAATCCAGAGATTACTGGCCGAGGCATGGCGAACCGTATTGGTGATCACTTCCTGGGCACAGCGCAGCAGTATCTGCGCCCGTTTCGGATCGGTCAGCGAAAGGTGCTCAGGAATGTCCAGGTGCACCGCCAACTCCGGCACCCCGCCGGCCAGCATTTCCAGGGCGCGGCGAAGATCCACCTGGTCATTTTCCCGCATTTCACTGACCACTTCACGTACGTCCGACAACAATAGCCGGGCAATCGAGGCCGCCTGGTTGACATGCTCCTGGCTCTTGCCCTCGGTCAGATGACTGGCCACTTCCAGATTCAGACTCAGCGCGGTCAGATGATGACCAACCAGGTCGTGCAACTCGCGTGAAATGCGAACTCTTTCGGCAATGCGGGTATTTTCCGTCAGCAGAGACTGGGTGGCCAGCAACTCCGAGTTGACCCGCCGAAGCTCACTCCTGGCCTGCATCTGCTTGAGCGCCAGCAAGGAGGCAATGAAAGGAAACAGCGCCAGACCCAGATTCATGAGTACAAACACCAGGGCGAGCAACCAGGTGCCTTCGGGCATGAAAATCACCCACAAACCAAAGGCCATTGCCAACACGATGACCCAGGCCACACCAAAGACTGCCGGCAACACCCAGGGCAACATCGCGGCCACCACCATGGCCAGCAACACGCCCATTCCGCTGCGCGTAAAGTAGCTGACCGAGAAGGCCGCCAGCGACATGACCAGCAAAACGGCCACCCGACGCCAGAGCGGGCTGCGCATCTGCAGTCTCAGGGTCGGATGCAGCAAGGCCAGCAGAAACAGGATGGCCGACGACCACCAGCCCACGATCGCTCCGGTACCATGCGTATCACTGGTCAACAGCGGCAACAATGCCAACGGGATGCATACCAGCACCCAGATCACCACGCCGAAATAGCGCAGCCAATCCACCGGCCGGATATCGGTCAGACTGAAATCCTGCATGAAGCGCGCAATGCTCATCCGGCTATTCTAAACTGTCCCGCCCCGGAACCACCATGGGAAGGAAGTCATGTACGAAAGACCTGAGCCGGATGTCCATCGCCTGTTCGAAGAGACCATTCAGACTGAAATCGCGGACTTTCTAGGCAGGCATGGCCTGGAACTCGTCATGATCGATGCGGACCGTGAAATTCCCGGCAGTTTCTGGGGCGACGACGAAGCCGGCCTGATCGAAAACCGCCTCTACGCCCGCCCGGACACCCCGATCCACTCCATTCTCCATGAAGCCTGCCACTACCTGTGCATGGATGAGAACCGTCGAGCCAACCTGCACACCAACGCCGGCGGCGATTACGACGAGGAAAACGCCGTCTGCTACCTGCAGATCCTGCTCGCCGACACCATTGAAGGCTACAGCAGCGCCCAATGCATGCAGGATATGGATGCGTGGGGGTATACGTTCAGGTTGGGGTCGGCGAGGGCTTGGTTTGAGGGGGATGCGGAGGATGCGAGGGAGTGGTTGGGCGGAAGAGGGCTAATGGGCTAATGGGCTAATGGGCTTCCGGTTTACGGTTTACGGGAAAGGCTCAAGGTACAAGGTACAAGGTGCAAGGAAAACCCGTTAGCCCGTTAGCCCGTTAACCCGTTAGCCCTTTCACCTCTCCCGTCTCCCGTCTCCCGTCTCCCCAAAAGAAAACCGCCGGACTCGAAGGCCCGGCGGTTTCCTCATTCAATTCCCCAACCGGAAGACCCGGTCGGAGAGCTTACTGCTCAGTCGGCGCGGAAGTAGCGGATGCCGATACCACCGGCCAGCAGCATGAGCAGGGCGAACAGTGCCAGGGCCCAGGCTTGCATGGTCGGAACCGGCAGCGGCTCGAAGGTGGAGATGCCGCAGGTGATGACGTGCTCACCGGCAAACTCACCGTCAAGATCGCATGACAGGGTGATGCTGAACTCATCGCCTTCTTCACCGTCTTCCGGCAGCGCACAGCTGATCGAGAAGGCCACTTCATCATTCGCCGGAATGGTCGCTGCCAGCGGATCCGGGTCCGTGGTGATGATGTCGGTGTCGCCACTCGCGGAGCAGGACAGATCAGCATCGGCCGAACCACTGTTCTCCGCAAGACCGTTGGCCGTGATCACTTCACCCTGTTCGCCAAAACCCAGATTGACAGGGCCGAACGGCGGGGTGACGGTAACGTCGGCAGTGGCCGTGCCTTCGCCTTCGATGGTGGCGGTGGCCGTATTCACATCACTGGGCGCAGTCAGGGTCTCGGTGAACGTATCTGCAGTCTCCGGATTGAAGCAGACAGTCACCACG
>PWWM01000176.1 GCA_003561495.1 Gammaproteobacteria bacterium
GAAATCCTGCCCATGGGATGGGCGCTAACCGACTTGTCATGTGATTCGGACGGCCCCGGCAGCACGTTCGAGATTGGGCACATCAGTGCGGGCGTGTTTCTTGCTGCCGGGGAAGAGGCACGCTGCACTTTCACCAACACCCAACTGGGCAGCGTCACCATTGTCAAGGACGCGCTGGGCGGCGATGACAGCTTCAACTTCGGCGGTGATTTCGGCCTGTTTTCCATCGCCACCAGCGGCGGCACCGGCAGCGAGACCTTCGGCGAGCTGCTGCCCGGCAGCTACACCGTGATTGAAGGCGTACCGGGCGGCTGGGAGCTGATTGATCTGTCCTGTGACAACGAGTCCGCGGTAGATCTCGGAACCGCGACCGCCTCGATCGATGTAGCGGCTGGCGAGGACGTCGTATGCACATTCACCAATCAACGGCAACCGGCTGACCTTGCCATTGACAAGACCGCTTCGCAAGCCAATGTCGAACTCGGTGAAACCTTTCAGTATATTGTCACTGTGACCAGCCTGGGCCCCGCCACGGCCGAGAACGTGGTGCTGACCGATGAGCTGGATGCTCGCCTGATCTTCGATTCGGTCAGCCCGGCCGGCGATTGCAGCCATGTCGGTGGCGTGGTGACCTGCCAGATCGGCGACATGGCCCAGAATGCAAGCTTCGAGGCCATCATCACCGTCACCGTGCTCGATGATCCGGCCATCGGCGGCGACACCATTCCCAATATCGCAACAGCCGATGGCGACAATGTCGAACCGGTCAGCGACAATGCCGATGTTACCGTAACAGCACCTGACGAACCGGCCATCGCGATACCGGTGGCCGGGCCTTTCGGTCTGCTAGTGCTTGGTCTACTCCTGCTGATGATCGCGGGCATGCGGTTGCGCACCACTGCCTTCAGGCAGAGCTGATCAAGTAGGCGTTGGAAGGAAGGCGACCCGGATATCCGGGTCGCCTGTTTTGGAAACGCCGATGATGCCCCTGGTCCGGCCCAAATCAGGCTGAATTCGTCTGTCGCGGCACAAAATCCGGCTGTACTTTGATGGCTGTCAACTGCTCGCATTCCATGAATTGCTAGGGTAGGGATGGGCATGCACAGTTCAGCGGAGAAGAGCGTGAGCAATGTATTCGTCATGGGCCTGGATCGCTTTCATCAGGATCTGCTCGAGACGATTGAAGATGAAGGCAGTGACTACCAGTTCCTGACACTGTACAAAACTTCCGAGATCGTCCATCCGCCGGATCTCGAGTATCCGAGCATGGAAGAAATGTGCGAGCACGCGGGCAGATTGTTCCGTAACTTTCCTGACTCGGTCGATGGCGTGATGGGCTACTGGGACCTGCCGACCTCCCTGGCCGTGCCGCTGATCGCCCGGACTTACGGACTGCCCGGTCCACCGCTCGAGGCGGTCGCACGCTGCGAACACAAGTACTGGTCAAGACTGGAACAGGCGGCTATCGCGCCTGAGTTGATCGGTCGGTTTCAGGTCATCAATCCATTCGATTCCGACCCATTGGCGACCGTGGAGCTGGACTACCCGTTCTGGATCAAGCCGATCAAGTCCCATTCCTCCTTCCTCGGCTACTATATCGATCGTCCCGAAACACTGTTGGCGCACCTGCCCAGGATTCGCGAGAAGATCGGCATCATGGGCCGGCCAATGAATGAATTTCTCGCCCATGTCGACCTGCCCGATGAAATCGCCGAAATCGACGGGTACCACTGTATCGCCGAAGAGCTGGTCTCGCAGGGTGAGCAATGCACGCTCGAGGGCTATGGCTGGAAGGGCGAGATCACGGTTTTCGGCGTTGTCGATTCGATTCGTGCCGGTCTTTACAATTCCTCGTTCAGTCGCTACCAGTATCCATCCAGGTTGCCCGAGACGGTGCAGCAGCGCATGATCGAGGCCACTCGCCGGTTGATGCTGGGAATCGGCTACGAGGGTGGGGCATTCAATATCGAATTCTACTGGGACCCCGACAGCGACCGGATTCGGGTGCTCGAGATCAATGCACGAATCTCCAAATCTCATTCCCCGCTTTTCCTCATGGTCGATGGCGCCACCAATCAGAAAGTCCCGCTGCATCTGGCCCTGGGGCGCAAGCCGGACTTTCCCCATCGTCAGGGCGAATTTGACCTGGCGGCCAAATTCATGCTGCGCTACTTTGAAGACGGCCTGATCGAGCATGTGCCGACCAGGGAGGATGTTGAAAAAATTCAGCAACTTTACCCTGAGGCGCGCATTCGCATCCTCGCCACCCAGGGTACTCATCTCAGTGACCTGGACTTGCAGGACAGTTACAGCTTCGAGGTCGCCGAAGTCTTTCTCGGGGGCAGCAATGAGCAGGAGTTGCTGACCAAGTACCAGGATGTCATTGAACGCCTGGGATTCCGGATCAGCCCGCAGCGCAAGGTGGCACGATGAAGTTTGTCAGGAAATTACCCTTTGGCGTCGATGAGGAGGCCAACGTCCTGATCCCCATGGCCGACGGTGTCCACCTGGCCGCGCGGATCTGGCGACCGCACACCGACCGGCCCGTGCCGGCGGTCGTGGAATACATTCCCTATCGCAAGCGATTCGGGACTGCCCAGCGCGATGAAGTCATGCATCCCTACATGGCCGGCCACGGCTTCGCAAGTATTCGCGTGGACCTGCGCGGTAGCGGTGAATCGGACGGGGTGCTGGAAGATGAATATCTGCAGCAGGAACTCGATGATGGTTGCGAAGTGTTGGCCTGGCTGGGACGCCAGCCCTGGTGCAACGGACGCATCGGCATGATCGGCATTTCCTGGGGTGGGTTCAATGGGCTGCAGATCGCCGCCATGCAACCACCGGAGCTCAAGGCGGTGGTTGCGGTATGCGCCTCCGACGACCGCTACGCCGATGACGTGCATCACATGGGCGGTTGCCTGCTTGGCGACAACATCTCCTGGGCGTCGGTGATGTTTGCCTACAATACGCTGCCGCCGGATCCCGAACTGGTCGGCGACCAATGGCGCGAAATGTGGTTCGAACGCCTCAATGGCAGCGGTCTGTGGCTGGAGAAATGGTTGCGCCACCAACGCCGGGACGAATTCTGGCGTCATGCCTCGGTGCGCGAGGACTATGGCGCGATCCAGTGTCCGGTCTACGCGGTCAGTGGCTGGGCGGATGGTTATTCCAACGTGGTGTTCCGACTGATGGCCAATCTCGATGTGCCACGCAAGGGCCTGATCGGGCCCTGGAGCCACAAGTATCCGCACCAGGGCGTTCCCGGTCCGGCGATCGGCTTTCTTCAGGAAGTGCGTCGCTGGTGGGACCACTGGCTGGGGCAGCAGGACACCGGCATCACCGAAGAGCCCATGCTGAAAGTCTGGATGCAGGACAGCGTGCCGCCGGTGACCCACTACCAGCAACGCCCCGGCCGCTGGGTGGCCGAACCGTCCTGGCCAAGTACCCAGATCAGGGACCGCAGCTACGCCTTGTGTCGTACCGGCCTGGAAGAAGAGTGCGCCCGCCCGGAGGGGCAGGAATACATCGCCACGATACGTTCCCCGCTGACCGTGGGCCTGTTTGCCGGCAAATGGTGCTCGTATGCCGCCGGACCGGATCTGGCCCATGACCAGCGCGAGGAAGACGGGGGCGCCCTGGTGTTCGAGAGTGCTCCGCTTGATCAGCAGCTTGAAATCATGGGTGAGAGCCGACTTGAGCTGGAATTCTCGTCTGATCGTCCCGTGGCCATGGTCGCCGTGCGTCTGTCCGATGTGGCCGCCGACGACAAGGCCACTCGAGTCACCTATGGTCTGCTCAATCTGACCCACTATCAGGGCAGTGAGCATCCGCAGCCTCTGGAACCGGGGCGCAAGTACCGTGCAGCAGTCACACTCAACGGCATTGCCCATTCCTTCCCCGCCGGTCACCGACTGCGATTGTCACTGTCGACTTCCTACTGGCCGCTGGCCTGGCCACCGCCGGAGCCGGTGTGCCTGAGCGTCCACACCCACGGCTGCCGACTGGTGCTGCCCGAGCGCCCGCCGCGCGACAGCGATCGCCACCTGATCGCGTTCGACCCTCCGGAAGGGACCCGACCCGGCAAGATGACGCGCATCGAGCCTCCGCATCGAAACTGGCTGGTTCATCGCGATTTGGCCGCCGACCGTTCGACCCTGGAAGTGATCAATGACGACGGCGTCTATCGACTCGAAGACATCGACCTGCAAGTGAGCAAGCGCACCGTGGAAACCTACAGCACCACGGCCGATGATTTCACCTCTCCTCGAGCCGAAGTGGTATCCGAACGCGCACTCAAACGCGGCGACTGGGCGATTCGTTCAGTCACACGCACCGTGGTGACTTCGACGCCAGGGCATTTTCTGGTTCATGCGAACATGGATATCTATCAGAACTTCGCTCACGGCGAGCGTCGAGTCCTGAGCAAAAACTGGGACGAAACCATTCCGCGGGATCTGCTTTGACAGGCCCTTTCACCCGGACACCGACCCCAGCCATTGGCCAATGGCATCGACCATGGCCTCGGGCTGTTCGGTGGGTATCCAGTGCATGGCGTCCAGCTCGACGATTTTCACTGCCGGCATGGCCGCCAGCGCCCGATACGTGATCGGTATATCACCGAACAAGCCACCGGATGACAGTAGCGCCAGGGCAGGCGCCTGGATGTCCTCGAGTCCTCCCAGAGGTCGCAACACCTCGTTTAAGGCCTGCAGATAGGCGGCGGTGTGCATGTACAGGCGGTCCTTGCTAGGCCGGCCATAGCGTTTGCGAATGGCCGCGTGCGGGCCAAGGCGGCGAAATTGCTCCCGGGTGTGTTTATCCAGCTCGGTCAGATCCAGTGGAGGCAGTTCCCGGCGACTCACGCCTAGGGCATTCAGACCCAGAATGGCGAACGAACTCAATAGCAGCAGATAACGACAGCGCCGCAGCAGCTTCATCTTGCGACCCATGGCGGGTGGCAGCATCGGCTCGACTAGCACCAGCCCGGCGGTGCGCTCCGGATAGCGCCGGGCGAAACGCAACGCCAGGTTGGCGCCCAGGCAATGACCGCCTATCACGGCCTGCTCGAATCCCTCCGCATCCAGCAGTTCAGCCAGATCATCGCACCAGATTTCCGAATGAATGCGCCCGCGCCAGGCCGATTTTCCGTGACCGCGCAGATCCGGACACAACAGGTTCCAGTTGCGTTGCCCGGCGGTGGCCTCGGCAAACTCGCGCCAGCGCGTACCGTTGCTGGCCAGGCCGTGGCACAGGACCAGCAGCTTGCGACTGTTTTCGGCAGGCCAGAGCCGGTAGAACAGGGTGGCCCGCCCGCGATTGAGGCGTTTTTCGAGCATGGGTCGCTCAACGAATTCACCAGCCTCCAGCCTATTGCATCCGGGCTGAGAAAGTTTGTTTTTCCGCGACTCCGACTCGGAGATTACAGGTACTCAGGTAACAGGGCGCGCAAGGCCTCTGGATCCAATCGCACCACGTTTTTCGGTGTCTCGCTGCCGACGATGGCGCGTGTGTCCTTGTCCAGGCCGGCGCGTAGCAGGCCGAGAAAATGCGGGGCGGCGACCAGGTGCAACCGTTGAACGTCGCCTCGGCGTCGGGCGGTAACAAGGAATTCGGCGATTCGCTGTGCGAAAGTCCTCTCGGATTGCTCACGCTGCGAAATCGGCTCGCTCATGGCGAACCGACTGGACCGAGGGCGATTCATCCCCCGACCGGGTGCGTCGGATACCAGATCCTGCTCCTTGAGACGGCTATCCGGGTTGACCAGATCCTGGAATACCTGAATCTGCTGGCCGGGCTGGCGCCGAAAGACGCGAGCGTTGTCGCCAGGGCCTTTGACTACAGAGTCTCAACTTTCATACCCTGAATTCCCAATTCGCAAGGAATTGAACATGACCAGACAACCTTTTCTGGATTCGCACTTCGCCAAGGTCAATCCAGCCTGCGTCAACAAAGTCGAGCGCAAGGCCAATGAAAAGCTCGAAGCTGGTCTGATTCAGAAGATCCTGGTCTTGGCCTCATTTTTACTAAGCTTTGGCGCAGCCACGCAGGTTGTAGCGATGGACCGGGAACACATCCAACTGCCTGAACCTGTGGAATCCTCCAACGTCTCCGTCGAAGACGCCATCGGGGCACGACGCTCCGTGCGCCGTTTCTCCGGCCAGCGTCTGTCCGACGAAGTCATCAGCCGGCTGCTCTGGTCGGCCCAGGGCATCACGGAATCCAGACGAAACCTTCGTGCGGTGCCTTCAGCCGGTCCAACCTATCCACTTGAACTCTATCTAATCGACCAGCGCGG
Organism: Gammaproteobacteria bacterium; assembly: GCA_003561495.1. GTDB lineage: Bacteria > Pseudomonadota > Gammaproteobacteria > Xanthomonadales > Wenzhouxiangellaceae > Wenzhouxiangella. Next base: position 6,296 of record PWWM01000176.1, read on the forward strand.
CGTATTTCACTACCAGCCCACCGAACACCGCCTCAAGAAGATTGCATCAAATGATCGACGTTTCGCACTGGCCCGCGCCGCACTGGGCCAGGACATGATCTCTCAGGCTGCCCCTTTAAATCATTCCGGTGGGACGCCCTCGCTAAGTAGCCTCTGAATAACTCTGCGAGCATGACCAGCGATCACAAGCGCCTGCAGGAACGGGCGCTCGGGTCATACCACAGCGGTTCGCACAATCCAGGAAGCAGGGCAGGGCACAATCAACTCCGCATATCCGCGCTCTACCCGACCTACGCTACGTCAACAAGGCCGAACGCAAGGGCAAAACCAAGGACGAGGTCGACCGGATTATCCCGTCTCCTCAGCTGTGGCAAAGGCCGGACTGGGTGTGGTAGCAGATCGAGGCCATTCCCATGGAAGGCGGTTTTCTGAACAAGTGGCTGGCAGGCATTTCGGTCGGGGACAAGGAGCTGGAAATCGTTGGCTTACTCCCGAACAATTGGTTGACCTCTTGGAAAATGTAATGCATTATGTCTAACATGAAAGAATACAACGTCAGGCATGTACAGCACAATCTGGCGGCACTGCTCGAAGCCGTGGAGCGTGGGGAGAAGGTGCGAATTACCCGACGTGGCAAGGTCGTCGCTC